>JAOPYL010000299.1 GCA_025964625.1 Actinoallomurus sp. | reverse complement strand
GATGCGGCCGACTACCGCTTCAACCCTTTCGACATCACCAAGGTCTGGCCGCACAAGGACTACCCGACGATCCCGATCGGCCGGATGGTGCTCGATCGCAACCCCGAGAACTTCTTCGCCCAGATCGAGCAGGCCGGATTCGAGGTGTCGAACTTTGTCCCGGGCATCGGGCCCAGCCCAGACCGGATGGTGCTGGGGCGGATGTTCGCCTACGCCGACTCAAGCCGCTATCGCACCGGCCCTAACTACGCGCAACTGCCGGTCAACCGGCCGCTCAACGAGGTGCACAACTACAACAAAGACGGCCCGATGCGCTACCACCACAACGACGCCCAGCCCGTCTACGCACCGAACAGCTACGGCGGCCCGACGGCCGACCCGCAGCACTACCACGATCCGAGCTGGTTTGTGGAGGCCGCCGAGATCATGCGCACGGCCTACGTCGCGCACAAGGACGACAACGACTTCATCCAGCCCGGCACGCTCTACCGCCAGGTGATGACGCAGACCGATCGGGACCACCTGGTCGGCAACATCGTCTCCCATCTGAGCCAGGGCGTGGAACGCTTTATCCAGGAACGCGCGGTCAACGACTACTTGACGAAGATAGACGCCGATCTTGGCGCGCGCGTCGCCCAAGAGCTGGGGCTGGCGGCTCCCGCACGGTAGAGCACAGACATTCGTTCGCGGTGCCATTGGGAGACCGCCTTCGCCTTCACCGAGGTCGACCTCTCCGGCGTCGTCTGGGACGACGGCATCAACGACCGCCTGGCCACCCTGGATGGCCCGCAGTTCGAGACGGTCCCGCTCGGCACGGTCCTCACCGACGCGGCCGTGCTCGAAGCCGCGTTCCTGGACAGGATGACCATGCTGGCCGAGCGTGACCTGGCCGCTGGAGCACCCGCCCGGCCACCAGCCCACGTGAAGCTGACTGCCCAGGTGTGGCGGAGCGGCTATGAGATGCCGCAGGCCGCCTCATCCGCCGACTGGACGGGCTGGTGCTTCCTCGCCGCGACCAAGCCGGCCCATGGAGCGTCCGGGAGCGTGGCTGTACTCGACCCGCGAGCCGGATGCGCGATGACCGCGATGCCCGGCCTGCCCTGGGGCCGGGAACTGTCGTTCCCGCCGACCCGAGGCAGCCTCGCCGTCCTACCGGGCTGGCTCACCAGCTGGGTCCGTCCGCTGGAAAGGAGGCAGATCGTCATCGTCGTGGCCGCCGACTCGGCGCCATGACATCAGCACACTCCGAAAGGGAGGAGAGAATGGCGCAGTCAACCGCCGGCATCGAGCCCGGCACCCTCGTCCTGGGCGTGGGCAACCTCGGCCTGGGTATAGACCCCGCTGACGTCGAGAACTACGTCGACCTGGCCGGCAAGGGCCTGCTGCCCGCTCAGGCCGGCGACTGCGGCGCGGTGCAGAACGACCTCGGGTTCCGCGCCCGCACCACCGTCCGCCTCGGCCAGTAGAACCCGATAGCCGCGCCCCCGGCCGCAGCAGCACGCTGGCCGGGGGCGCGGCCATGTCACAGCTCGCCGCGATACCAGGCGTCGACCTCGGCGGCCAAGGCCTCTTCGTCCAGGGGCCGCGGGGCAGCATGGTCGGCCCAGCGTTGCAGGAGCGCGGCGAGCTCGTCGACGTGATCGGCCGTCGTCAGCTGCGCATGGACGGTGAAGAAGACAACGATCGGCCCGGTGACCGGATCCTCGCGGTCACAGCGCTCGCACAGCAGCACCTCGGTGTGGCCGCGGACCTGCCGGCCCTGCTCGATCGTCCACCCGTTCGGGACCTGCAGCGCGGCGAGGATCTCCCCGCCGCACACCGGGCAGGCCCGGCCTGGCTCGGCGAGGAGAGTTAGGCCGTTCGGTTCGGACATCATGCCCCGAGCGCGCTCGGGCCCAGCAGATGCTTCACATCGCCGAAGAACGAGGTATCACGGCTGACCTGGAACATCTCCAGATTGATCAGCAGAGCCTGCGCGCCGGGCCGCTGCGGCTGCAGCCGCAGGTGCACGGGCGCCGTGCCGGGATGGTTCATCAGGATCTGTTTCAGGTCGTTGACGAGGGTGCGGTTCACGCGGGTCTCGGGCAGTGAGATGACCACCGGGGGTTCGATGTCGCTGCCGGCCGTGGACACGTCCAGCACCTCCAGGCTTTCGGCGTAGATGTTGATGCTGCCGTCCCTCTCATTGAGCCGGCCGCCCACCGCTACCACGCGGTCTGGGGCCAGCGCATCGGAGTACAGCCGGTACGCCTGCGGGAAGAACAGACACTCGACGCTGCCGTCCATGTCCTCGATCGTGGCGATCGCCCAGGGGTCGCCTTTCTTGGTGACCTTCCTGTCGAGAGAGGAGATGATGCCGGAGATCTTCGTCATGCCGTCGGTGCGGCCGCTCCCCAGCAGCTCAGCGATCGAGGTGTCACGGTGCCGTGCGAGGATCTTCTCCGTGCCGTCCAGCGGATGGCTGGACACGTACAGGCCCAGCATCTCCCGCTCGAAGGCCAGCAGTACGTCCTTCGGCCATTCCGATGCGGTGAGATCCAGATCGAGGCCGACTCCCGCGGCGGAGTCGTCGGCGATCTCGCCGAAGAGGGAGTCCTGCCCGATCGCCTCGTTGCGTTTGATGCCGATCACGACGTCGATGGCCTGGTCGTGGGCGAGGACCAGGCTGTTGCGGGTGTGACCCAAACTGTCGAACGCGCCGGCCTTCGCTAGGGACTCGATGACCCGCTTGTTGCAGACCGTGATCGGGACTTTGGTCAGGAAGTCCTCGAAGGAGGCGAAGTCGCCTTTCTCCGTGCGGGCACGGACGATCGCGTCGACGACGTTGGTGCCGACGTTGCGAATCGCGCCCAGCCCGAACCGGATGTCGCCGGCGACCGCAGCGAAGTTCACCACGGACTCGTTGACGTCCGGAGGCAGCACCTTGATGCCGTATCTCCGGCATTCGGCGAGGTAGATCGCCATCTTGTCTTTGTCGTCGCCTACGGAGGTGAGGAGCGCCGCCATGTACTCGGCCGGGTAGTTCGCCTTCAGGTACGCGGTCCAGTACGACACAACGCCGTACCCGGCGGTATGGCTCTTGTTGAACCCGTAGCCTGAGAACGGCACGAGGACATCCCAGACCGCCTTGGTGGCTTCAGGGGAGAATCCCTTCTCGGCCATTCCGGCGGAGAATTTACCCCATTCGGCGTCTAGAACCTCTTTCTTCTTTTTGCCCATCGCGCGGCGTAGCATGTCGGCGCCGCCGAGGGAGTACCCGGCGAGCTGCTGCGCGATCGCCATGACCTGTTCCTGGAACACGACCAGGTGAAATGTGTCGCCCAGGATCGGCTCAAGAGCCTCCAGCAATTCAGGGTGGATCGGCGCGACTTTTTGTTGACCGGTCTTACGGAGCGCATAATTTGTATGCGCATTCATTTCCATGGGGCCGGGCCGGTAAAGCGCGGACGCGGAGGCGATGTCGGTGAACGTGCTCGGCTGCATCAGCCGCAGCAGGGTCCGCATCCCGCCGCCGTCGAGCTGGAACACGCCCAGGGTGTCGCCCCGCGCCAGCAGCTCATACGTCTTCTTATCGTCCAGCGCCACGTCGAGGATGTTCAGATCCTCACCGCGGTTGGCCTTGATGTTGGCGACCGCGTCATTGATTACGGTCAGGTTCCGCAGCCCCAGGAAGTCCATCTTCAACAGACCGAGATCCTCGGCTTGGGTGAAGGGGAACGCGGTGATGATCGGCCCATCGGCCTTCGGCTTGACCAGCGGCAGCACGTCGATCAGCGGATCGGAGGACAAGATGATGCCGGCGGCGTGGATGCCGGTGCCACGCGTCAGGCCCTCGATGCCGACAGCGGTGTCGATGACCCGCTTGACGTCGGGTTCTTCCTCGTACAGCTTCCGCAGCTCGGTGGCCTCGCTGTAGCGGGGATGCTTCTCGTCGGAGATCGCCGCCAGGGGGATCTCCTTACCGCCTACCGCTGCGGGGAACGCCTTGGTGATCCGGTCGCCCAGCGGGTACGGGAAGCCCAGCACCCGGCCGGCGTCCTTGATCGCGGCCTTGGCCTTGATCGTGCCGAAGGTGGTGATCTGACACACCCGGTCGTCACCGTACTTCTTGGTGACGTAGTCGATCATCTCGTCACGCCGGCGGTCGTCGAAGTCGAGATCGACGTCCGGCATGGTGATGCGCTCGGGGTTGAGGAACCGCTCGAAGATCAGCCCGTGTTCGATCGGGTCCAGCTCGGTGATGCCCGTGCAATAGGCCACCATCGACCCGGTCGCTGATCCACGGCCCGGCCCCAGGCCGATCCCGTTCGCGCGGGCGTACCGGCAGATGTCGGACGTCACGAGGAAGTAGCCGGGAAATCCCATGTCATCGATAACGCGGAGCTCGTAGTTGATTCGCTCCAGTACCTCCGCTGACGGCTCGCCCTTGAACCGGTCCTGCGCGCCCTTCAGAGTTTCCTTACGCAGCCACGACGACTCGGTCTCGCCTTCGGGGACCGCGAATTTCGGCATCAGGTCCCGATGCGCGAAAACGGGCGCGTAGTCGCCGACCCGCTCGGCGATCAACAATGTGTTGTCGCACGCGTCGGGAACCTCTTCGTCCCACATCGCCCGCATCTGAGCAGGGCTCTTGATGTAGTAGCCGCTCCCAGAGAACCGGAACCGGTTCGGATCGGCAAGCTGTTTGCCGGTGCCGATGCACAGCAGCGCGTCGTGCGCCTCGGCCTGGGGTTCGGTCACGTAATGGGAGTCGTTGGTGGCCAGCGGCGGCAACCCGAGTTCCTTGCCGAGCCTCAGCAGGTCCTTGCGGACCCGGCGCTCGATCGCGAGGCCGTGGTCCATCAACTCAAGAAAGTAGTTCTCGGCCCCGAAGATGTCGCGGTACCGGGCGGCCGCCTCGACGGCCTTGTCGTATTGCCCCAGGCGTATCCGGGTCTGCACCTCTCCAGAGGGGCAGCCGGTCGTGGCGATGATGCCCTGCCCGTGCTCGGACAGCAGCTCGTCGTCCATCCGCGGGTACTTCTGCACGTGCCCTTCGAGCCACGCCAGAGACGACAGCTTGAACAGGTTCCGCAGCCCATCCGCGTCGGCCGCCCACATCGTCATGTGCGTGTACAGGCCACGGCCGGAGACGTCACCGCCCTCACCGGTGTCGTCATTGGATCGGCGCAGCGCGAGGTTGTCGCTCCAGAACACCGACTCCTTGTGGAACCGCGACGCCGGCGCCACGTACGCCTCGATGCCGATGATCGGCTTGACGCCGGCCTTCTTCGCCGAGTGGTAGAACTCATACGCCCCATGCACGTTGCCGTGATCGCTCATCGCGACGGCGGGCATCTCCTGCTTGGACACCTCGTCCATCAGCAGACCGATCTTGGCCGCTCCGTCCAACATGCTGTACTCAGTGTGAACGTGCAGGTGAGCGAACGAATCAGCCACTACTCAAGTACCTCTCGCGGCGGGGATTTATCAGGAACCTCACGACTCTAGTCCTCCCTCGGCCGTACCGCCCGGCAGGCGGGCAGGCGAAGTGAACGAGCCCCATCGGATGCTGGGTCGACCCCTCACGCCACCTGCAGACCCGATCCCGAGGCACGCTGCGTCGGCGTGGCAAGACGAGCTCGGGGACGATCCGTGATAGCACCGCAGTGATTGGGTGAGCAGCCATGGTGGACACCACTTCTCCACAGGGCGACACCGTCGAGGCAACAAACGCCGTCCCCGGGGTCGATCGGCTGCACCGCACCGGGCCTGTCTGAAGAACCTATGAGGTCAAAGGCGCCGTCCATATGAGACTTCTCTGGGCTCCCGGTGGAGACTTCTGGACTGGTAAGAGGTTCATATGGGGGCGCCATCGTCGTGCCTGGAGACGTATGAGTCTTCAGAATCCGTATGAGCCGCCTCGGACGTCGTATGAGGCACGTATGAGTCGATGCTTTCCCACCTAGTTTCCCGTGGGCTGGTATGCCTGATCTGCCTCATCAGCAGCTCATAGGAGCCGATGAGAGCGCAGCTCGGCCACCCCCTGCGATCAGCCGGCCGACGGCCGAGGGCTCAGCCACGGCGACGTTGGCGGCCAAGCTGGCGGCGCTGCCGATGATGAGCAGCGCCCAGGGAAGCAGGCCGCTGCGCCTGCCATGACGGGAGTCCAGGAGCAGGGACATCGATGAGGCGCCGATCATTCCGTCAACGGAGACCGGGAGCAGGGCCGCGGTCCACGATGTCTCACCGTACCGCCTGACCAGCAGATACATGTGTTTGTACGACACGATCGCCGCGATCCCGGCCAACACCACCACGCTGAGAGTCGTCGTCCACCGAATCGACCGATCCCCGCGACGCATCAGCGCTCGCCAGCTTCAGCGGAACGAGAGTTCAGCGATGCCGCCGCACGACGCTCTTGTGCCGCGCGGATCGCGTGTACTCCCCGTGGCGCTCTCGGCAACTCGATGGTCGCCTCAAGCATCAGCTGACGGGATATCGACTGGTCAGCGAGTGTTTCCCATGTTCTGGGTGCCCCCGGCAGGATTCGAACCTGCGGCACACGGTTTAGGAAACCACAGGCGATCCGGCGGCTATATGCGCACTGACCTGCGCCGGACCGACTCCACCACGTGCCTTCAGGTGTGGCCATCCCGCACATATCCCGCGTGCTCGACGGCGCTCGTGCCGTGGATCTTGGCTTCGCTCACGCACCGACGGCGGAGGCGTGCGACACTCGATAGTGACGGTAACAGGAGGTGACGATGAGCACGAGCAGCGCGGAATACCCTGCAGGGCACCCGGAGCGTGGCTCCGTGTCGCTCGATGAGCTGGCCCGGCGCAAGCACGTCCGGCCCATCGAGTCTCCGGACGACCTCGCCCAGGACGACGTCTTCGACACCGACGAGGAACTGGACGCCTTCCTGGCGCACGTCCACGCCACCCGTCACGCCGACCTGGCCTGACCGCCGTGGATCGCGTAGTCCTCGACACCGACGTCTCCTCGTTGAGCCTGAAGCGCCGGCTCCCCTCCCCCGTCATGATCCGGCTCATCGGCAAGCAGCCGTGTATCACGTTCGTGACCCTCGGCGAGCTCACCCAGTGGGCTGAACTTCGGCAATGGGGCCGACGCAACCGCGACGCCCTGAACCACTGGCTCAACGGAGTGATCGTCCTTCCGTATAGCGACGATGTCGCCCGGACGTGGGGCCAGATCTCCGCGTACGCCATCCGCCGCGGCCGACCCCGACCTGCCAACGACTCGTGGATCGCGGCCTGCGCCCTCAGCTACGACCTGCCGCTGGCGACGCTCAACGTCAAAGACTTCGAAGACTTCGCCGAACACGAAGGCTTGACCCTGATCACGCAGTAAATCAGGGTCTCTCGGTCCGCACTATCGATCATTGCGCTGTCAGCTTGGGAATCGTCCGGTTCTCGGAGATGCTAGGCGCTGACCTGCGGCTGGCGGTGATTGCGAGTGACCCCTGTTAACCCTTGATCACCGGGGCTAATTGCCCGCACATGGCCCGATGGCTTGCGGCGTTGCGTTCGCCACAGTCCCCCCGCCGGGTCATCCCCGAGCCTGAGCGCTCCCGCCGGAGACCCCATCTGCTTCGCGATTGACTGCGGTGCGAATGCGTGAGGCCTGCTTTCTGCAATATCCCCCAGAAGGGGACTATCGTCGCGCCGGAGCGGCCGGCTCCGCCTCCTACCCCGGCCCGGCCCGCCCGGCCTGCCCGGCCTGCCCGGCCTGCCCGGCCTGCCACCATCGTGCCGATCCAGGCGATCCCCCGAGCCGCAGAGCGCGCCCCGGCCCGTCGTACGGGAGGTGGTGGTCGAGCGGGTGGTCGAGCGGCCGCTCCGTAGCCCCTTCATGTACCTGGGACCGGACGGGTTCATGCTGATGGCGCCCGACTCGGGCACGCCCGCGGCGTTCGGGGCGTCATCGGGGCAGGCGGACGGGTTCCCGTTCGGCTTCCTGGTC
>JAOPYL010000266.1 GCA_025964625.1 Actinoallomurus sp. | reverse complement strand
GCACGCCGGCCGACATCGGCGCGCTCCGTGCGGGCGATCCGGGGCTCGCCCGCGAGTGGCGCCGGGCCCAGCGGGCGGCACTCGGCGAAGCGCTCGCCACCGGATATAGCATCACCGGGTTCACCCGGTCCGGCCATTACCTCCTGGAGGTGTCCCGATGAAGCTGTCCGGCGTGGAGCTGCGACGCATCCGCATTCCGCTGGTGGCGCCGTTCCGCACGTCGTTCGCGACCGAGACCGAGCGCGAGGTGCTGCTCGTGCGCGTGCTCGGCGCGGAGGCCGAAGGCTGGGGCGAGTGCGTGGCCATCACGGAGCCGCTGTACTCCGCCGAATACGTCGACGGCGCCGAGCAGGTGATCCGCGACTTCCTGCTCCCCCGGCTGCCCGCCGACGTCACCGCCCGCGCCCTCGGCCCGGCCTTCGCCCCGGTGAAAGGGCACGCGATGGCCAAGGCCGCGGTGGAGATGGCGGTGCTGGACGCCGAACTCCGCGTCGCGGGCATGTCCTATGCCGCGTTCCTCGGGGCGACGCGCGAGCGTGTGCCGGCGGGGGTCTCCGTCGGGATCATGGACTCGATCCCGGAGCTGCTGGACAACGTGGACGCCTATCTGGGCGAGGGATACGCCCGCATCAAGCTCAAGATCCAGCCCGGCTGGGACATCGAGCCGGTGCGCGCGGTACGTGAGCGGTTCGGTGACATCCCACTGCAGGTGGACGCGAACACCGCGTACACGCGGGCCGACGCGCGGCATCTCGCCGGTCTGGACCCCTTCGGCCTGCTGCTGATCGAGCAGCCGCTGCCCGAGGAGGACCTGCTCGGCCACGCGCAGTTGGCGGAGGCCGTCACCACCCCGATCTGCCTCGACGAGTCGATCGTCTCCGCCCGGGCCGCCGCGGACGCCCTCGCGCTGGGCGCGTGCTCGATCGTCAACGTGAAGGCTGGTCGCGTGGGCGGCTACCTGGAGGCCCGGCGGATCCATGACGTGTGCGCCGCGCACGACGTGCCGGTGTGGTGTGGCGGGATGCTCGAGACCGGCCTCGGCCGCGCCGCCAACCTGGCCTTCGCGGCGCTGCCCGGGTGCACGCTGCCGGGCGACGTCTCCGCCTCCGACCGCTACTACGCCCGGGACATCACCGAACCGTTCCGGCTCGAGGACGCGCTCATGCGTGTCCCGTCCGGCCCAGGGCTCGGCGTCGAGCCGATCATGGAGATTCTCGACGACCTCACCGAGTCCACGGCCGTCGTACGGCTGGGCGGCTGATGTCCGCCCAGCCGCTCCGTGCCGGGTATGCCTACGATAATCATCACCAATCGACGGGAGAACGACGATGTCCAGAGGACGCAACAGCCTTCTCGGCCAGGGCGGCCAGCGCAAGAAGCTGGACCGCTCCGCGATGCGCGGCGCGCCGGGCGCCGGCCAGGCCGACCAGGACGACGCGGCGCGCCGGAAACAGGAACTGGTGAAGAAGCTGCGCGAGAAGACCGAGGAGAGGAAGGCCGCCGACACCGAGACTCCCGGCGACAGCTGACCGGGACGCGGCCGGACGGCGCCGGCGCGACGGCCGGCGCGGCCTCACGGCGGGCGCGTCAGCCGCGTACGGGCAGGTCGTAGCAGCGCCGCACGCTGGAGTCGACCCGGGAGATGTCGGTGCCGTAGATGTGCAGCGAGATCGCGGTGTGCTCGCCGGAGTTGCGCACCCGGTGGATGTCGCCCGGGGGCGCGAACCCGCTGACATCGCCCACGTGGTTGTCGTTCTCCCCGGCTCGCATGAGGTGATCGCCTCGCTCGACGTACAGCTCCTCGTGCTCCACTCCCTGCAGAACCGCGAAGACGCACCAGGTCACGTGGTCGTGGATCGGGGTGATCTGCCCAGGCCGCCACACCAGGCCGACGACGGAGAAGGATCCGTCCGGCTCGACGTACAGCGTGTGGCTGAGGTAGCGGTCCGGGTCGCCGATCCGCTGCTCCGCGGTGAGCACGTCCGGCGTGGGCAGGTGCCCGCGCAGCTCTCCCGCCACGAGTTCGGCGGTCTGTCGCCAGCCGGCGTGCCGGCCCACGGCGGTGCGGACCCCCGCCACCAGATCGGCCAGCCCCGGCCGTACGGCTCCGAGCACCAAAGTCATCGCGCACCTCCCTCTCCCTTCAAGGGTGACGGCACGACCACTCATCGGTCTAATGCCAAACGAGCGGGAGAAGCATAGACGTCGTCGATATATTGGGGTCATGCTGGACGTTTCCCGTCTCCGCGTCCTGGTCGCCGTCGCCCGTACCGGCTCGGTGACGGGTGCGGCGAAGGAACTGCACTACTCCCAGCCATCGGTCAGCCACCACCTCGCCCGGCTCGAGGCCGAGACGGGCGCGAAACTGGTGCGGCGGGCCGGGCGTGGGATCCGGCTCACCGAGGCCGGGCGGACGCTCGCCGAGCGGGGCACGGAGATCCTCGGGCGGCTCGACGCGGCCGAGGCCGAGCTGTCGGCGCATGTCGGGCTGAGCCAGGGCAGCGTACGCCTGGCGGCGTTCCCGTCCGCGCTCAGCACGTTCGTGCCGCACGCCGCCTCACTGCTGGCCGCCCGCCATCCGGGCCTTCGGGTGAGCCTGACCGAGGCCGAGCCACCGGAGGCCGTCCGCATGCTGCGCGCCGGGTACATCGACGTCGCGGTGATCTTCCGGTACGACCCCGGCAGCGAGGACGACGGCATCGGCACCCGCCGGCTGCTGGACGAACCGAGTTACCTGGTGACCGCCGAGGAGACCGAGCCGGATCTGGCGGCCCACGCGGACGCCGAGTGGATCGCCGGCTGCGACCGCTGCCGGCGGCACCTGCTCGAGATGTGCGCGCGGGCCGGGTTCAGCCCGCGGATCTCGTTCACCACCGACGACTTCGTCGCCGTTCAGGCGCTCGTGGCGGCCGGGCTCGGGGTGACGACGCTGCCGGGCCTGGCGCTGGAGGCCGCGCGCAACCCGTCGGTGCGCACGACGGTGTTGCCGTCGTCCACCAGGTACGTCCTGGCGGCGACCTACGGCGAGCCTCCCGAGCCGCCGGCCACGGCCGCCCTCCTGGACGCGCTCGGTGAGGCCGTCGCGGGCTCCGGCCTCAGCCCAGCTCCTTCACCCGCTCGATGACCTCGGGGGATGCCTCGTTGTTGTGGGTCATGAAGTCGACCAGGATCGCCAGCTGTTCGTCGGTGTAGCCGTCCAGGACCTTCTCGTACAGCTCGGCCACGGGCTGGAACCTCCGGCTGAGCTCGGAGATCGGCCCCTCTTCGGCGGCCTCGACGAGGACGCGGCGCCGGTCCTGCTGGTCGCGGCGGCGCCGCACCATCCCGGCCTTCTCCAGCCGGTCGATCACGGCCGTGATCGCGCCACCGGTGGTGAGGAACATCGCGTCCGCCAGCTGTCCCGGAGTCATCGGGCCACGCAGCTGAAGCAGGTTGATGCACTGCATGTCGGTGACGTTGATGCCGGAGCGGCTGGCGATGGCGTGGTGCAGCAGGACCGTCCACACGGTGCTCACACGCGCCTGATGGCCCAGCTCCGCGACGAGCTCCGCGCGGTCGGGCGCTGACATCGCTTACACCTCCACTATCTCTCCACTGAAGAGAAGGGCGTCCGGGAGAGAGACTCTTCAGAAGAGCTTCTCGACAATTCTAGCTATCCGGAGAGTGAGTGCCGAGCAGCCTTACCGGCGAGCGTCAGGATCCGGCGGCCGCCTCCTCGGCCACCTTCCTGGCCCATCGATAGTCGGCCTTTCCCGCGGGTGAGCGCTCCATCTCGGCGACGAAGGCGTACGTGCGCGGCACCTTGTACCCGGAGAGCAGGCCACGACAGTGCGCGTCGAGGTCCTCGACCGCCGGCGTGGCGCCGTACGGCTGGACGACGGCGGCGACCCGGCTGCCGAACCGTTCGTCCGGGATACCGGTCACCACCGCGTCGAAGACGCCGGGATGTCCCTTGAGGACGGCCTCGACCTCCTCGGGGAAGACCTTCTCACCACCCGTGTTCACGCACTGCGACCCGCGACCGAAGATCGTGATCGTGCCGTCCGCCTCCACGGTGGCGATGTCGCCGGTGAGCAGCCACCGGGCACCGTCGACCTCGACGAACGTCTCCGCGGTCTTCTTCGGGTCGCGCCAGTACCCGAACGCGATGTGGCCGGTCTTGGCGACCTGCCCGATGACCCCGGACCCGGGCTCCACCGGCCGCAGGGAGTCGTCGAGCACCCGCAGCCGCGCGTTGTTCGGCCGGTACCTCAGGCCCGACTCCGGTGAGGAGCCCTCGACCCCGGACGCGGTGTAGCCCGACTCCGACGACCCGAAGTTGTCGAGGATCATGGCTTCCGGCAGCAGCTCCCGCAGCCGGTCCCGGACGGCGCCGGACAGGATCGCGCCGGTGGAGCTGATCGCGCGCAACGAGCCGAGGTCGTAGGAGCCCGAAGCGATCTCGTCGGCCAGCGGCCGGGCCATCGCGTCGCCGGTGATGTTGATGGTGACGACCTTCTCCCGCTCGATCGCGCGGAGCACCTCCGCGGCGTCGAACCCGCGGGTGTAGACCATCGTCCCGCCCATCCACCAGGCGATGAACGTCGCCATCTGCGCGGCGCCGTGCATGAGCGGCGCCGCGGCCATCATCACCAGCGGCTCGCAGCCCTTGGCGAACTCGATCACCTCGCCGGGCGTCCCGCGCGGGTCACCGTACGGGTTGCCGCCGCCGAAGGCCATGAACAGGTCCTCGTTGCGCCACATGACACCCTTGGGCATGCCCGTCGTGCCGCCGGTATAGATGATGTAGACGTCGTCGCCGGACCGCGCGCCGAACCCCCGCGTCGCCGGCCGGCCCTCCAGCGCGCCGGCGTAGGAGATGGCGTCCGGTGACGTGCCGCCGACCACGACACGGTGCCGCAGCGCCGGCGCCCGCGACGCCGCGGCCGTGGCCCGGGTCTCGAACTCGGCGTCGTAGACCAGCGCCACCAGGTCGGCGTCGCGGTACAGGTACTCCAGCTCGGCCTCGACGTACCGGTAGTTGACATTGACCGGCACGGCGCGGATCTTCAGTGCGGCCAGCACGGTCGCGATGTACTCCACGCCGTTGTAGAGCTGGATCCCCACATGCCGCCCGGCCTCGACACCGGCCGCCTGGAGGTGGTGGGCCAGCCGGTTGGCGTGCGCGTCCAGCTCGGCGTAGGTCAGCCGCTCGGCGCCGCCCGGCCCGGAGACGACCACCGCCACCCGGTCCCCGATGGCGTCGGCGAGACCTTCGAACAGGTCGGCGTGGTTGAACTCCATCACCGCTCCTCAGGGTTGCTCGGAGCCGACGACCCACATCGCGAAGAACTGTGCGCCGCCGCCGTAGGCGTGGCCGAGGGCCTTGCGGGCCCCTTCGACCTGGTGCTCGCCGGCGAGCCCGCGCACCTGCAGGGCCGCCTCGGCGAACCGGATGAGTCCGGACGCGCCGATCGGGTTCGACGACAGCACGCCGCCCGACGCGTTCCAGGGAATGTCGCCGTCAAGGGCGGTGGCACCGGACTCGGTGAGCTTCCAGCCCTCGCCCTCGCCGCAGAAGCCGAGGTTCTCCAGCCACATCGGCTCGTACCAGGAGAACGGCACGTACACCTCGGCGCAGTCGAGCTCCCGGCGCGGGTCGGTGATGCCGGCCTGCCGGTAGACGTCGGCCGCGCAGTCCTTGCCGGCCTGCGGGTTCACCGTGTCCCGGCCGGCGAAGAAGATCGGCTCGGACCGCATGGCGGTGCCGTGCAGCCAGGCCGGCGGGTTCGGTGCCCGCCGCGCCGCGGACTCCGACGCCAGCACCATCGCCGCCGCGCCGTCGCTGGACGGGCACGTCTCCAGGTACCGGATCGGCTCCCAGAGCATCGGCGTGGACTCGACCATCTCGCGGGAGATGCCGGGGATCCTCAGGTGGGCGTACGGGTTCTTCAGCGCGTTCTGCCGGTCCTTGACGGCCACGACCGTGCCGATGTGGTCGGGACAGCCGGTGCGCCGCATGTACGCGCGGATGTGCGGGGCGAAGTAGCCTCCCGCGCCCACGACGATCGACGGCGTGAGCGGCGGATGCGTGGACAGCGCCCAGGTGGCATTGGACTCCGACTGCTTCTCCCAGGCGACGACGAGCACCCTGTCGTGCACGCCGCCCTGCACGAGGCTCGCGGCGACCAGCGCGGTGGACCCCCCGACCGACCCGGCGGTGTGCACCCGCGTCATGGGCTTGCCGCGAGCGCCGAGCGCGTCCGCGAGGTACGCCTCCGGCATCATCACGCCCTCGAACAGGTCGGGGGCCTTGCCGATGACGACGGCGTCGATGTCCTTGAACGTCAGCCCGGCATCCTCCAGAGCGCGCAGCGCCGCCTCGCGCACCAGCCCGGCGATGGACACGTCGGTGCGCTTCGTGCGGTACGCCGTCTGCCCGACCCCGATGACCGCGCAGGCATTACCCATGGTTCAGGCCTCCAGAACGCAGACGAGGTTCTGTTGCAGGCACGGCCCCGACGACGCGTGGCCGAGCGTGCGCCGCGCCTGTCCGCGGTGGACGTACGACGCGGCCTCACCGATGCGGATCAGGCCGGTGGCCATCATCGGGTTGGCGGCCAGCGCGCCGCCGGACGGATTGATCCGCACGTCGTCGGAAAGGCCGAGCGCGTCGCGCAGGATCAGCTCCTCGTGGCTGAACTGGGCGTGCAGCTCGGCGATCTCGACGCCGCGCGCGCCCGCCTTCTCACCGGCCAGCGCGGCCGACTCGGAACGGCTGAGATCCCGTGCTCCGGGCGAGTGCGCCTCGATGCGGTGGTCAATGCCGCGGATCCACGCGGGCGTCTCGCACAGCTCGCGCGCCCGGTCGCCGGTGGCCAGCACGATCGCCGCCGCCCCGTCCGTGACCGGCGGGCAGTCGTACGGGCGCAGCGGCACGACCTCGTAGTCCTCATCGCCCGGCTCGGGCAGGTCGAGCGCGTACGGGTTGCCGCGCCCCGCCTCGCGGGACCGCGCGGCGACCGCGCGCAGGTCGTCCTCCTTATGCCCGCCTTCGAGGACCGCGCGGGCCTGCAGGGCGGCGAGGGAGACCTGGTCGACGCCCAGCGGTGCCAGGTAGTACGGGTCGAGCTGCAGCGTCATCAGCGCGCGGAGCCCAGTGTTGTGTCGAACCCCACCACCCCGCCCAGGCTGCGAGGTCTTGCCGAAGCCGTAGACGAGGGCGGTGTCGATGTCACCGTGCTGCAGCCGCACCCACGCCTCGTACAGCGCCCACGCCGCGTCCATCTCGACGTGGCTTTCTGAGATCGGCGGCCACGCCCCGACCGCGTCCAGCGCGGACACGAACGAGAACGGCGCGCCCGCCAGGTAGTCCAACGATCCCGAGCACGTGAACCCGAACCTGCTCAGCCCGGTCCGCTCCTTGATCGCCGTGATGACGGGAGCCAGCAGCTCGACCTCGGTCAGCCCTGAGTCCTCGCCGGTGTGTTCCGTCTGGGCGAACGCGACCACCGCGGTGTTCATACATAGTCCTGGATGTCTTCGAAGGGGACGTCGGGTTCGCCGGTGGGCTCGAACCACGTGATGTTCTCCATGGTCCGGCCCCACTCCTCACGCGGCTTCCAGGCCGCCTTGACACGCAGCCCCATCCGGACCTGGTCGGCGGGGATGCCGGCGACGAGCGCCAGCATCGCGATGTCGGAACCGTCCAGCAGGATGTACGCCGAGACGAACGGCACCGCGGGCGCGCGGGGATCGGGGATGTTGTTCACCGCGTACGTCGTCACGGTGCCGGTGTCCGGCACCTCGACCTCCTCGGTGGTCGGCACGCCGTCGACCGGGCACAAGCCCTTCATCGGCACGTAGACCTTGCCGCACACCCCGCAGCGGTGACCGAGGAAGCGGCCCTCGGCGATACCCGTGAGGAAACGCGTCAGCGCCTTTCCCGCGCTCAGCCGATACTCCACGCGCGACGGCGCGCCGATCATCGTGACCTCGGGCCGGAAGCACTCGATGTCGGTGATCCCGCCGGTCCGCGTCGCCCGCCACTTCGGCCGTACCCGCAGGCCGGTCCTCAGTGTCTTCGGCTGCTTGGCTCCGGGCTCGAACTCCCCGAGGTCGAGGGCGTGCAGCAGTGCCGTGTCCGCGCCGTCCGGCTTGATGAGCGCCCACGCGAACGGCCGGTCGAACGGGTGGCCCGGCAGCGGCCGCGGCACCCAGGCGTACGTCTGGACCGTCGCGTCCGGGCCGACCTCGACGAACTCGCCGGTGACCGCCTCGCCGTCGTCGTCGTACTCGAGCGGCGGGAACAGCACGCCGCCGGAGGCCGTCCGGACGCCGACGAGCCGACCGTCCCTCAGCTCCGTCAGGAACCGGCCGATGACCGGCCCGACCGACCGGGTGTACCCGCCGGGGAACTCCAGCGCATGGTCGGCGACCAGCGCCCCGACCTCTGTATCAGATGGCGGCATCGCGGTCCTTCCAGTACGGGTCGCGCAGCTTTCGCTTGAGGAGCTTGCCGTTGGGCTCGCGCGGCATGTGCTCGATGAAGTCGAACGACCTGGGCCATTTCATCCGGGCCAGCCGGCCGTCGAGAGACGCGAGGAGCTCGGCGGCCAGCTCCGGGCCGGGCGGCACGCCCTCGGCCGGCTCGACCACGGCCTTGATCTGCTCGCCCCACTCGTCGTCCGGGATGCCGAAGACGGCGACGTCCGCGACCTTGGGATGGACGACGATCTCGTTCTCGATCTCGGCCGGGTAGATGTTGGTGCCGCCGGAGATGATCATGTCGGCCTTGCGGTCGGACAGGAACAGGAAGCCGTCCTCGGTGAGGTAGCCGACGTCACCGACGGTGAAGTGGTCCTCGAGCCGGCCCGCCTTCGTCTTCTCCGGGTCGCCCTTGTACTCGAAGACGACGCCGGCCATCTTCATGTAGATCGTGCCGGGAGTCCCGGTGGGGACCTCCCTCCCGTGGTCGTCCACGATGAGCAGCTCGCTGATCGGCCAGGCCTTGCCGACCGTACCCGGGTGCGCCCGCCAGTCCTGCGGGCTCGCGATGGTCCCGCCGCCCTCGGTGGCCGCGTAGTACTCCCAGACGCAGTCGCCCCACCAGTCGAGCATCGCCTGCTTGATCGGCACCGGGCAGGGCGCGGCGGCGTGGATCGCCCACCTCATGGAGGAGACGTCGTAACGCTTCCGCACGTCCGCGGGGAGCGACAGGAGGCGCTTGAAGTGAGTCGGCACCATGTGCGTGTTCGTGATCCCGTGACGCTCGATGAGCCGCAAGGTGTCCTCGGCGTCCCACTTGTCCATGTAGACGAGCGTGTGGCCCATGTGCAGCGCCGAGCCGCCGAACTGCGTCACGGCCGTGTGGTAGTTCGGCGAGGTCACCAGATGCGCGTTGGGCCTGCCCGGGGTGAAGCCGAAGAACGTCAACAGGAACGTCATCAGCTCGGCCGCGTCGTCCGGGTCCATGCCGCCCAGCGCCCTGCGCACGCCCTTGGGCCGCCCGGTCGTGCCCGAGGTGTAGTGCATGGTCGCGCCGTTGGTACGCCGATCCGGCCGCGTGTCCGGACGCCCCGCGACCAGCTCGTCGAAGTGCCGGAAGCCCGGCACCTCGCCGCCGCCGGACGTCTCCGGCCCGGCCGAGAACCGGCGCCGCGGGTCGAGGCCTGCCTCTTCGGCGCCGCGAACGCCCTCGGCGGCATGGCGTTCGTGCACGAAGAACGCCATGGCCTCGCTGTCGGCCAGGATGTAGCCGATCTCGGGGCCGGTCAGGTGCCAGTTGACCGGCGTGTAGTACCACCCGGCCTGCAGCGCGGCGAGATAGAGGACCAGGCCGTCGACGCCGTTCGGCACCAGGCCGCAGATGCCGTGACCGGGTTGGAGGCCGAGGTCGCGCAGCCCGTGGACGAGGCGGTTGCAGCGGGCGAGCAGCTCCCCGGCGGTGTACTCCGTTCCGTCCGGATCGACGGCGGCCACCCAGTCCGGGTCCTTTTCCGCCAGCCGCCAGAAGCCCAACGAACCCATGGATTCTCCCTGTCCACCGAGGCGCCGGTCGTACGGAGGTCTCCCGGTCCGCAGTAGATCACGTTCTCGTTTTGGCATGCAAGACCTGTCGGAGAGCGACAGGTATTACTAGAATCTGTTCTTGTTTTGCACAGCGGCCCGGTCTCCTGCACGTCGACCGGCAAGGAGGAAGGCATGGCGGAACGACTGCCGATCAGCACCCCGCACTGCACCGTCGAGCGCGACGGGCACGTCGTCATCGTGACGATGAACCGCCCCGCGGCGCGCAACGCGCTCAGCACGGACATGCTCGTGGGGATGGCCGACTCGTGGGCCTACATCTCCGAGACGCCCGACGTGCGGGTCGGCATCCTGACCGGGGCGGACGGGCAGTTCTGCGCGGGCGCCGACCTCAAGGCCATGGGCACGCCGTCCGAGGACGAGCGGGTACGCCGCCGGGCCGCCGAGATCAAGGACTTCCACTGGAAGGGCCTCCTTCGCGACTCGGTGCCCACCAAGCCGCTGGTCAGCGCGATCGAGGGCTACGCGGTGGCCGGCGGGACCGAGCTGCTCGTCGGCACCGACATCCGGGTGGTCGCCGAGGGAGCGACCCTGGGGCTGTACGAGGCCAGGCGCGGCCTGTTCCCGATGGGCGGCTCCGCGGTGAGGCTGCCACGGCAGATCCCGTACACGTTCGCGATGGACATCCTGCTGACCGGCCGCTCCGTGACACCGGACGAGGCCCTGCGGATGGGCCTGATCACCAGAGTCGTCCCGGACGGCTCGGCGTTGCGGGTGGCACGCGAGATCGCCGACCAGATCGCCGCGTGCGGCCCCCTCGCCGTCCAGGCGATCCTCCGGACCTACCGCCGCACCGAGGGGCTCGACGAGGAGGCGGCCTTGAAGATCTCCGACGAGCTCGGCTGGCCCGTCATCGGATCCCAGGACGCCAAGGAGGGCTCAAAGGCCTTCCGGGAGAAGCGCCCCGCCGTCTTCACCGGCGAGTGACACCGAATCCCGTCGCGGCCGGCCACGCGACAGCGCACTGAGTGACGATGCCGCCGCTTTTCGGAGCGGGTCAGGAAGTGAGGCCGGGAAGTTCCCGCTGGACGGTGGGGTCCCGGGCTCGCGCTTTTACGGGTCGATTCGGCAGACGACCAGCGAGCAGCCGTGCGGCCGGTCAGTCCTCGATGATGGCGCCGAGGCGCTCCATCGTCTGGACGTACTCCTCGATCAGGTCGTAGATCACCTGCGACGCGGACCTGACCCGGTTCATCGAGCCGACGATCTGGCCGACGGGGAATGTGGTCAGCTCGCCGGCTCCGGCCTTGTTGATCCGCCGGAGCGCGTCGGAGATGAGCATGAACTGCATGGGCATCGGGAGCGTGCCGGGCGACTCGGGAGACTCCCATGCGTCGGTCCACGCGGTCTTCAGCATCCGTGCGGGCTTGCCCGTCCAGGAGCGGGATCGCACGGTGTCGCGGGAGGTCGCGGCGAGCAGCCGGTCCCGCGAGGCCTCGGGGGTGTCCGCTTCCTCGACGGTGAGCCAGATCGAGCCGGTCCACACCCCTTCGGCGCCGAGCGCCATCCCGGCGGCCATCTGCCGGCCACGGCCGATACCGCCCGCGGCGAGGACCATGGTGTCCGGGCCGACGGCGTCGACGACCTCGGGGATGAGCACCATCGTGGACACCTCGCCGGTGTGGCCGCCCGCCTCGGTGCCCTGGGCGACGATGATGTCGACGCCCACGTCGATCTGCTTGCGGGCGTGCCGGGCGGTGCTGGCCAGCCCGGCGACCTTGACGCCGTGCCGGTGCGCCTCCTCGACGACGTCGGCGGGCGGCGGTCCGAGCGCGTTGGCCAGCAGGGCGATCGGGTGCTTGAGGGCGACCTCGACCTGGGGACGCGCCGTGGCGTCGGTCCAGCCGAGGAGGTAGTGGCCCGCGCCCTCCTCGGTGAGCGGGTCGATGCCGTGCCTTTCGAGGAGGTCGTTGACGAACTTCCGGTGGCCTTCGGGGATCATCCCCTGCAGCCTGCCCAGCAGCTCGCCGGCGTCGCCGAGGTCCGCGCCCTCGTACGTGGCGGGCATCACCACGTCGACGCCGTACGGCTTGCCG
>JAOPYL010000243.1 GCA_025964625.1 Actinoallomurus sp. | reverse complement strand
ATGTTATCCTCCCGCCATATCGCAACAAATCTACATTACGTGACAAATCCCAATCTTTCATGCGATTGAATCTCACTCGCCCTGTCAAAAGAAATTGAGCAAATATTTCTGGTAACGACTCAATGTTGCTGTGGATACGTGCCGTTCTCGCGGACTTCATGGTGAAGAGAATGTTCGACATACGCCGCATTTTATCAGACGTGGCTCCGTCAAACTCCAGATAGTCCGTTAATATTTGTGGCTTTTTTGCGCTAATAGGTTTTACCGCGTTATATATGTCAGAAAGTGATTCGAAGAGAACCTTCTGGGCGACATTGTCGAATTCGTCGAAAAATTGAAAACCATGTGCCAGCCGATGCGCAAAAATCCAAGGAGTCATTGGAATATAATCAACTGTCAAATTGTTCGTATATATCACAGTGATTCGGCCCGCAGTCGAAATCGTCCGACCAAGAAGTTCTTCTGCTTTATCCAGATCTATCGATTCCATGGCAACATCATCTGTGAATACGTAAAGGTTAAACTTAAATCGACTTTTCGCGAAGGCCATCCGAATGGAATTGAGTGCCTTCGCGTTGGATAGCAATTGAAAATCTGAGTCATGATAATGAGCGTGCTTGCCTGTCGGATACGACTTCACCAGACCGCGGCGGCGGACAACTACGGCGACGAGGACCAGAGCTACGCCGAGACCGAGCAGTACTAAGACTGAGCGCGGGCGGTCCTTCGGGGCCGCCCGTGTCATGGACACTCGGCGGGCTTCGGCCCGCCGGACCGACACCGGTACCTCACACGGCCGGCGCGGGTTGAAAAAGGAGAATGACCCATGCCCAAGCCCACCAAGGGCCCTCGCCTCGGCGGCAGCCCCTCACACCAGCGGCTGATCCTGGCGAACCTGGCCACGGCGCTGTTCGAGCACGGCCGCATCACCACGACCGAGACCAAGGCCCGGCGGCTGCGCCCGCTGGCGGAGAAGCTGATCACCAAGGCCAAGCGCGGCGACCTCGCCGCGCGGCGGCAGGTCCTCACCGTCGTGCAGGACAAGGGCGTCCTCCACACGCTCTTCACCGAGATCGGCCCCCGGTTCGAGAACCGCCCCGGCGGCTACACCCGGATCACCAAGCTCGGCCCGCGTAAGGGCGACAATGCTCCGATGGCGCTGATCGAGCTGGTCGAGGAGTCGGCCCCGGTGGCGACGACCACCCGCCCGGCGCCGGCCGAGAAGGCCGAGGAGTCCACGTCCGAGGCGACCACGGCCGAGGAGGCCGAGGAGCCGAAGACGGAGGAGCCGGCGGCCGAGGAAGCCCAGGCCGACGAAGCCCAGGCCGACGAAGCCCAGGCCGACGAGGTCGAGGCCGACGAAAAGAAGTAGGCCACGCTTGTCACGAGCCCGCCGCGCCCTACGGGACGGCGGGCTCGTTATTTGGGAGACTTGTTCAATGGCCAGGACACGGGGAGCATGGATGCGAGGCTGCCGGCAGCCGGACGAGCCCGGGGGGCGACGGACGTGGATGAACAGCCGGTCGGGCCTTCTCGCGACGATATGACCGCTCTTGTACGACTCCGGCTTGACATCGGTTACGACGGGTCGGACTTCGCGGGCTGGGCGCGCCAGCCCAATCAGCGAACGGTTCAGGGAGTCATCGAGGAGGCTCTGGGGCGCGTGCTGAGACTCGACCCGCTGCCGGTGCTCACGGTGGCCGGGCGTACCGACGCCGGTGTGCACGCCCGCGGCCAGGTG
The DNA here is from genome assembly GCA_025964625.1 of Actinoallomurus sp. Classification (GTDB taxonomy): domain Bacteria; phylum Actinomycetota; class Actinomycetes; order Streptosporangiales; family Streptosporangiaceae; genus Actinoallomurus. The sequence continues at coordinate 60,463 of JAOPYL010000243.1, read as the reverse complement.
GCGCACGTGGTGGTCCCGGTCGCGGCGTACTCCCCGGTCAGCGGGACGCTGCCGCGGCGCATGGCCGGCGTGCTCCCGCCCGACGTCCGAATCTGGCGCATCGGCCAGGCGCCGGAGGGCTTCGACGCGCGGTTCTCCGCGCTGTCCCGGCGTTACGTCTACCGGGTGTGCGACAACTCGGTCGGGGTCGACCCGATGCGCCGGCACGAGGTGCTGTGGCATCCGCGGCCGCTCGATCTGGACCGGATGAACGCCGCGGCCGCCCTGCTGCTGGGTGAGAACGACTTCGCCGCGTACTGCCGCAGGCGTGAGGGCGCGACGACGATCCGGCGGCTTCTGCGCTGCGACTGGGAGCGCGACTCCGCCGGTATCGCCGTCGCGACGATCGAGGCGGACGCCTTCTGCCATTCGATGGTCCGCGCGCTCGTCGGAGCCCTGCTCGCGGTCGGCGACAGGCGCCGCCCCATCGACTGGCCGGCCAAGGTGCTCGCCGCGGGGCTCCGCGACTCGTCCGTGCAGGTGCTGTCGGCACACGGGTTGTCGCTGGAAGAGGTCACCTACCCGGAGGCCGCGCAGATGGGCGCCCGCGCCCAGGCGACACGGCGCGTCCGGGTGCTGGGCGCGGCGTCCCCCGAAGAACGCCACGCCAGCTGAGACGGCTCAGCTCTTGGCTCGCCTGTCGATGGGGCGGGCGGTCGAGTCACGGAACGCGTTGCCGACGTCCTTCAGAGTCTTGTCGTTCGGTGCGGGCTTGTGCCCGTCGGCGTACGTCGCGTACGCATAGCTGATGTAGCGGCCGCGCATCGTGCTCGCCGCGAAGCCGCCCGCCTGGTCGATCTTGGGCGCGCCGGTGGCCCTCATACCGCGGAACCACTTGTAGTGGGCGGCGTCCTGGGTCTTCAGCGCCGCCGCGGCGGCGGCGTCCGTCGGCATCACGGCGATTCCGGTCGTCACGGCGAGCTTCTTGTCGTCGGAGACGAACGTCGCGCGGACCACCCGGCGGCAGTGCTGGCGGGTCAGCTCGTCGGCGAAGGGCCCGTTCGCGGTCAGGTCGCAGTGGTTGTTGATCACAGCCTTGGCCAGGACGAAGGTGTGCCCGGCAATGCTGAGCCTGCGGCCCGGGAAGACCTCCGCGATGGTGAGCGGCGCCGGGTCCTTCTTCTCGTCGCGGATGTCGACCGGCCCCGGCGGCTTGGGCTTGGGCTTGGGCTTCGGCTTCACCGGTCTCGGAGTCGCATGTGTCTGCGCCGGCACGGGCGGCGCGGCCTGGGCGGTCTTGTGCGGCTGCGGGGAATCGTCGGACAACGACGTGTAGGCGAGGACGCCGCCTCCGCCCAGCAGGAGTGCACCGAGCAGGCTTCCGCCGGCCAGCAGTGCTCTGCGGGCGCCGGAGGGGCCAACGCCGGAGCGTTCGGGCGGGCCGCCGCCGGGAGGCATGCCGGGACCGCCCGGGAACGGGCCGCCGGGCCCGAGCCGGGGAACGGGCCCCGTGGAGATGGCGCCTAGGTCGTGTGGCGGCTCCGGCGGCGCCTGTGGAGGCGTGCCGGGCGGAAGGATCGCGTCGGGGGTGAGCGCCGGTCCGGGCGCTCCCTGCGACGTCTCCGGGCTGGTCTCGAACCTGGCCACGGCCATCGTCCTCTCAGCGCCCGGGGTCCCGACGCCGGTCCTCGTGGCCTCGGTATCGGGCTTCGGGACGTCGGCCACGGTGCGCTCGGCGTCCGGCGGGAACGGCTGCGCGGCGTGTGGGGGCATGGCTCCGTACGGGATCCCCGGTGGCGGATCGCCTGCCGCCGTGCCGTACGGGGGCGGCGGCATCGTCGTCGTCTTCTGTGCGTCGGGCACGGGGGCACCGGGACGCGGGGGCGGCGGGGTCATGGTCTCCTCGGCGTCGGATGCCACGGGCGGTCCGGAGAAGACCCGGATGCCCGGCGGCACGTCGGCGGCCTGGAATGTGACGAGGGGTTCCTCGGCCGGTGCGCTGTGGCCGAAACTCGGCGGCGCTGGTGTCGGCGGGTACGGCGGGGGCTCTGTTATCTCCCCTTCCGGAGGAACGAAGGTCTCGTCACGGCCAGACATGGGTCACCAGAGTATTAGCAGAAAGCCACGTTCATGACGGTTTGCCCTCCATTGACCGATAATTCAAGGCCGGTCGGAGATTGCTGCCGAGCGTTGCGTTCCGCACGAACGAGGTGACGGCGGAGTAGTCACCCTTGGTGATCTTCTTGCCGTTCGGGTACTGCACCCAGCTCATGATCAGGTAGTGGCCGTTCACCTCCGCGGTGGTGAGCGAGAGGCCTTGGCCGATTTTCTGCGTGGTGCCCGTGCCGGGCAGCGGAATGACGAAGGCGTCCTTTGGCCGTGACGCCGTCTGGGCGGCATCGGACGCGGCCTGGGTCTTGAGGTTGAAGACACCGATGGTGCCGAGGAGCTTGCCGTTGCTGAACGTCGCGCGCAGCACCTGGGTGCAGCCGCCCTTGGTGAGAACCTTACGGAACGTCGTGCCGTGCGCGCCGGTCACGCACTTGCGGTCCGAGCGGCGCGCCGTCATGAGGTAGCTGCGGCCGCCACTCTTGAACGTCCTGGTCTTGAAGATCTCGTTGAGCGTGAGCGGCTTGGGGTCGGTCGCCCGGCTCTGCAGGCGGTCTCCCTTGCCGGTCTCGGTCGGCGACGGGGTGGGGTTCACGGCCGGCGGCGGAGGCGCGGCCTGGGTCGTCGCCTGCGGCTTGGGCTTGCTGTCGCCACCGGACGTCAGCGCCAGCGCGCCGCCGCCGATGACGACGATGCCCGCAGCGACGGCCGCGCCGATCACCCATGGCTTCTTGTTCGGGCCGGACCCGAACTCGTCCTCGCCGGCGTCGTAGGCCGTCGGGCCGCCACCGTGGGACGGGCCGGGATCGTAGGAGCCGGGACCGCCGCCGTACGGGTCGGGCGACTCCGCGCCGTAGGAGGTCTCGGGGCCGTACGGGGCGCCGCGGGACGACCCGTCCTGGGGGCCGCCGTAGGAGGACTCGCCGTGCGAAGACCCGCCGTACGGGTCGTCATAGGAGGACCCGCCGTACGGGGCTTCATAGGAGGACCCGCCGTGGGGCTCGCCGTACGAGGACCCGCCGTGCGCGGCCTGCTCCTCGGCCGGGCCGTACGGCGACTGCGGCGGCTGATGAGGGACCCAGCCGCCGGGCTGCTGTTGATCACCCGGATAACCCATGAATGCGACCCTACCGGCTTGTATCGCGTGATCAGACGGTTATCGATAGCCGAAGTCCTGCGTCCACCAGGGCCCTCCCTGGCCGTACGCGACGCCGATTCCGACGGCCTTGAGGCTGCAGTTGAGGATGTTCGCGCGATGGTCCGGGCTGTTCATCCAGCCGAGGACGACCGCCTGTGCGGTCGGGTAACCCTGGGCGATGTTCTCCGCGCCGGGGGTGCTGTAACCGGCCGCCTTGATCCGGTCCCAGGGGGTCGCGCCGTCCAGGGAGTTGTGGTCGAAGTAGCGCCGTAGGCGCATGTCCGCGGAGTGCAGGCGGGCCGCGGTCCGCAGCCGCGGGTCCGACCGGAGCGCGGTGCAGCCATGCTTGGCGCGCTGGGCGTTCGTGAGCCGTAGGGCCGCGTCCTCGGGGGTCATGACCTTCGCGGGCGGGGCGGCGGCCGGGTGAGTCCTCGTCCTCGCCCTCGAGGCCCTCGACGGTGACCTACGGGTCTTCGGGCGGTGCGCGGTGGCCTTCGGCGACGGCGCCCGGGTGTGCGGTTTGACGACCGAACCCTCGGGTGTGGGCGCCACCACGGCGTCCCTCACGGGCGGGGCGGATGGCGGCCGGATGTGCGCGGCGGTCACGTAGCGGTTGGCGGCGAACCCGCCCGCGACGAAGACCGCGATGGCCAGCATCACGAACGCCTGGACGCGGCGCTCGGTTCGAATCACACGCTTCGCGGACAGGGGGTCCTCCAGGGGGCTGCGGAGGACCAGCACTATAAGGGTGCAAACCACGATCAGTGCGCCGTTCTGGAGTAATCCCTGGTATATGCTGTAGACGAAGACGAGCGTGTGATCGTCTGAGCGATGGCAGGGGGCGGCTACGGCCGCCCGCTTTGACCCACGGGTGAGTGGGCCGGTATCCTGCCAGTTCGTTGTGTGTGTCAGCGTGCCCGTTATCCGGGCCGTTCGACCACCCGGGTCTGCGGCGGACGTAGCCGTCCGGCAGACCCTGTCTCTGTTGTCAGACACGAAACGAAGGCTTACGACCGTGCGCACCTACACCCCTAAGCCCGCTGACGTTCAGCGTCAGTGGCACGTCATCGACGCGACCGATGTCGTGTTGGGTCGGCTGGCAAGCCAGGTCGCAACCCTGCTTCGGGGTAAGCACAAGCCGATCTACGCGCCGCACCTGGACACGGGCGACTTCGTCATCATCATCAACGCCGGCAAGGTGGCGCTGTCGGGCAAGAAGCTCGAGCAGAAGATGGCCTACCGCCACTCGGGGTACCCGGGCGGCCTGCGCTCGATGGCCTACTCCGACCTGATGGAGAAGCATCCCGAGCGCGCCGTCGAAAAGGCGATCAAGGGCATGCTTCCCAAGAACACGCTCGGCCGGCAGATGTTCGGCAAGCTGAAGGTCTACGCCGGTTCCGAGCACCCGCACCAGGCACAGCGGCCGGTGCCCTACGACATCAAGCAGATCGCGCAGTAACGCGCGCCGTCGAGACAGATCCTGAGGAGTACCGTGGCTGAGTCCACCGGTGTGGAGACGCCCGTCGAGGGCGCCGAGTTCGAAGAGTACGTGGGGGACTACACCTCCGAGTCCGCGGAGGTCGTCGCCGAGGAGGCCCCCCGTCCGGTGCTGACCGGCCCGGCCGGCGCCACCGGCCGCCGCAAGGAGGCCATCGCGCGCGTCCGCATCGTCCCGGGTACCGGGAAGTGGACGATCAACGGCCGTCCCCTGGACGCGTACTTCCCCAACAAGGTCCACCAGCAGATCGTGAACGAGCCGTTCGTTACTCTGGGCCTCGAGGACCAGTTCGACGTGATCGCCCGGATCAACGGCGGCGGCGTCACCGGCCAGGCCGGCGCGCTGCGCCTCGGCATCTCCCGTGCGCTGCAGCTGGTCGACCCCGACAACCGCCCGCCTCTCAAGAAGGCCGGCTTCCTCACCCGTGACGCGCGGGCGAAGGAGCGGAAGAAGTACGGCCTGAAGAAGGCGCGTAAGGCTCCGCAGTACAGCAAGCGTTGATCGGCCCTGTCCGGTGATCCCGGCCGCCCGTGTGGCGGACGGAGTCACCGGACAGGACTTCGGCGGTCCCGCCACACGGCGGGGCCGTTCATCGTTTGTTCGACGGCCTGCACCCCGGCGGCCGACCCCCGGGGAGCGATCAGATCCGTGGGGTGTTAGCAGTGGCGCGTCTGTTCGGGACCGATGGTGTCCGGGGGGTCGCCAACCGCGATCTGACGGCTCGGCTAGCACTCGACCTTTCGGTCGCGGCAGCCCGCATTCTCGGCGAGGCCGGTGCCTTCGAAGGGCACCGGCCCGTCGCCGTCGTGGGCCGCGATCCGCGCGCGTCCGGTGAGTTCCTCGAGGCCGCCGTCGTGGCGGGTCTCGCCTCGGCCGGCGTCGACGTGCTGCGGCTCGGCGTGCTGCCGACCCCCGCCGTCGCCTACCTCACCCAGTCGCTCGGCGCCGACCTCGGCGTCATGCTCTCCGCCTCGCACAATCCCGCGCCGGACAACGGCATCAAGTTCTTCGGCCGCGGCGGGCACAAGCTCGCTGACGAGATCGAGGATCAGATCGAGGCGCATATCGGTGAGGAATGGGCCGCCCCGGTCGGTGCCGGGGTCGGGCGCGTGCGCGACGCTTATGGTGAGGTCGAGAGCTACATCGCGCATCTGCTGTCCACGCTGCCGGCCTCGCTGGACGGCCTGCGGGTCGTCGTCGACTGCGCGCACGGCGCCGCCTCCGGTGTCTCTCCCGAGGCGCTGCGCCGCGCCGGAGCGTCGGTGGTGGCCATCGGTGCGTCCCCGGACGGCCTGAACATCAATGAGGGCTGCGGCTCCACCCACCTGCGGACGCTGCGGCGGGCCGTGCTCGAGCACGGCGCCGACGTCGGAATCGCCCACGACGGTGACGCCGACCGCTGCCTCGCGGTCACCGCCTCGGGCGAGACGATCGACGGCGACCAGATCATGGCGATCCTCGCGGTTCAGCTGCGCGACGCGGGCCTGCTACCCGGTGCCACGGTCGTCGCCACCGTCATGTCGAACCTCGGGTTCAAGCTCGCGATGCGCGACGAAGGCCTGAACGTCGTCGAGACCACCGTCGGCGACCGTTACGTACTGGAAGCCATGAAGGCCGGCGGGTATGCCTTCGGCGGCGAGCAGTCCGGCCACGTGATCATGCTCGACCACGCCACCACCGGAGATGGCGTGCTGACCGGTCTGCACCTGCTGGCCACCATGGCTCACCGCGGGCGCCCGCTCGACGAGCTGGCCAAGGTGATGACCCGGCTGCCGCAAGTGCTGATCAACGTCAAGAACGTCGACAAGTCGCGGGCGAAGACCTCTCCTGAGCTGTCCGCGGCGGTGAAGGCCGCCGAGTCCGAGCTCGGCGACGCCGGGCGGGTGCTGATCAGGCCCAGCGGCACCGAGCCGATGGTCAGGGTCATGGTTGAGGCTGCCCGCGAGGAGCAGGCATCTGCCCTCGCCGAGCGTCTCGCCGAGGTCGTCCGCACGTCTCTGTGAGGGCGCCGATCAGTCGGTGCCGGTGATGGAGAGCGTGCGCAGCTTCCAGCCGGCGAACACCACGCCGGCCACCGTGAGGACGATGAGCAGCGGCACGGCCGTGGCGGTACCCACGTCCGCCTTCACCGCCGTGGCGTTCGTGATCATGTCGGTGACCGAGATCGCCCACTGCCTGATCGACAGCGTCTTGGCGCCGGAGGCGTACCTTGCGAGCAGATTCTCCCAGACCAGGGCGTAGATCAGCCCGATCGTCACCGCGAACCGGCTGAGCACCGCGATCGCGATGAACAGGGCGCAGTAGGCGATCCCGCCGACCAGGGCACCGGCCGCGAATCCGGTCGCCAGGTTCGCCGTCATCCCGTTCATGATCACTGCGGAGACGAAGATCGGCAGCACGCCGAACGCGATGACGAGTACGACCGCCACGAGGAACTTCGTGGTCGAGATGACCGGACGGGCGATCGGCTTGGTCAGGAGGTACATGATCTGGCCGTCATCGATCTCCGGCGCGATCACGCCGGTGCCGGCGAGCAGCGCCAGCAACGGCAGCAGCGCCCCCAGCCCGAACTGCATCAGCAGCGCCGTCGCGGTGTCGAGGTCGCTGTGGCCGGTGACCCGCAGCACGATGCTGAGCAGCAGGAGAACCGCAGGCAGGAGGAAGAGCAGGAGCGCCCGCCGCCGGCCGAGCATCCCCCGGAACGTGATGTAGGCGATGACGGAGTTCATCACGAGGCCACCAGGTAGGAGAAGACGCTTTCCAGGGACTCGTCGGCCGGAGCGACCTCCCAGAGCCGGATGCCGGCGTCGCGGGCCAGCTGGGGCAGCAGCAGGGCGAACCGCCGGAAGTCGACCGCCTCCACCTCCAGCCCCGCCCGGGTCAGCTCGACGCCGCGGGTCGACGGGTCGGCGATGAGTGCGGCCGCCAGCCGGCGGTCGTCACTGGAGCGGACGACGAACATGTGCGGACGGTCGGTCATCAGTCTCCGGATGGCGCGGAAGTCGCCGGACGCGGCGTGCCGCCCGGCGACGATCACCTCGATGTGGTGCGCGAGCCGCTCGACCTCCTCCAGGATGTGCGAGCTGAACAGCACCGTGCGGCCTTCCGCGGCCATCTTCCGGATCAGGTCCATGAGCTGGAGCCGCTGGCGGGGATCCATTCCGTTGAACGGCTCGTCGAGCAGCAGCACCGGCGGATCGTGCACCAGCGCCGAGGCCATCTTGATGCGCTGCTTCATGCCCTTGGAGTACGTGCCGATGGGACGGTCGGCCGGTTCCATCATCTCGACCATCCCCAGGGCCCGGTCGGCTGCCGCACCCGGCTGCGGCAGCCGCTGCAGCTTGGCCATCGCGCGGACGAACTCCCGCCCGGTGAGGAAGTCGTACGCCGCCTCGCGTTCGGGCACCAGCCCGATGTGCCGGTAGACGGAGGGGTTCTTCCAGATCCGCCTGCCGTCGATGCCGACCTGGCCGCTGGAGGGGGCGAGGAAACCGCCCATCATGTGGATGAGCGTGGACTTGCCCGCGCCGTTCGGCCCGAGCAGCCCGGTGACGCCCGGCCCGATCGTCATGGTGACGCCGTTGACGGCGACCACGTTGCCGTACCACCGGGACACGTCCCGCAGTTCAAGGACGCTCATGGTGCCTCCTGGGTCATGCCGCCCACCCGGTGCGCGGGCCGAGAGGGTGTGCCATCGTCGCGGACCTCGGTCACTGGGCCCCCGCCTTCCGGAACCGCAGGTACAGGATGGCCAGCGAGCCGGCCACGATGGCCGCGCACGCGAGCGTGAACACCGGGCCGCCGAGGCCGGACGGAGGTGGCTCCGGCGCGGACTGCTTAAGCCGGAGCGCCCACACCTGCACGCCGTCGACGAGGTCGAACGGGGTGAACAGGCCGGCCCACCGGGCGATCCCGAACCGCGTCTGGGACTCGGCGATGCCCTGTACGCTGGCGACCGCCGCACTGCTGAGCAGGTAGACGGCCATGACGGCGGTGACGCCGAAGCCGCGCCGCGGGGTGAACGCGGCGACGACCAGGCCGATCCCCCCGAGTACCAGCGCGAAGATCACGCAGCCCCCGAGGGCGGCCAGGAACTGCACGGTGTGGGTGTCAAGGTGTTTCTGTTCGGTCGCCAGCGCGCCGATGAACACGATCGTGACCGGCGTGGCCAGCAGGATCAGCAGCGCGGTCGCGACCGCGCCGTACTTGGCCAGCACGTAGTCCAGGCGGGACAGCGGGCGGGAGAAGTACAGCGGCGTGACGTGGAAGCGCAGGTCGCGTGAGGCGAGCACCGGCGCCTGCGCGGCGAGGAAGATCGCGATCAAGGGCTGCAGGTAGACGGCGTAGGCCGAGTAGCGGATGAGGGGGAGGCTCTTCCCCAACCCCGCCGAGGCGGAGAACGCCGTGATCGCCACGCTGATCGCGGCGGGCAGCAACATGATCGCGAACAGCAGGAACGGCATGATCTTGGCTTTGGCCGGCCGCCCGAGTCCGTACGCCGCGCGCAGGTTGTGCACGAAGAGGGAGCGGACGGCGTACCCCCGCCCGAGGCGCGGGCCGTCGTAGTGCCGGTAGCCGATGTCGTGAATGACGCTCGTCATGCGGAGAACACCTCTTCGATCCGGTGGCGGCGGTTCTCCATCCGGACGAGGGCCAGGCCGAGGTCGGCGACGGAGTCGCGCACGACGTCGTACGTGGTCTCGCCGGCGATGTCGATGAGCAGCAGGCGGCCGTCGGGGTGGACGCGGAGACCCGCCTCCACGAGCCGGTGGCCCAGTTTGTCCAGGTCCTCCTCCACCTCGACCGCGAGTACGCCGCTGGCCTGGGTGAAGGTGGCGACCGCCTGCGACCGCAGGAGCCGCCCGCCATCGATGATCACCAGGTGGTCGGCGACGCGCTCCAGCTCTCCGAGCAGGTGGGAGGTGACGAGGACGCTGATGCCGAACTGGCCGCCGATGCGCTTGATGAGGGCCAGCATCTCCTCGCGGCCGGCCGGGTCCAGGCCGTTGGTGGGTTCGTCGAGGAAGACCAGCTTCGGGTCGTGGACCAGGGCCTGGGCGAGCTTGACGCGCTGGCGCATTCCCGTGGAGTAACCGCCGATCGGCCGGTACCGCTCCTCGTACAGCCCGACGTGGCGCAGGGTGTCGGCGGAGCGCTCGCGGGCGGCGGTGGCCGGCAGCCCGGACACGCGGGCCATGTGCACGATGAACTCGGTGGCGGAGAGGTCGGGGGGCAGGCAGTCGTGCTCGGGCATGTAGCCGACGAGTTCGCGGATTTTCACGGACTCGCGGACCGTGTCGAGGCCGAGCACGCTCGCCTGCCCGCGCGACGGCTCGAGCAGTCCGAGCAGGATCTTGATGAGCGTCGACTTGCCCGCGCCGTTGGCTCCGACCAGCCCGACGACACCGGGCTCGATGTCGATGGTCAGTTCGTCCAGGGCGAGCACACCGGGGAACTGCTTGCCGAGCCCCCGCGTGGCGATTATGGACATGAACCGAACCTAGTGGACCATCCCCGGCGCGTCGTCACTCTCGGGCAGTACGTCGCACCAGCCTTTCGGATGACTTACCGCCATCCCGTCATATGGCATGCAATCCGATATAAGGGGCATATCCCTACCAAAAAATCTTGGACGGTGGGATATGGCGTTGCGGTGGCGTGTACGGGCGAAGGTGGCCTCTCTGGCCGTTCCGGTGATGGTGGCCGCCGGATGCACCGCGAACGGAGTGCCCGTGGACGGACCTCCGGACTCCCACCCGGGCAGGGCGACGGGCAAGGGCAACGAGGCGACGGCGCGCAAAGAGCTGGCGAAACTGAAGACCGGCACGCCGGGCTCCATGACCGGCTACACCCGAGACCAGTTCGGACCGGCATGGAAGGACGTCGACGACAACGGCTGCGACACCCGGGACGACATCCTCGCCCGCGACCTGGACAAGGTCCAAAAGCGCGGCACGTGCGTCGTCGTCGCCGGTGACCTGCACGACCCGTATACCGGCAAGGCCATCATCTTCGCCAAGGCGCATGCCTTCCAGGTGCAGATCGACCACGTTTTCCCGCTCGGTCTCGCATGGAAGATGGGCGCCGACCACTGGAGCGAGGACAAACGCACGGAGCTGGCCAACGACCGCGGCAACCTGCTCGCCGTCTGGTCACGGCCCAACGAGCAGAAGAGTGACAAGGGGCCCGCCGAGTGGCAGCCGCGCAAGGATTTCCAGTGCACCTACGCGGAGAAGCTCATCGCGGTGGCGCATGAGTACGACCTGTCGGTGACCCGCGCCGACCACTCGGAGCTGGAGACCATGCTGCGAACCTGCTGACGGATGGGCCGGGCTTTCAGGGAGTGCTCGTCCGGTGAGAACCGGCCGAACACTCCCCTGGAACGACTTCCGGGGCTCAGTCGGTGTCTCGTCTGGACGCGCCCGGGCGTCCGCGATGGGACAGGCCCAGCAGGCGGGCGAACACCCTGAAGGGCAGGAAGAGGACGTCGGCGATCGTCGCGATAATGGCACGCAGTGCGGCGATGATGCGGCCTGCCATCTGATCCTCCCTTATTCGGCTGTGGGCCTTTCTATACCCCTCCGCAGGTTTCTACACGGCGACCCGCGCACCAGTACCGGTGACATCCGTACCGCTTCATCGAGCCTGGCAGAGATGGGCCGGCGATCGCGGAGTACTGTTCGACAGATGGGGGCGTAGCGCTGCCGGTCGCGGACTCGTCACGGACCTCGACATGGTGATCGGAGCGCGCGACAACGAACGTCCTGGTGACGCGAGGACGGCCTTCTCCCCGGTGGGTGGACAGGCCTCCGGACCGGAGTCCACGTGAACGAAGCGGGCGCCGCGGTGCCCGAGCTCGCGATCCTGATCGGGCTGCAGGGGTCGGGCAAGTCGACCTTTTACCAGCAGGCGCTGTCGAGTACGCACGTGCATGTCAGTAAGGACAACTTCCCCAACGCCCGGCGGCGGCAGAACCGTCAGATGCGCCTCGTTGAAGAGGCATTGGCGGCCGGGCGGAATGTGGCGGTCGACAACACCAACCCGTCACCGGCGGAATGGCGACCACTCATCGAGGCGGCCAGGAGGCACGGGGCCCGGGTCGTGGGGTACTGGTTCGCTCCGGACGTGCCCGGCTCGCTGGCGCGGAATGCGGCGCGTACGGGAAAGACCCGTGTGCCCGACGTGGGCGTCTTTGCGACGCTCAAACGTCTGCGGCGTCCGGGCCGCTCCGACGGGTTCGACGAGCTCTACGTTGTCCGGTTCGATGGCGAGGGAGGGTTCGACGTCCAGCCATTGGCTGAGGAGGCGAAGGAATGAGTGGGGCCTCTTCCATCGCCTAACCGGTGATCTTCGCGAGCGCATCGAGGTCGTCCGCGGCCGGCTCCCAAAGGCCTGCCTCGACGTTGGCGCGTACCTGGTCGGCGGAGGTGGCGCCGGCGATCACCGAGGTCACCCCCGGCTGCCCGGCGAGCCCGCCGATGGCGACATGCAGCATTGACACGCCACGCTGGTCGGCGAAGTCGCGGATCGCATCGATTGTCTCCCAGTCGGCGTCGACGTGGAGCGCCGACTTGGTGTCGCCGATCCTGGTGCCTGCCGCCGGCTCCGCGTCACGCCGGAACTTGCCGGTGAGCAGGCCGTTCTCCAGTGGAAAGAACGGCAGGACGCCGACGCCGTAGGCCTGGCAGGCAGGTACGAGCTCGTCCTCGGGATCGCGGTGCAGCAGGTTGTAGTAGTTCTGGGCGCTGATGAACCGCGCCCCGCCGGCCTCCCGGGCGACATAGTCGGCCTCCACGACCTGCCACGCCGCGAAGTTGGACGACCCGATATAGCGCACCTTGCCCTCGCGGACGAGTTCGTCGAGTGCCGCGAGGGTCTCCTCGATGGGAGTCACACCGTCGGGCCGGTGGTACTGATACAGGTCGATGTAGTCGGTTTGCAAGCGCCGCAGTGATGCCTCGACGGCCCGGCGGATGTATCGGCGGGATCCGCGGGCACCGAAGTCGGGCCCGTTGGCCCCGCGCATGTCCATGCCGAACTTCGTGGCGATCAGCACGTCGTCACGGTGACCGGCCAGGCAGCGGCCGAGGATCTCCTCCGACAGACCGGGTGTACCGCCGTAGACGTCCGCCACGTCGAACAGGGTGACGCCCGCGTCGACCGCCGCGTCGACGACCGCCTGGCTTCCCTCGACGGTCTGTGTACGGGTCTTCGGCCGGCCGAGATTGTTGCAGCCGAGACCGACGCTGGAGACCACGAGACCGGAGTCGCCCAGGGGGCGATAGCGCGCATCAGACATGCCCTCGACCTTATCCAAGGCGTCGGCGTCGGGCCGCGGGGCGCACCGCATCGTGAACCTGGCCGGGGCGGTGACGGGAACCTACTCGACGGTGACGGACTTGGCGAGGTTGCGGGGCTGGTCGACGTCGTGGCCCTTGGCGGTGGCCAGCTCGCAGGCGAAGACCTGCAGCGGCACCGTCGCGACCAGCGGTTGCAGGAGCGTCGGCACGGCCGGGACACGGATGAGCGTGTCGGCGTACGGCGCCACCGCCTCGTCGCCCTCCTCGGCGATGACGATCGTACGGGCGCCGCGGGCCCGGATCTCCTGGATGTTGGAGACGATCTTGTCGTGGAGGATCGGCCGCGCGCGGGAGGGCACGATGACCACGACCGGCAGGCCCTGCTCGATCAGGGCGATCGGGCCGTGCTTCAGTTCGCCGGCGGCGAAGCCCTCGGCGTGCATGTAGGCGAGCTCCTTGAGCTTCAGCGCGCCCTCGAGGGCCACCGGGAAGCCCACGTGCCGCCCGAGGAACAGCACGCACCGCTCGTCCGCCAGCGACCGGGCCAGCTCGCGGACCGGCTCGATGGTCTCCAGCACCTGCTCCACCTTCTGCGGCATGGTGCCCAGTAGCTGGATCATGGCGAACACCTCGTCGCCCCACTTCGTGCCCCGGACCTGCGCCAGGTACAGCGCGATCACGTAGACGGCGACCAGCTGGGTGAGGAAGGCCTTCGTGGAGGCGACCGCGATCTCCGGGCCGGCGTGCGTGTAGAGCACGCCGTCGCACTCGCGGGGGATCGTCGAGCCGTTGACGTTGCAGATGCCGAGCACGCTGGCGCGCTGCTCGCGTGCGTGGCGCACGGCCATCAGCGTGTCCATCGTCTCGCCCGACTGCGAGATCGCGATCACGAGTGTCGAGCGCGTGAGGATGGGGTCCCGGTAGCGGAACTCGCTGGCCAGCTCGACCTCGCAGGGGATCTGCGCCCAGTGCTCGATGGCGTACTTGGCGATCATCCCCGCGTGGTACGCGGTGCCGCAGGCCACGATGATGATCTTGTCGACGTCGCGCAGCTCCTCGTCGGACAGACGCATCTCGTCGAGGGTGAGCCGGCCGTCGATGCCGATCCGGCCGAGGAGAGTGTCGGCGACCGCGCGCGGCTGCTCGGCGATCTCCTTGAGCATGAAGTAGTCGTGACCGTCCTTCTCCGCGGCGGAGACGTCCCAGTCGACGTGGTACTCCTTCACCGTGGCGGGGGAGCCGTCGAAGTCGGTGACCGTGACGCCGGACCGGCGCAGCTCGACGACCTGGTCCTGCCCCAGCTCGATCGCGTCGCGGGTGTGCGCGATGAAGGCGGCGACGTCGCTGGCGAGGAAGTTCTCGCCCTCGCCGACGCCGACGACCAGCGGGGAGTTGCGGCGGGCCCCGACCACGAGGTCGGGCTCGCCGGAGTACACGGCGACGAGCGTGAACGCGCCTTCGAGCCGTCCGCAGATGCGCCGCATCGCCTCGACCAGCCCGGCGCCCTTGGCCACCTCCTCCTCGAGAAGGTGGGCGACGGCCTCGGTGTCGGTGTCGGAGGACATCTCGTGGCCGCGCCGCTCCAGCTCCTCCCGGAGGGCGGCGAAGTTCTCGATGATGCCGTTGTGCACGACCGCGACCGCGCCGGTGCAGTCGGTGTGCGGGTGGGCGTTGCGGTCGTTCGGCGGCCCGTGGGTCGCCCAGCGGGTGTGGCCGATGCCCGAGCCGCTCTGCGGCGGCGGGGCGTCGGCGAGGGCGTCGCGCAGGTTCACGAGCTTGCCGGCGCGCTTGGTCACCGACAGCTTGCCGTCGGCCACCACGGCCGTGCCCGCCGAGTCGTAGCCTCGATATTCGAGCCTGGCAAGCCCCTCGACCACGACGTCGAGGGCGGACTGCGAGCCGACGTACCCCACGATTCCGCACATGCGGGCCAGATTAATGGGTCCAGGTGAACAGGTAGACCACCGCCGCGCGCAGCACGCCTGCGCTGTATCGATGACGACTACCATCCATTAACCCAGCAAATCGTCACAATATCGCTCGTCGCCACTAGGGTTTTTGGTCATGACCATTGCCGGGGAGGGCAGGCCCAGCCCGTACGTCGAACTGGACCGCGAGTCCTGGCGTGCGCTCCGGGCCGGCACGCCGCTGTCGCTCGACACCGGCGAGCTGGAGGCCCTCCGCGGGCTGGGGGACCCGAGCGATCTCGACGAGGTCGAGGACGTCTATCTACCACTACCACGTCTGCTCGAGCTGTACTTGGCCGCCGAGGAGCGACTGCGCGACACGGTCGGCGCCTTCCTGGGCGAGCCGGCGGCGCCCACCCCGTTCGTCATCGGCATCGCCGGCAGCGTCGCGGTGGGCAAGTCGACGGTGTCGCGGCTGCTGCGCACACTGCTCGCCCGCGGCCCGCGGCGCCCTCATGTCGAGCTCGTCACCACCGACGGCTTCCTGTACCCGAACGCCGTGCTCGGCGAGCGCGGGCTGATGCAGCGCAAGGGCTTCCCGGAGTCCTACGATCGCCGGGCGCTGCTCCGCTTCGTGTCCGAGATCAAGGCGGGCGTCCCCGAGGTGTCGATGCCCGTCTACGACCCCCTGACATACGACATCGTGCCGGACACCCCGCAGGTGGTCCGGCGGCCCGACATCCTCATCGTGGAGGGCCTCAACGTGCTGCAGAGCGCCAGGCCCGGCGGCCTGGCGCTCTCCGACCTGTTCGACTTCTCCATCTACGTCGACGCGCGGGTGAACGACGTCCGCCAGTGGTACATCGACCGGTTCTTGGCCCTGCGCCGTACGCTCTTCACCGACGAGCGGTCCTACTTCCACCCGTACGCGCAGGTGGACGAGGACGAGGCGGCGGCGCAGGCGGAGAGGCTCTGGCGTGACATCAACGAGGTCAACCTCGTGGCCAACATCCTGCCCACCCGCGCCCGCGCCACCCTCGTCCTGTGCAAGGACCGCGACCATCGGATCCGCCGGGTGCGGTTGCGCCGGATCTGACACGTGCCGCGCGCCGGGGGACGGCGACGTTAACCTGATCGGGTGATCGTCGGAGTGGGGATCGACGTCGTGGACGTCGATCGGTTCGCCAAGTCCCTGGAGCGTACGCCCGGCCTGGCCACCCGGCTGTTCACCGAGATCGAACGCGGGCTCCATCCGCGGTCCCTCGCCGCGCGGTTCGCGGCCAAGGAGGCCCTCGCCAAGGCACTGGGCGCGCCGCGCGGGCTGAGGTGGACCGACGCCGAGGTGCGCAAGGCCCCGGACGGCCGGCCCAGCCTGCACGTCGACGGCACGGTCGCGGCGGCGGCCGGGCGGCTCGGTGTCACCGCCTGGCACGTCTCGCTCAGCCACGACGGCGGTGTGGCCGTCGCAGTGGTGATCGCGGAGAGCCCGGACTGACGAGAAGAGCCCGCACTGACGACCTGCACTGACGAGTTGCACTGACGAGGGGAGCGAAATGCGGTACGCGCACGAGGTGGACAAGGTCCGCGCCGCCGAGCAGGCGCTGATGGCGCGGCTGCCCGAGGGGACGCTCATGCGGCGCGCCGCCGCCGGCCTGGCGTCCGTCTGCGCCGAGCTGCTGCCGGTCGCGTACGGCTCGCGGGTCGTGCTGCTCGTGGGCAGCGGCGACAACGGCGGGGACGCGCTGTACGCCGGAGCGCGGCTGGCCCGGCGCGGAGCCCGGGTGACCGCGATCCTCGCCGGGTCCAAGGTCCACGAAGGCGGCCTGGCCGCGCTGCGCTCGGCCGGCGGGCGGGCGAGGCCCGTCGACGACGGCGGTCCCGCGGACGAGATCGGCGTGGCCGACCTGATCATCGACGGCATGCTCGGCATCGGTGGCCGCGGCGGCCTTCGTGAGCCGTACGCGACACTGGCGGAGCGGGCCACCCGCAGCGCCGCCACCGTCGTGGCCTGTGACCTGCCGAGCGGCATCGACGCGAACACCGGGGTGGTGGAGGGCGTCGCGGTCCGTGCCGACGTGACGGTCACATTCGGCACGTACAAGCCGGGTCTGTTCGTGGATCCGGGCGCGGAGCACGCGGGCGTGGTCGAGCTGGTCGACATCGGGCTGGGCCCGTACCTGGACGACCCGGACGCATGCGTGTCACAGGCGGAGGACGTCGCCGCGTGGCTGCCCCGCCCCGGCAGGGAGTCGAACAAGTACCGCCGCGGCGTGGCCGGCGTGCTGGCCGGCAGCGAGACCTTCACCGGGGCCGCGGTCCTGTCCGTCGGCGGCGCCCTGCGCGGCGGAGCGGGCATGGTGCGGTTCGCGTCCGCGGAACACGCGGTCGAGGTGGTCAGGCACCGCTGGCCGGAGGCCGTCACCACAGTCATCGGGGATTCACTGAGCGCGGTCGGCCGGGTGAACGCGTGGGTGGCCGGGCCGGGACTCGGCACCGACGAGCGCGCCGAGGCGCTCCTCGCGGAGGTGCTCGGCACGGACCTCCCGGTGCTGGTCGACGCCGACGGGCTCACGGTCCTGGCCCGGCGCCGCGACCTGCTGCGGCGGGACGCGCCGACCGTGCTGACTCCGCACGCGGGCGAGCTGGCCCGGCTGCTGGGCACCGAGCCCGACGAGGTCGAGGCCCGGCGGCTGGAGCACGTGCGCCGGGCCGCCGACGAGCTGGGCGCGACCGTGCTGCTCAAGGGATCGACGACGGTCATCGCCGAGGCCGGGCGGCCGGTCAGGGTGAACCCGACCGGCACGCCGTGGCTCGCCACCGCCGGCAGTGGCGATGTGCTGTCCGGCCTGATCGGAACGCTGCTGGCGGGCCGCGTGGCGGCGGTCGACGCGGCGGCCGCGGGCGCGTACCTCCACGGCCTGGCCGCACGGCTGTCCGCCGACCCGGATGGCGCGGGCGCGGCGCCGATCATCGCCGGGGATGTGGTGGAGGCGATCCCCGCGGCCTTCCGTACGGTGTGCGCCTGACCACGGAAACGGGTGAGCCTGCGGCAATGGCCGAACCGCGGGCCCGTCGCTGACACACTGGAATTCATGAGCTTTACCACAGCGGCGCGCATCGACCTGGCCGCCATCCGGCACAACGTGGGTCTCCTGCGCGAGCGCGCGTCCGGGGCCGCGCTGATGGCGGTCGTCAAGGCCGACGGGTACGGACACGGCATGGTCCCGGCCGCCCACGCGGCGCTCGCCGGGGGCGCGTCCTGGCTGGGCGTCGCCACGCTGGCCGAGGCGATGACCCTGCGGCGGGCCGGCATCGAGGCTCCCGTGATGTGCTGGCTCTACGCTCCCGGCGAGCCGTTCGAGGAGGTCATCGCCGCCGGCGTCGATCTGTCGGCGCACTCCGTCGCCCAGGTCGAGGAGATCACCCGAGCCGCGGTCCGCGCCGGACGGCCGGCCCGGTTGCATCTCAAGGCCGATAGCGGGCTGTCCCGCAGTGGCGCGTCCCCGGCCGACTGGCCCGCGCTGGTCGACGCCGGGCTGAGAGCCCAGGCCGAGGGGCAGGCCGCCGTCGTCGGGCTGTGGTCTCACATGGCCTGCGCGGATGAGCCGGGCCACCCGGCCAACGCCTCCCAGCTGCGGGTCTTCGGCGAGGCCGTGCGGATCGCGGAGAAGGCCGGCCTGCGGCCCGAGGTGCGGCATCTGGCCAACTCGGCGGCTACACTCACCCTCCCGGAGGCCAGGTACGACCTGGTCCGGCCCGGTATCGCCGTCTACGGCCTTGACCCCATCCCGTCGCCTGGGCCCGTCGGCGGACCAGGCTGGGACCTCGGCCTGCGCCCCGCGATGACGCTCACCGGCCGCCTGGCCCTGGCCAAGCGGGTCGGCGCGGGTGAGGGCGTGTCCTACGGTCACCGCTACACGACGTCGGCGGAGACCACGCTCGGCCTCGTGCCGCTCGGGTACGCCGACGGGATCCCCCGGCAGGGGACCAACCTCCTGGAGGTCTGGGTCGCGGGACGAAGACGGCGTATCGCGGGCACCGTCTGCATGGACCAGTTCGTCATAGATGTGGGAGACGACGTGATCAAGGCGGGTGACGAGGTGGTCCTGTTCGGGCCGGGCGACCGGGGAGAGCCCACCGCGCAGGAGTGGGCCGAGATGCTCGGCACGATCTCATATGAAATCGTCACCAGGATTGGTGCCCGTATCCCGCGTACCTACGATGGGGTGGACGCATGAACAAGAAGCGCGCCGGTCTGGTCGGCGCGGCCATCGGCACGGCAGGCGCCGTGGGCGTCGGCGCCGCGGTGGCGGCCCGCAGGTACGCCGTCGGGCGGGCCCGCCTGCGTCCCGATCCCGACCGGAACGAGCCGTTCGGCACGCTGCGCGGCCGGCCGCTGACCGTTGTGGCCGGCGACGGAGTGCCGCTGCACGTCGAGATCGAGGGACCCGAGGACGCCGCCCTGACGGTGGTCTTCTCCCATGGGTACTGCCTGACGCAGGACTCCTGGCACTATCAGCGCCGCGACCTCGCCCGGGAAGGCGTGCGCATGGTCTTCTGGGACCAGCGCAGCCACGGCCGGTCCGGGCGCAGTGATCTCGCCCACGCCACCATCGACCAGTGCGGCGAAGACCTCCTCGCCGTGCTCGACGCCACGACCGGCCGAGGTGGGCCGGTCCTGCTCGCCGGCCATTCCATGGGCGGGATGACGATCCTGGCGCTGGCCGATCGCCACCCGGACCTGTTCCGCGACCGGGTCGTCGGCGTCGCCCTCATCAACACGTCCTCCGGCGAGCTGGCGGAGCTGACACTCGGCCTGCCGATGGCCTTCGGCAAGGTCCTCCGGGCCACGATGCCCGGTGTGGTCCGTGGCATCGGCAAGGGGGGCAAGCTCATCGACCGGGGCCGCCGGATCGGCGCCGACCTCGCCTTCGTCGTCACCCGCCGGATCGCCTTCGCCGACAAGAGCGTGAGCCCGTCGGTCGTGGAGTTTCTGGAACGGATGATCGGCTCCATGCCCATCGATGTGATCGCGGAGTTCTATCCGACCCTGGCCGCCCACGACAAGCTGGCCGCGGTGGAGGTGCTGAAGGGCTTGCCCTCCCTCGTGGTGGTCGGGGAGGAGGATCGCCTCACGCCGGCCGCCCACGGGCGGGCCATCGCGGCGGCGCTGCCGGAGGCGGAGCTCGTCGAGGTGGCCGAGGGCGGCCACGTCGTGATGCTGGAGCACCCCGGCATCGTCACCGAAGCGCTCGCCGAGCTGATCGGCCGGGCACGTCCCATGGCGGGGGAGCGGTCCGCTTGAGCGACCAGTGGCGGGGCGGCGGTGAGAGACCGCCGGTGCGGGTTCCGACGGACGAGGCGATGCGGGAGCTGGGCCGCAGGCTGGCCGGCCTGCTGCGCGCCGGTGATCTCGTCGTGCTGTCCGGGCCGCTCGGCGCGGGCAAGACGACCCTGACCCAGGGCCTGGGCGAGGGCCTGAAGGTCCGCGGTCCGATCACCTCTCCGACCTTCGTCATCGCGCGGGTGCATCCGTCGCTGGCCGGTGGGCCTCCGCTGGTGCACGCCGACGCATACCGTCTCGGCGGTCTCGACGAGGTGGATGATCTCGACCTCGACCTGCAGGACGCCGTGACCGTGGTCGAGTGGGGCGAGGGCCTGGTCGAGGGGCTGTCCGACGACCGCCTCGAGATCATGATCCACCGCGGCGAGACGGAGGAGCGCGCCGTCGAGCTGACCGGCGTCGGGCCGCGGTGGGCGGACGCGCCCCTCGATCACCTGGTGTGACGGCGTCGTCCGATTTCCAGAGGTTGGATCGATCCAGTTCGCGCGGGTCGGCACGAACTCGCGATCTTGTCGTACTCTCATCCACTAAATCTCACCTTCCGGGCAAATCGCCGAAATTCGATCGAGGGGGGAGATCTGGTGAGTGGTCGACGTCATGCCGCCCGGCCGGCCCGGCGCCGCGGTCGCGCGTTCTTCGCCATGTGCATGGTCGTCCTGGCCGTGGGGGTCTGCGCCGCCGCGGCCGCCTTCGCCCTGCGCGTCGGCAAGATTCCTCAGGAGGCGTCCGCCCGGCACAAGGGCGCGGGAGCGGCTGAGTCACCGATGAGCTCGCTGCGGGGCTCCGAGCGCGACGCCGTCCCCGACGCGTGCGAGACGCTCAGCGCGGGCATCGCCGACACCCTGGCACCCGGCGCGGACCGCAGCGAGATGAGCCATGCCACCCAGTCCGACCAGCACAGCGAGTGCGCGTGGAGTCTGTACGGCTCTACGCGCAGCCGGCAGCTCACCGTCGAGCTGCGCGTCATCGGCGCCCAGAACGGGACGTCGGCGACCGATCTCGCGATCCGTACGCTCCGCGGCGAATGGCAGTCCGATCGGGAAGGCAAGGACCTCGCCGACACGGCCAAGGTACGAGACAGCCGCGGCGTGACCGGCGTGGGCGAGGAGGCCTACGTGGTCTACACCGTGGACGGCAATGACGAGATCGGGGAGGCCGTCGCGAACGCACGGCTCGCCAATGTCCTCGTCACCGTCCACTACTCCGGCGGCGACAACCGCGACACCTCCGGCAGCCCGCTTTCGTCCGGTGCCGCCACGGACGGCGCGCTGTCCGCCGCCCGCGACATCGTCTCCAAGCTCGAGTCGCACTCGTAACCGGCAGTGGTGAGAGCGCGCTACGCTCTGAGGTCGTGCTGGTCTTGGCTTTTGACACCGCGACCGCCGCCGTCACCGTCGCACTGACCGAGTGGGCTCCGGGGCAGGGACCCCGGCTGCGCGCCGAGTCCAAGATCGTTGACCGGCGGCGGCACGCGGAGGTGCTCGTCCCCGCGATTTCCACGGTGCTCGACGAGGCGCAGGTGAACCGCTCGGAGCTGTCCGCCATCGCCGTGGGCGTCGGCCCGGGGCCCTACACCGGGCTGCGCGTCGGCCTGGTCACCGCCCGCGCGCTCGGCGCCGTGCTCAAGATCCCGGTGCACGGCGTCTGCACCCTCGACATCCTCGCCTGGGAGTCCCGGCGCACGGAGCCCTTCGTGGTGGCCACCGACGCCCGCCGCAAGGAGGTCTACTGGGCGCGGTACGACTCCGCGGGCGTGCGCACCGCCGGTCCGGCCGTCGGCGAGCCCGCCGAGGCGGCGGAGCCGGGCCTGCCCGCCCTCGGGGAGGGTGCCCTGCTCTACCCGGGCGTGCTCGGCGGCGAGTCGCCCGTCCTGCCGTCCGCGGCCGCGCTGGCCGAGATCGTGGTCACGCGGCTGTCCGGCGGCGAGGGGCCGGAGCTGCTTCCGCCCGTCCCGCTCTATCTGCGCAAACCCGACGCGCGCGAGCCGGGGCCGCGTAAACGGGTGACGCCGCGGTGAAGCTCCGCCAGATGACGCTCGACGACCTGCCCGGGGTGCTGGAGCTCGAACGCCTGCTGTTCCCCGAGGACGCCTGGTCGGAGAAGGCGTACCGGGACGAACTGGCCGACCTGGACGGCACCCGTCACTACGTCCTCGCCGAGGACGGCGGCGGCCTCGCCGGCTGGGCCGGCCTGGCCGCCGTGGGCGACCAGGCCGACGTGCTGACGATCGGGGTCCGCCCCGAGCTTCAGGGCCGCGGGGTCGGCGCCCGGCTGCTGGCCGCGCTGCTGGGCGAGGCCGCCGTGCGCGGCTGCGGTGAGGTGTTCCTCGACGTGCGCGCCGACAACGACCGGGCGCGCAGGCTGTATGAGCGGTTCGGCTTCACGCCCGTGGGCGTCCGCAAGCGCTACTACCAGCCGTCCGGAGTCGACGCGATCGTCATGATGAGGGCGTTGCGGCCGGGTGACGAGACTCCCGCGCGAGGAGCCGGCAGGTGAGCGCGGCCGTGCGACCGGAGCGGGCAGCCGCCGGGCGAGCGGAGTGGAGGGCGGTGCGGAGCGAGTCCTCCGCGCGGCGAGCGAGAAAGGGAGCGCGGCCATGAGAGACGAACCGCTGGTGCTGGGCATCGAGACCTCCTGCGACGAGACCGGTGTGGGTGTGGTCCGCGGGCACACCCTCCTCGCGGACGCGATCGCCTCCAGCGTCGACGAGCACGCCCGGTTCGGCGGGGTCGTGCCCGAGGTGGCCTCCCGCGCCCACCTGGAGGCGATGACGCCGACCGTGCACCGTGCCCTCGCCGAGGCGGGGGTGACCCTCGAGGACGTCGACGCGATCGCTGTGACGGCCGGCCCCGGCCTGGCCGGCGCGCTGCTCGTGGGCGTGGCCGCGGCCAAGGCGTACGCCCTCGGTCTCGACAAGCCGCTCTACGGCGTCAATCACCTCGCCGCCCACGTGGCCGTCGACCAGCTCGAGCACGGTCCGCTGCCCAAGCCGTGCGTCGCGCTGCTCGTTTCCGGAGGACACTCCTCGCTGCTCCTCGTGCCCGACGTCGCCTCCGACGTACGGCCGCTCGGCGCCACCGTCGACGACGCGGCGGGGGAGGCGTTCGACAAGGTGGCGCGGGTGCTCGACCTCGGCTTCCCCGGGGGCCCGCACATCGACCGCGCGGCCCGCTCGGGGGACCCCGGGTCGGTGTTCTTCCCGCGCGGCAAGTACGACGACGGCACCTACGACTTCTCGTTCTCGGGCCTGAAGACCGCGGTGGCGCGCTGGGTCGAGGCGCGGGAACGCTCCGGAGAGCCGGTGCCGGTCGCCGACGTCGCGGCCGCGTTCCAGGAGGCCGTGGTCGACGTGCTCACCAAGAAGGCCATCGCCGCGTGCAAGGACAACGGCGTCTCCCACCTCCTGCTCGGCGGCGGTGTCGCGGCCAACTCGAGGCTGCGGGCGCTGGCCCAGGCGCGCTGTGACGCCGCGGGCATCCGGCTCCGGGTGCCCAGGCCGAAGCTGTGCACCGACAACGGCGCGATGGTGGCCGCTCTCGGTGCGGAACTCGTCGGCGCGGGACTGGAGCCGTCAGCGCTCGACCTGCCCGCCGACTCCTCGCTTCCCGTCACCGAGATCCGGGTCTGACGGGCCCGGTCCCGCGGGCGCTTCGGCTCAGAAGCGGGCCGGGGCGCCGAGCCCGGCGAGAGCACTCTCGAGGAAGTCCTCCAGCGCCGGTATGTCGTTCTCGCTGATGGGCCAGCCGTGCCGCTCGGGCAGCAGGTCGAGCATGGCCCGCAGGTCCCAGTACGGGTCGTGCCGGTAGCCGCCGGACACCTGGTCGAAGGCGTCGAGGAAATGGTCCGCCACGGCGACGTCGTAGCGCAGGGCGAGATTCCATCGCATGTGGGCGATGTCGACGGCGACCGGGCCGTGCGACGCGTTGGACCAGTCGACGATGCCGGTCAGCCGGCCGTACGCCCAGAGCGTGTTGTCGGGCACGTAGTCGCGGTGGATGAAGTGCGGCGTCGAGCCGGGAGTCGGCCCGGCCGCGATGTCGAGCGCCTGCTCCCACAGCACGGGGCGACGGGCGTGCCTGGGCGCGAGCCGCACGTCGAGGTGGTTGTAGGGGCGGTACGGCGGCATGGTCGACGCGCCACCCACCGCGTGCACCGGGAGCAGCCCGGCCGCCAGCTGGATGAGGTATTCGGGTAGCTCTTCGCGGGCCGGGCGAGGTGGATGGCCGAGCAGCCGGGTGATCAGCAGGGCGGGCACGTCGCAGTGGGCGCCGGAAGGATCCGCGGCGACGAGCGACGGAGTGGGGATCTCACAGCCGGTGAGGAGGGTCAGTGCGGCGATCTCGCGCTCGGGGGAGAAGTCGATGTCGATGACCGGCCAGCCCGCGGACGCCCAGCGGCGCAGCACGAGCCGATGAACGGTGCCGGATCGGCTCTCCGCGAGCAGCGCGTGGTTGACGTGAGCCATCCCGCCGACGAGCGGCCGGACCATCTTCACCTCACTGCCCAGTCCCAGGCATTCCTCGACCCAGCGCAGGGTGGCCGCGCTCGGCGGATCGCAGAATTTGGGGAACGTCACGGTTCCATCCAAACGGATTGCGAATCGCATCGGGAGTGATTTTGTCAATGCAAGACAAAGTAAACGGCATGTCATTACGGCGTGAGGATCTACTTGGGATCTCCGTGAACCTTAAGCCCGTGCAAATCGCCATGAATTGCGAGAAGTGGACAAATGGCCGCTCCGGGACAATCCGGAGCGGCCACCGCGATTAGTCCTTGCTCTCCCGCCGTGGCCGGAGCAGTGCCTCGGCCAGCGCGAGCATCGTCTCCTCGAGAGTGACAAGCCGTTTCATCAGGTCCTCATGGACGGTCGTCACCTGCTTGGTCATGTCGTGCTGCACGCCGTCGACCTTCTTGGCGACGTCGTCGTGCACGCCGTCCACCTGCCGCAGCAGGTCCTCGCGGAGAATCTCCATGTGCTTCGTGAGGTCGACGCGAGACGCCTCGATGATTTTGGAGAGTGTCTCCTCGGCCTCGTCGCGGTCCGGCCGCGCCCGCAACTCGTCGATGAGTGGATCGATGGCCTCCGCGAGCCGTTTCTCGAGGGCGTCGAAGCGGTCCGTCGGGTCGATGAACGGGTGGTCGCCGAGCGCGGCGACTTTGCGATGCAGGTCGCTGATGTCCAATGTCGCCGGAAGCTGGCCGATGCGCTGGTTGACCACCTCGATGCGGTCGTCGACCCCTTCGACCTTGACCTCGAGCCCCTGGAAATGCCCCTCAATGCCTTTTATCTTTCCGGAGAGGCCCTCGACGCGGCCGTCGATGCCGTTGAGCCGCCCGCCGACGCCCTCGACCCTGCCGTTGACGGCGTCGAGGCCCTGCTCGACGCGCTCGGCCATGTCGTTCAGTGACTGGTCGACCTTGCCGGCCACGCCGTTGATCTGGTGCTCGAGCTTTTCGGACCGGTGCCCAAGGTCCGCGAGGGTCTTGTCCAGCCGGTTGAATCGGACCGACGCGGCCTCCATGGTGCCGGCGAGCCGGTCGAGACGCTTGGTCAGGTCGTCCATCTGCTGGGCGGCCTGCAGCGTCGCGTCAGTGATGCTCCGGCTCGAGTCGAGCACGGTCTGCATGCGGGAGAGGCCCTCGTCGACGTTCTCCGCGATCACCCCGACGTCGGCCCAGAGGGAAGGCAGCTCGGCGACGGGCTTGACCTTCTCGCCGACCGACTCGATGTGCTCGGCCAGCCCTTCCGCCCATTCTGGAGGTTTTCCGCACAGCTCGTCGACCTGGCCGCGGACCGTGTCGAGCTGGGTCGTCAGCCCGCTCAGCTCGCGCTCGCGGAGCTCACGGAGAAGCCACTCAATGCCCTCGAGGCGCTGATGGACCTCGTCGAGGAGCTGGCCCGTGGAGCGCTGCTCGTAAACATGATCTTGTGCAGCGCGGGCTAGCAATTCCCGCATTCGGTCCGAGACCGGCTGACCCCCTGTCTGCAGGAAGTTGTGATTGGTGTCCACCCGGGTGCTCCTTCGTTTGCCGGGTCGCCGGCCTGCGCGCGGAAATGGCAGTGGCGTGGATCGCGAAGGGCCACTCTAATGAGCCGGCCATGGTCATCGAGCGTAACAAAGAAATTCAGGGAAAAGAGATCCTTATCCCGGACAAGGGAAAATGCCGTTTTAGTCGCGGCGATGCCGGCCCTCGTACGAGGGTGCCACCGGATGGCCGTGCATCGCTGCCGAACCGGCGGCCCCGCGCCCGAGGAGCCGCTCCAGCTCGCCGTGGCCGAGGAAGATCCCGCGGCAGACCGCACACTCCTCCAGTGCGACGCCGCTGCGCTGGAAACTGGCCATTCCGGCGCCGCACTTGGGGCATTGCAGTACGGCGTTGGCCATCGTGGATTCCCCATTCCCCATGAGCCCCGCAGGGCACGCGTCGAGCCTCACGCCTGGCGGCGCGGATTCCCCTGCGGCCCAGAGTAGTCAGCGCAATAGGGCAATAGTCGCAGTGTTTGCCTGAGACTGGCGTGTCTTCCGCTGTGACCGGGTGTCAGAGAGCGCGGCAGATGAGCGCGACCGGCGCGTCGCCGACCCTGGTGAGAACCAGGACGCACTCGCGCGAGCCGTTCGGCCGGAGGTCGCGGCGCAGCCGTTCGATATCGGCGGCGAACCCGCGCTTCTTGATCGTGAGCGTGCCGACGTCGCGCTCCCGGAGCGCCGCCCGCAGCCGTTTGACCGAGAAGGGCATCACGTCCTCGATCTCGTAGGCGCGCGCGAACGGCGTGGCCCGCAGCGTGCCGGAGGTGATGTAGGCGATGCGCGGATCGGCCAGCGCGCCGTCGAGCCGGGCCGCGACCTCCGCGACCAGATGGGCGCGGATCACCGCACCGTCCGGCTCGTACAGGTAGCGCCGCCAGTCCGCGACCGGCGGCGGTCCGAGCCGCGGATCCGCCACCAGCGTCGCGTGCTCCGTCTCTCCCCGGAGCACGGTCGCCCGGCGGCGCGCCTCGCCGGCCAGGCCGCCGAGCCACAGCGCCGCCTCTTTCACCTCGCCGCCGTCGGAGATCCATTCCGCTTCGGCCTCGGGCGGGATCGCATCGTGCGGGATGCCCGGCGCCACCTTCACGCAACCGGCCGGGGCCGCCTCCACGAGACCGAGCACGGTCGTGAGCGGCGGCTCGTACGCGTCCGGGTCGAAGATCCGCCCGCGGGAGGTCCGCCGCCCGGGGTCGGCGAACACCGCGGCGTATCCCGAGGGGTCCTCGGCGGCGGCGTCGCCCTCGCGCACGGTCGCCAGACTCTCCAGGCCGAGCGCCCGCAGGTTCGCGCGGGCGACCGCGACGGTCAGCGGATCGAGGTCGACGCCGGCCCCGCGGCAGCCGGCACGTGCCCGTGCGCTGAGGTCGCCGCCGATACCGCAGCCCAGGTCGAGCACGGTGGCCCCGGAGGCGCCCTCCAGATGGGCGGCGAAGCGCCGCGCCCGGTGTCGCGCGACGCTCGCGCGGGTGGCCTGCTCCAGGCCCGCCGGGGTGAAGTACATCACCTCTGCGTCCTCGCCGAACTTGACGCGCGCCCGGATCCGGAGTCGTACCTGGGTGAGCGCCGCGCTGACGAGTTCCGGCGTATGGCGGGCCCGCAGCCGGGACGCAGTGGCCAGCAGCGCGGCCTCGCTCACGTCGGCCGCGCCCACCTCGCCGAGCAGCGCCTGGCCCTCCGGGGTGAGCAGCCCTTCGAATGCGGCGGTGTCCACCCGATGACGGTAGCGACCCCCAGCGGCCGTCTTGCCACGACGCCGCGGACCCGATCCCTGAACCGGACATATCGCGGCAGGTCACCGGTCTGGGGGGTGGCGCGCACCCGCCCGTGTTGACGGGTCCCCGGCCACGGAATAACCTCCTGATTGGCACTCTCAACATGCGAGTGCCAATCAAGCGACAGGTTGGTCTGGCACCCGCGACGGCAGGCCGCCGTGGTCGCGTCTCCAACATGCGGCTGGCCGATTCGGTCGGCCGAGGATACGCAATCGAAGGGGAAGGTCAGATCGTGTCGACCGCCACCAAGGTTGTTCTCAAGCCGCTCGAGGACCGCATTGTCGTCCAGCCTCTCGAGGCCGAGCAGACAACTGCGTCGGGTCTGGTAATTCCCGACACGGCCAAGGAAAAGCCCCAGGAGGGCACCGTCCTTGCCGTCGGCCCGGGACGCTTCGACGACAAGGGCGAGAAGCGCGTGCCGCTCGACGTCAAGGTCGGGGACGTCGTCCTCTACAGCAAGTACGGCGGCACCGAGGTCAAGTACAACAACGAGGACTACCTCGTGTTGTCCGCCCGCGACGTGCTCGCGATCGTCGAGAAGTAACAACTGAACAGAGATGCCACCGCCCCGGTCCTGCCCGCCTAGGGCGGCCGGGGCTGTGTGCGTCTACGCACATCGATACTTGGAGCTTCTCTAATGCCGAAGATCCTGGATTTCGAGGAAGACGCGCGCCGGGCCCTCGAGCGCGGCGTCAACGCTCTCGCTGACGCTGTGAAGGTGACGATCGGCCCGCGCGGCCGCAACGTCGTCATCGACAAGAAGTGGGGCGCGCCCACGATCACGAACGACGGTGTCACCATCGCCCGCGAGGTGGACTTGGACGACCCGTTCGAGAACCTCGGCGCGCAGCTCGCCAAGGAGGTCGCCACCAAGACCAACGACATCGCGGGTGACGGCACCACCACCGCGACGGTGCTGGCCCAGGCGATGGTCCGCGAGGGGCTGCGCAACGTGGCGGCCGGCGCGTCGCCGATCAGCCTCAAGCGGGGCATCGACACCGCCGCCAACTACGTCTCGGACGAGCTGCTCAAGTCGGCCCGTGAGGTCGACGACAAGGCCTCGATCGCGCACGTCGCCACCATCTCCGCCCAGGACTCGAAGATCGGCGAGCTCATCGCCGAGGCGTTCGACAAGGTGGGCAAGGACGGCGTCATCACCGTCGAGGAGGCCCACACGATGGGCCTGGAGCTGGAGTTCACCGAGGGGCTCCAGTTCGACAAGGGCTACATGTCGCCGTACATGGTGACCGACCCGGAGCGCATGGAGGCCGTCCTCGAGGACGCCTACATCCTCATCTACGACGGTAAGATCTCCGCAGTCACGGAGTTCCTGCCGCTCGCGGAGAAGGTCGCCCAGACACGTAAGCCGCTGCTGATCGTCGCCGAGGACGTCGAGGGCGAGGCCCTGGCGCTGCTGGTGCAGAACAAGATCCGCGGCACCTTCGTCAGCGTCGCGGTGAAGGCCCCCGGCTTCGGCGACCGCCGCAAGGCCATGCTGGAGGACATCGCCGTCCTCACCGGCGGCCAGGTCGTCACCGAGGCGGTCGGCCTCAAGCTGGACAACGTCGAGATCGACATGCTCGGCCAGGCGCGCCGCGTGACGGTCAAGAAGGATTCCACCACCGTGGTCGACGGTGAGGGCGACGCGTCCGCGATCGAGGACCGGGTCCGCCAGATCCGGCTGGAGATCGAGAACAGCGACTCCGACTGGGACCGGGAGAAGCTGCAGGAGCGGCTCGCGAAGCTGGCCGGAGGCGTCAGCGTGCTCCGTGTCGGCGCCGCCACCGAGGTGGAGCTCAAGGAGAAGAAGCACCGCCTCGAGGACGCCATCTCCGCGACCCGCGCGGCCATCGAGGAGGGCATCGTCTCCGGTGGCGGCAGCGCGCTCGTGCACGTCGCCAAGGACGGCTTCGACGCGCTCGGCCTGTCCGGCGACGAGGCCACCGGCGCCGAGGCCGTACGCCGTGCGCTCGTCGAGCCGCTGCGCTGGATCGCCGAGAACGGCGGCAACGAGGGATACGTCGTCGTCTCCAAGGTCGAGGAAATGCCCCCGGGGTCCGGCTTCAACGCCGAGACCGGGGAGTACGGCGACCTGATCGCCCAGGGTGTCATCGACCCGGTGAAGGTGACCCGCTCCGCGGTCATCAACGCCGCTTCGATCGCCGGCATGCTGCTCACCACCGAGGCGCTTGTCGCGGACAAGCCCGAGGAGGAGCCCGAGGCGGCCGCCGGTCACGGTCACGGTCACGGCCACTGATCGAATCGCTGCCAGGAGGCCCTCGCCGCGCTCGTGCGGCGAGGGCCTCCTGCCGCTTCCGGCCGGTCTTCCGCACGCGAACCGACCCGTGAACCGGCGATTCGATGACAAGAAGTGGCCGTTCGCTCACGGTCAGTGATATCGGGTCGCTCCATCGTGCACTGTGACCATTCCGTTGTCATGAACCAGGCAGACAGGCGCGATCTCGGTGGGCATCATGCTTGCGTGACCGAGGGAGCAATCGCCGGGGCCACGTTTCGGGGTGCTGCCGACGAACGACGGGTGGGGCGTCCGGCGAGGGGAGACGAAAACGATCTCCGTGAATTGACGATTCTTGCCGTCCAGGGTGATCCGGCGGCTGTCGAGTTGTTGATCGGACGCGTACGCCCGATGATCGTCCGGTACTGCCGGGCCAGGCTCGGCCGGGTGTCCGGGCAGTACCACATCGCGGACGACGTCGCCCAGGAGGTGTGCATCGCGGTGCTGGGCGCGCTGCCCCGCTACCGCGACATGGGCCGGCCGTTCGCCTCTTTCGTCTTCGGTATCGCCTCGCACAAGATCGCTGATGCCCTGCGCAGCGCCATCCGGGCCGCGGTCCCGACGGAGGACCTTCCCGACGGGCCCGACGAGCGGCCGGGGCCCGAGGAGACCGTCGTCCGCTACATGGAGGCCGGGCGCGCCCGTGACCTGCTCGCCCGCTTGCCCGATCACCAACGGGAGCTGGTGCTGCTGAGAGTGGTGGCGGGTCTGTCGGCCGAGGAGACCGGTAATGTACTGGGCATGTCCGCGGGGGCCGTACGCGTCGCACAGCATCGGGCTCTCGCCCGGCTTCGAGCGATGGCAAGTGAGGAGTCGATCGCTTGACCCGTGGTCGTGCCGCCACCTCCGACCCGTTCGATCTCAGTGCGATCAGACGCAGCGATGAACTGTTCGACGCACTGTCCTCGCGTCGCTCCGCCGACCTGAGCGCCGGCTGTGCGGAGAGCGACCCGGCCGTCCGGCTGCTGGCCGTGCTCGCCGCCGACGTCGACGCGGGCGCTCCTCCGCTGCTCACCTCTGCGCGCGTCGCGTGCGTCATGCCGGGTGCGCGCCGCCGGGGTGTCCGTGCGTTCGTCACCTTCGGCGTCGCCGCGATCGTCCTGACGTCCGCAGGTGCGGCCGCCGCCGGCAGCGGTGGTGCCACCGGTCTCACCACCGGCACCGATTCCGTACGATTCTCCGTCTCGGAACGTTCCAATCACAGCATCCGGCGTCAGGAGCCCGCGGCGCCGCCCCGTGGCGGCCGCCGGTCAGGAACCCCGCAGGCGTCACCTCTCCGGCGGGGCACCCGGGACGCCGCGCCACCGCCCGCGCGGCACGGAGCGCACGCCCCCGGGAA
This sequence comes from Actinoallomurus sp., assembly GCA_025964625.1. GTDB lineage: Bacteria > Actinomycetota > Actinomycetes > Streptosporangiales > Streptosporangiaceae > Actinoallomurus. The sequence goes on along the minus strand of JAOPYL010000243.1, from coordinate 28,752 downwards.
CAAGGCCGGCGAACAGCCGGTGCCGACGCCGCCGCGGGGGGATGCGCGTCCGCGTCAGGAGTTGGGACCGGGGCCGCGCGCACCGCGCGGATCGCGGCAACCGTCCTCCCCGGCCTCGCCCGGCCGCCACGGCGGCCAGAACGGCGGCCAGGTCGGCGGGCGCGACAACGGTCAGAACGAGGACCGGGGCGGGGGCCGGAGCAGGGGTGGGAACGGAGGGCGCGACGGCGGCCAGAGCGGCGGGCGCTCCTACGGCCAGGGCGGCGGGCGTCACAACGGCCGGAACTGAGGGCCAGGGCGGTGGCCGCCAGGCGGCCGTGCCGGCGGGTGCCGCCGTCAGTTGGACTGACCTTCCTCGCTGTCGATCACGCCGTCGACGTACCCTCGGGCGTACTCCCAGCTGACGTAGTCGCTGGGGTCGGCGGCGATGGCGGGCTCGTGCACCCGCGCCATCCCCTGGTCGAGCAGATGGCGGAGGTTGCCGTACAGGAGGTCCCAGTCGATGTGGTGGGGCTTGCCGCAGTCGCCACAATCGACCGTCAGGCCCTTGATGCCCAGCGGTTCCAGCAGGGCACGGAAGACCTCGAGGTCGGACAGGTCCGCGAGGACGTCCTCACGCTCCGTGACGCTCAGCGGTGTCACCTCGTCGTTCGGGTCGCCGAGCACGGCGGCCGGGTCCTGGGGATCGTCCGCGAAGGGATCGAGCGGGGCGTCATCGTGCACAAACCCACGCTACTGGGCGGCGCAAGTCGCGACCGCCGGGTATGGCGTGGCCGCCGGGAACCGGGCATATGGCGGGCGCGACGGGCGTTCACCACCGCAACGGTGCCGGGGATGGGCCGGCAGGTCTCCGTAGTCAGGACCGAGCCCTAAGATGTAGGCAGGATATGGCTGACCTGGCCCGACATCGCGACCCATCGGATGATGCCCATGACTTCCGCGCCCGAGCCCGTCAAGTTCGCCCAGCAGGGCTTCACGTTCGACGATGTGCTTCTCGTGCCCGGATACTCCGATCTCGGACCGGGTGACGCCGACACGACGACGCGGCTGTCCCGGTCGGTCACCCTGCGGATTCCGCTCGTGTCCGCCGCGATGGACACCGTCACCGAGGCCCGGATGGCCGTCGCCATGGCCCGCCAGGGCGGCCTCGGCGTGCTGCACCGCAACCTGCCGATCGAGGACCAGGCGCAGCAGGTCGACCTGGTCAAGCGGTCCGAGGCGGGCATGGTCAGCAACCCGGTGACGTGTTCGCCCGACGACACGCTCGCCGACGTCGAGCGGCTGTGCGCGCATTACCGGATCTCCGGGGTGCCGGTGACCGACACCGATGGCGTGCTGGTCGGCATCGTCACCAACCGCGACATGCGATTCGAGACCTACGCGTCCCGCGCGGTGCGCGAGGTGATGACGCCGATGCCGCTGGTCACCGCGCCGGTCGGGGTGTCGCGCGACGAGGCGTTCGCGCTGCTGCGCGCCAACAAGGTCGAGAAGCTGCCCCTGGTCGACGCGGGCAACCGGCTGCGCGGGCTCATCACCGTCAAGGACTTCACCAAGAGCGAGCAGTATCCCTACTCCACCAAGGACGCCGCCGGGCGGCTCGTGGTCGGCGCGGGCGTCGGGATCGGCGAGGAGGCCGAGCTGCGTGCCAAGGCACTCGTCGACGCCGGCGTGGACGTCATCGTCGTCGACACCGCCCACGGCCATTCCCGCGGCATGCTCGACATGGTCGCCAAGCTCAAGGCCAACACCCGCGCCGAGGTCATCGCCGGCAACATCGCCACCCGCGCCGGGGCGCAGGCGCTCGTCGACGCCGGCGCCGACGCGGTCAAGGTCGGGGTCGGTCCCGGTTCCATCTGCACGACGCGGGTGGTGGCCGGCGTGGGCGCGCCGCAGGTGACCGCCATTTACGAGGCCGCGCTGGCCTGCCGCCCGGCGGGGGTTCCGGTGATCGGCGACGGCGGCCTGCAGTACTCCGGCGACATCGCCAAGGCGATCGCGGCGGGGGCCGACACGGTCATGCTGGGCTCGCTGCTGGCGGGCTGTGAGGAGAGCCCGGGCGAGCTGATCTTCATCAACGGCAAGCAGTACAAGACCTACCGCGGCATGGGCTCGCTCGGCGCGATGAAGAACCGCGAGCGTGGCGGGTCCTACAGCAAGGACCGCTACTCCCAGGACACCGTCGCGAGCGAGGACAAACTGATCCCGGAGGGCATCGAGGGACAGGTGCCCTACCGCGGCCCGATCGCGGCCGTCGCCCACCAGCTCGTCGGCGGGCTCCGCCAGGCCATGTGGTACACCGGCTCTCGCACCATCGCGGACCTGCAGGAGGGCGCCATCCTCATGCCGATCACCGGGGCCGGTCTGCGGGAGAGCCACCCGCACGACATCCAGATGACGGTCGAGGCGCCGAACTACCAGGCCCGCTGAGAAACTTCGTCAGCCGTGATCACGCCCGTGGTCACGGCTGAGCTGTGGGGAGAGGACGTAGATGGCTGAGGTTGAGATCGGGCGCGGGAAGAGCGGCCGGCGGGCGTACGCGCTCGACGAGATCGGCATCGTGCCGTCTCGCCGCACGCGCGACCCCGAAGAGGTCAGCGTCGCGTGGCAGATCGACGCATACCGGTTCGAGATGCCCCTGGTGGCCGCCCCGATGGACAGCGTGGTCAGCCCTGCGATGGCGATCGCCATCGGCCGGCTGGGCGGGCTCGCGGTGCTCGACCTCGAGGGGCTGTGGGCCCGCTACGAGAACCCTGAGTCGCTGCTGACGGAGATCACCTCGCTCGACGACGCGACCGCGACCCGGCGGCTGCAGGAGCTGTACGCCGAGCCGATCAAGGAAGAGCTGATCGGGCGGCGCATCAAGGAGATCCGCGAAGCGGGCGTGACCGTGGCGGCCCGGCTGTCGCCGCAGCGTACGGCGCAATACCACAAGGCGGTCATCGACGCCGGTGTCGACCTCTTCGTGATCCGGGGCACCACCGTGAGCGCGGAGCACGTCTCCGGGCGGGCCGAGCCGCTGAACCTCAAGCAGTTCATCTACGACCTCGACGTGCCGGTGATCGTTGGCGGCTGCGCGACGTACACCGCGGCCCTGCACCTCATGCGGACCGGCGCGGCGGGTGTGCTGGTCGGCTTCGGCGGCGGCTCCGGGCACACGACCCGTACCGTCCTCGGCGTCGCGGTGCCGATGGCCACCGCCGTCTCCGACGTGGCGGCGGCCCGGCGCGACTATCTGGACGAGTCCGGCGGGCGATACGTGCATGTGATCGCCGACGGTGGCATGCGGCAGTCCGGCGACATCGCCAAGGCCCTCGCGGTCGGCGCCGACGCCGTCATGGTGGGCTCGCCGTTCGCCCGTGCCGCCGAGGCACCCGGGCACGGCTTCCACTGGGGCAGCGAGGCGCACCACGAGGAGCTGCCCCGGGGGACGCGCCTCGAGCTCGGCTCCATCGGCACCCTCGAGCAGATCCTTCATGGTCCCTCCAACGTCGCCGACGGCTCGATGAATCTCATCGGCGCGCTGCGCCGCGCGATGGCCACGTCGGGCTACTCCGACCTGAAGGAGTTCCAGCGCGTCCAGGTGGTCGTCGCACCGCACTGACCCGGGGGATGCCCTTTTTCTGGCATTCCGTTCGGGGGTAAGCGTTTTGTGACAGTGGTGGTGACGTCATAGCGTGGCTGCTGCAGACACGCGAGGGAGTGCGCACATGGCAGTTGGGGATTCCGTCAACGGGCTCGGGAGTTCGCGCCTCGGCCCGGCCGAGCGCGAGGCCGCGCTGGGCCGGATGAGCGACGAGGAGTTCGACGTCGTCGTGGTCGGCGGCGGCATCGTCGGCGCGGGAGTGGCCCTGGACGCTGCCACGCGCGGTCTGAGCGTGGCGCTCGTGGAGGCCCGCGACTTCGCCTCGGGCACGTCCTCGCGCTCCTCCAAGCTGATCCACGGCGGCCTGCGCTACCTCGAGCAGCGCGATTTCGAGCTGGTAAGGGAGGCGCTGACCGAGCGCGGCCTGCTGCTGGGCCGCATCGCGCCCCACCTCGTACGCCCGGTGCCGTTCCTGTTCCCGATGACCCATCGGATCTGGGAGCGTGCTTACATCGGGGCGGGCGTCGCGCTCTACGACGGGCTGTCCCTGTCGATGGGCACCTCGCGTGGGGTCCCGCGTCACCGGCACCTGACCCGTACGAAGGCGCTGCGGATCGCGCCGTCGCTGAAGCGCGACTCCTTCGTCGGCGCCATCCAGTACTGGGACGCCCAGGTGGACGACGCCCGTTACGTCACGATGCTCCTGCGGACGGCCGCGGAGTACGGCGCGCAGATCGTCTCCCGGACGCAGGCCGTGGGCTTCCTGCGGGAGGGCGAGCGGGTCACCGGCGTCCGCATCCGGGACCTGGAGTCCGAGCGGGAGACCGAGGTCCGCGCCAAGCAGGTCGTCAACGCCACCGGCGTCTGGACGGACGACATCCAGGAGCTGGTCGGCGGTCGCGGGCAGATCCACGTGCGGGCCTCCAAGGGCGTGCACCTCGTGGTGCCGAAGGACCGTATCCACTCCGCCAGCGGCATCATCCTGCGCACCGAGAAATCGGTGCTGTTCGTGATCCCGTGGGGCCGGCACTGGATCCTCGGCACCACCGACACGCCATGGGACCTGAACAAGGACCACCCGGCGGCGTCCAAGGCCGACATCGACTACGTGCTCGAGCACGTCAACGCCGTGCTGAACGTCCCGCTGACCCACGACGACGTCGAAGGGGTCTACGCGGGCCTGCGTCCCCTCCTGTCCGGCGAGTCGGACGAGACCTCCAAGCTGTCCCGCGAGCACGTGGTCGCGCATCCCGTCCCGGGGCTGGTGGTGGTCGCGGGCGGCAAGTACACCACCTACCGGGTGATGGCCAAGGACGCCGTCGACGCGGTCGCGCACGGGCTCGACGGCAAGGTGCCCGGGTCCTGCACCGACCAGGTCGCCCTGGTCGGCGGCGGTGGTTTCCAGGCGCTCTGGAACGCCCGCCACAGGCTGTCGGAGTCGTCGGGACTGCACGTCGCGCGCATCGAGCATCTGCTGCGGCGGTACGGCACTCTCGTCGAGGACCTGCTCCACCTCATCAAGGAACGGCCTGACCTGGGGCGCCCCATCGACGGCGCCGACGACTACCTGCGCGCCGAGATCGTCTACGCCGCCAGCCATGAGGGCGCCCGTCATGTGAACGACGTGCTGGCCCGGCGCACCCGCATCTCGATCGAGACCTGGGACCGCGGACTCGGCGTGGCCCGCGAGGTCGCGGAGTTGCTGGCGCCCGAACTCGGCTGGTCCAAGGAGCAGACCGAGCGGGAGATCGAGTACTACGAGAAGCGTATTGAGGCCGAGCGTATTTCGCAGACGCAGGAAGGCGACCAGGAGGCCGACGCGACCCGTCGCGGTGCCCCCGACATCGTCCCCACCATGACCCCCTGATCCGCGGCCTTTCGGCGGACCCGCAGAGCATCACGCATTTGTTTTTCGTCTGATTTGTTGCTATTGCCGCAGACGGTCATCGAGCCGGACTACGCCGACGACACCGGCAGCCCGGACAACTGAGCCGGCGGCCGCTAGGGAAGGGCCGGTCCGAGGACGAGGTCCATGCCGGAGCCGTACAGCTCGGCCGGCACACGGTCGGGGTCGAGCAGATGCTGGAGCGCCAGGCCGAACTCGATCGCCATGGCCAGCGAGGCGCGGTCGCGCGCGGACAGCTCTTCGGCGCCCGGCATGAGCTCGGCGGCGAGGCCCTCGCGGTGGCTGTGGTACCAGTCGGCGATCCGCCAGCCGGCCGAGAAGTCGCGCATGCCGAAGAGCCAGAGCTCCACCAGGAGCAGCGCTTTCATGCGGGTCTCCTCGGCGGACAGCCGGCGGGCGTAGTGCCGGCCCGCGTCGGCGCACCGGTCCGCACGTGGACGGGCGGTGTCGCGGAGGCTCGGGCACATCTCGTTCCCGAGATCGCCCTGGGTGTAGCGCTCGAGCAGCGCGAGGATGAGGTCGGTCTTGCCGGTGAAGTTGGAGTAGACCGCACCCTTGGTCATTCCGGCCTGGGCGGCGACCTCGTCGAGTGACGCTCCGCGGATGCCATGCTGGGCCCACAGGCGCTCCGCCGCGTCGAGGAGCGCGGCGCGGGTCTGGGCGCGCCTCTCCTGGCGGGCGGTGCGTTGTTCTCCGGCCGTGACAGCGGGTCCATCCGGGTCGGAGATCATTCTTCCTCTTCCGTCGTCTGCTGCTGACCTCTCAGACACCGGAATACACCTGATTTCTCAGGGTGCACCAGGAAATACACAACATCGTGGCTCCGGAACGCGCCAAAATGGCATTTGGGGTAGGTCCCGCTTGGACGATCATCGGCCGACGGGACGCGGCTCCGGTTACCCGGCGGTAGCCAGGAACCGAACGAGGTTCTAGGCTGCCGTCCATGAGTGCAACCGCGGCGCCTTCCAGCCAAGCGCACGCAACCACTGTGGGATCGCCCGTCCCGGCGGTCATCGAGCGGCTGACCGGGCGCGTCGTGTCCGGAGGAGCGACCACCGGGATCGTCGCGCCGCTCACCGGAGAACCGCTGGCCGAGCTGCCCCTCTCCAGCGCCGGCGACGTGGCGACCGCCTACGAGCGGGCCCGGACGGCGCAGCGCGCCTGGGCCGAGCTGTCCCCGGCCGAGCGGGCCGAGCCCTTCCTCCGATTCCACGACGCGATCCTGGACCGGCGTGACGAGGTCCTCGACATCGTTCAGCTGGAGACGGGCAAGGCGCGCCGGCACGCCTTCGAAGAGGTCACGGACGTGGCCGGTTGCACGCTCTACTACGCGCGGCGCGCGCCAGGCCTGCTCCGGACGCACCACAGGCAGAGCCTGCTGCCGCTGGTGGCCCGCACCCTCGAACTCCGCCAGCCCAAGGGCGTGGTGGGGCTGATTTCGCCATGGAACTACCCGCTGGCTCTCGGCGTCACCGATGCCGTCCCGGCGCTGCTGGCGGGCAACGCCGTCGTGCACAAGCCGGACACGCAGACGGCGCTGTCCACGCTTTGGGCGATCGACCTGCTGGTCCAGTGCGGGATGCCGGCGGAGATCTGGCAGGTCGTGGTCGGTGACCCGGGGGAGATCGGCGATCCGCTGATCGGCGGCGCCGACTACATCGCCTTCACCGGCTCCACCCGAGGCGGCCGGGCCATCGCGGAGAAGGCGGCCTCCCGGCTCATCGGCTACTCGCTGGAGCTCGGCGGCAAGAACCCGATGATCGTGCTGGACGACGCGGACATCGAGCGGGCGGCGCAGGGCGCGATCCGCGCGTGCTTCACCAACGCCGGGCAGCTGTGCATCTCGATCGAGCGGCTGTACGTCCACGACAAGATCTACGACCGGTTCGCCGAGCGCTTCGCCCACCGCGTACGCAACATGCGGCTGGGCGCCGACTACGACGCCGACATGGGCTCGCTGACCTCGCAGCGGCAGCTCGACACCGTCACCCGGCACGTCGAGGAGGCCGTGGCGAAGGGCGCGAAGGTCCTCGCAGGCGGCCGGCCGCGTCCCGACGCCGGACCGTACTTCTTCGAGCCCACCGTGCTCACCGGCGTCTCCGAGGAGATGGAGCTGTGCCGGGGCGAGACGTTCGGCCCGGTCGTGTCGCTGTACCCGTTCGCGGCCGACGACGAGGCGGTGGAGCGCGCCAACGACTCCGAGTACGGGCTCAACGCCAGCATCTGGACCGGCGACGTCGCGCGCGGACGCCGCCTCGCGGCACGGATCAAGGCCGGCACGGTCAACATCAACGAGGGGTACGCCGCCGCGTACGCCTCCTATGACGCGCCGATGGGCGGTATGAAGGACTCGGGAGTGGGCCGCCGGCACGGCTCCGACGGCCTGCTCAGGTACACCGAGGTCCAGACGATCGCCAGCCAGCGCTGGTTCGGGTTCGAGCCGATCATGGGCATGCCGTACGAGAAGTACGCGGCGATGCTCGCCCGTGGGCTGAAGACGATGAAGCGCCTTCGCCTCAAGTAGGAGTGCCACCATGGACTACGACGTTCTCGTGATCGGCTCGGGCTTCGGCGGCAGCGTCACGGCGCTGCGCCTCACCGAGAAGGGGTACCGCGTCGGGGTGCTCGAAGCGGGCCGCCGGTTCGACGACCCGGACGGCGCACCCGGCGAACGCCACCGGGACCTGCCGAAGAACTCCTGGCGGGCCCGGAAGTACCTCTGGGCGCCGGGCCTGGGCATGACCGGCATCCAACGCATCCACCTGCTGCGCGGCGAGAAGGGCTCGCGCGTCCTGGTGCTGGCCGGGGCCGGCGTCGGCGGCGGGTCGCTGGTGTACGCCAACACGCTGTACGAGCCGCCGCAGCCGTTCTTCGACGACCCCCAGTGGCGGCACATCACCGACTGGAAGGCCGAGCTGGCGCCGTTCTACGGCCAGGCCAAGCGGATGCTCGGCGTCCGGCCCAACCCGACGATGACCCCGGCCGACCACGCGATCAAGCGGGTGGCGGAGCGGATGGGCCGTGACGACACCTTCCACGTCACGCCGGTCGGCGTCCTGTTCGGCGACGAGCCCGGCGCGGAGACCGAGGATCCGTACTTCGGCGGCGCGGGCCCGCGCCGCACGAACTGCACCGAATGCGGCTCCTGCATGACCGGCTGCCGGGTCGGCGCCAAGAACATGCTCACCGAGAACTACCTGTACCTGGCCGAGCACGCCGGTGCCGACGTGCTGCCGATGACCACGGTCACCGCCGTGCGTCCCCGGCCCGAGGGCGGCTACGCCGTCGAGACCACCCGTACCGGCCGGGGGGTGCGCCGCCGGCGGCGCACCTTCACGGCCGAGCACGTCGTGTTCGCGGCGGGCACCTACGGCACGCAGAAGCTGCTGCACCGGATGAGGGCGACCGGCGTCCTGGCCGGCCTGTCGGACCGTCTCGGCGTGCGCACCCGTACCAACTCCGAGGCGATCCTCGGCGTGGAGCGGTTCGGCGCCAAGGGCGACGATCACTCCCGCGGGGTGGCGATCACCTCCTCGGTCCACCCGGACGAGCACACGCACATCGAGCCCACCCGGTACGGCCCCGGCTCGAACGCCATGGGGGCGCTGCGCTCGCTGCTGATCGACGGCGGCGGCCGTACACCCCGGTGGGCGAAGTTCCTCGGGCAGGCGGTGGCGCGCCCGCTGGATCTGGTGCGGCTGCCGAACCTGCGCAACTGGTCGCGGCGGACGATCGTCGCGCTGGTCATGCAGACGCGGGACAACTCGATCACCATCGAGCCCTCGGCGTCCGGGCGTGGCATGCGGGTGCGACGGGGGCATGGCGAGGCGAGCCCGACGTGGATCCCGGTGGCGCACCGCGCGGTCCGGATGCTGGCCGAGGAGATGGGCGGGATGGCGGGCGGCACCTGGCTCGACCTGTTCAACATCCCGACGACCGCGCACTTCATCGGCGGCTGCACGATCGGGGCGTCACCGCGGGACGGGGTGATCGACCCCTACCACCGGGTGCACGGCCACCCGGGCCTGCACATCGTGGACGGCTCCACCGTCTCGGCCAACCTCGGGGTGAACCCGTCGCTGACCATCACCGCGCAGGCCGAGCGCGCCATGGCGTTCTGGCCCAACCGCGGCGAGGCGGACGCCCGCCCGGACCTCGGCTCGGCCTACGAGCGGCTGAGGCCGGTGGCGCCGAAGAACCCCGTCGTCCCCGCCGGCGCCCCGGCCGCCCTCCGCCTGGAGCAGCCGGCGGAGGGCGTGTCCTGACCCGGTGGTCACCGGTAGGCCGCCCACTCCTTCTGCATGCGCGACGCCTGTCCCTTGCTGAACTGGGTCATGCAGGTGTCGTAGGAGTAGTCCATGTAGTTGTGGACCGTGTCCTTGCCCGCGGCGGTGCAGGTGTCCCGGCTGGTCGGGCACTTGTACGCCGGCTCCGACTCGTACGGCGTGTCGCTCACGTAGTCACCCGGGCTCGTGCAGCCGCCCTCGAAGGTGTGGTACAGCCCCAGCCAGTGACCGGTCTCGTGGGTGGCCGACTGGCCGACGTTGTAGTGCGTGATCGACCCGCCGGGCAGCGAGCCGTAGTGGACCATGACGCCGTCCATCGCAGGGTCGCCCTTGTACTGCCAGGGGAAGGTCGCCCAGCCGAGCAGGCCGTCCTGCAGCGAGGCGGTGTAGACGTTGAGCGTTCCGGCGTCGCCCTTGCGCAGCTTGGACTTGATCTGCTTCTCGTACGTGTCCGGCGCCTTTAACCACGCGGTGTTGGTCGTCCAGTCGCGGCCCTTCAGATAGAAGGAGAAGCCGGTTTCGGACTTGCCGTAGGCGCTGTTCATCACCGAGATCTGGTCGTCGATGCGCGTCCGGCTGACGTCGCCGGTCTTGCCCTTCCCGGTGCGGATGACGTGGAAGTACACCGGCACCCGGTGGGTGGTCGTCGCGAGCGCCGACGCCCGCTGTCCGACCAGCTGGTCGAGTTGCCGCTCCAGGGCGGCCGCCTGGGCGGGTGACACGTCGTTCTTGTCGCGCGGCCGGGCGTCCTTGGACGTGCTGCGGGCGGCGGACCGCGCTCCGCACGACGACGGCGCCTTGGCGGACGGGGTGGTGCTCGCGGTCGCACCTGAGATCGGAGCCAGTCCGATGGCGACGGTCGCGATTCCGGTCAGCGCGGCGGCTGGGCGTATGCGGGACCTCTCGGGGGGAGGAGGGGAGGATTACGGCAGATGATGAATCATGCCGATTCAAGATCTCAAAGCGATAAAAGTCCCCGCGTACTACCCGTTGAGCTCCAGGGCCCCCTCAGACCCTCCTGACCCGCTGATCGCACCGCCGGGGCGTTCACCCAGGCAGGAGAGCCCTAGACTGTGAACGATCCCGCGACTCCGAAAGGCGTTCTTGGTGTCCGTCGAGTCAGTCGAGCAGTCCTTCGACACGGTCCTCGTTGTCGATTTCGGCGCGCAGTATGCGCAGCTCATCGCCCGTCGTGTGCGTGAGTGTCACGTGTTCAGTGAGATCGTGCCCTCGACCATGCCGGTCGCGGAGATGCTGGCCAAGCGGCCCAAGGCGATCATCCTGTCCGGCGGCCCCGCGTCGGTGTACGAACCCGGCGCACCCGCCGTGCCGGACGGCCTGTTCGGGGCCGGAGTGCCGACGCTGGGGATCTGCTACGGCTTCCAGGCGATGGCGCAGGAGCTGGGCGGCACGGTCGCCAACTCCGACATCGCCGAGTACGGCCGCACCCCGCTCGCCGTGATCGAGGAGGGCACGTTGCTCGCGGGACTGCCCGCCGAGCAGTCCGTGTGGATGTCGCATCGCGTCACCTGCAGCGCGGCCCCGGCCGGCTTCGCGGTGACCGCCCGTACCGAGAGCGCTCCGGTCGCCGCCATGGAGGACCCCGCGCGCGGGCTCTACGGTGTCCAGTTCCACCCCGAGGTCATGCACACCGAGCACGGTCTGGCCGTGCTGAAGCACTTCCTCGCCGCGGCGGGTTGCCGCTCCTCCTGGACGATGGTCAATATCGCCGAGGAGTCGATCGAGGCGGTCCGCGCCCAGGTCGGCGGCAAGCGGGCGATCTGCGCGCTCTCCGGGGGCGTCGACTCGGCGGTGGCCGGGGCGCTCGTGCAGCGGGCCATCGGCTCCCGGCTGACCTGCGTCTTCGTCGACCACGGGCTGCTGCGTAAGGGCGAGGCCGAGCAGGTCGAGAAGGACTTCGTGGCCGCGACCGGTGTCGACCTCAAGGTCGTCGACGCCTCTGCCCGGTTCCTCGAGGCGCTGGACGGCGTCACCGATCCCGAGACCAAGCGCAAGATCATCGGCCGTGAGTTCATCCGGGTCTTTGAAGAGGCGGCCCGCGAGGTCGTCGACACGCACGGGGAAGCGGTCGAGTTCCTTGTGCAGGGCACGCTCTATCCGGACGTGGTCGAGTCCGGCGGCGGCACCGGCGCGGCCAACATCAAGTCCCACCACAACGTCGGCGGCCTCCCCGAGGACCTCCAGTTCTCCCTGGTCGAGCCGTTGCGCACGCTGTTCAAGGACGAGGTGCGGCGGCTGGGCGAGGAGCTCGGCCTCCCCGCGGAGATCGTCTGGCGGCAGCCCTTCCCCGGCCCCGGACTCGGCATCCGGATCATCGGCGCCGTGTCGCGCGACCGCCTCGACCTGCTGCGGGAGGCCGACGCCATCGCTCGCGAGGAGCTCACCAGGGCCGGCCTCGACCGCGACATCTGGCAGTTCCCGGTGGTGCTGCTCGCCGACGTCCGCTCGGTGGGTGTGCAGGGCGACAGCCGCACGTACGGCCATCCCATCGTGCTGCGCCCGGTGACCAGCGAGGATGCCATGACCGCCGACTGGGCGCGGCTCCCGTACGACGTGCTGCAGAGGATCTCCACCCGTATCACCAACGAGGTCCCCGACATCAACCGCGTCGTCGTCGACATCACCAGCAAGCCCCCTGGCACCATCGAGTGGGAGTGACCGCGGTCTCACCTGCGCCGGACGGGCCAGAGAGAGCCTGATACGTCGTCGGCGCGGCCTCGGCGGGATCAGGTGACGCGTGAGGGCTCGGCCGGGAACCGTTCGTACGTCTTGTCGTCCACGATCCGGCGCAGCCGGTCCAGGGCGTCCCAGACGTCGGTGAACCGAGTGGTGATCGGGGCGGGCCCCAGGCGCAGCCGGTCAGGAGCCCGGTAGTCCGGGATCACGTTTTCCTCGATCAGCGCCTGGGCGAGCCGCCACGCCTCGGGATGGCACAGCGAGACGTGCGAGCCGCGCCGGGCGGGGTCCACCGGCGTGGCGAGGGTGACCGCGGGCAGCCACGCCCCGGCGAGTTCGATGAGGTACCCGGTGAGCGCGACGCCCTTGGTCCGCAGCCGGCCGATGCCCGCTTCGGCGAGCAGCCGGACGCCCTCCTCCACCGCCGCGACCGCGACGACCGCAGGCGTGCCGGTGAGAAACCGCTCGACGCCCCGGACGGGGTCGTACGACGGCCCCATCTCGAACTGGTCCCGCTGGCCGAACCACCCCCAGATCGGCTGACGCAGCCCCGACCGCAGCTCACCGCGCACGTAGAGGAACGCCGGAGCGCCGGGGCCGCCGTTCAGGTACTTGTACGTGCAGCCCACCGCGAGATCCGCGCCGGTCGCGTCCAGCTCGACGGGTACGGCGCCGGCAGAGTGACAGAGGTCCCACAGGATGAGCGCGCCCGCACCGTGCGCGATCTCGTTGACGGTCGCCATGTCGAGCAGCGCCCCCGATCGGTACGCGACGTGCGAGAGGCTGACCAGCGCGGTTGTCTCGTCGACGGCGTCCCGCAGCGCGTCGAGGTCCAGGCCCTCGTCGATGTCGCTCCGCACGACGCGCAACTCCAGGCCACGCTGCGCGGCCAGCCCCTCGAAGACATACCGGTCGGTCGGGAAGTTGTCGTCGTCGGTGACGATCACCGTACGGTCCGGCCGGGCGTCCAGCGCCGCCACGGCCAGCTTGTACAGGTTCACCGTCGTCGAGTCGGACACGGCGACCTGACCGGGCGCCGCTCCGAGGAGGGCCGAGCCGATGAGGTCGCCGGTTCGGGTCGGCAGATCCACCCAGTGCGACCACGACCGGACCAGGCCGGCCCCCCACTCCTCCCGTACGACCTGCGCGATCCGTTCTGCGCCGGCCTTCGGGAGCCGTCCCAGCGAGTTGCCGTCCAGGTAGATCAGCCCACGATCGTCGTGCACGAACGCGTCACGTAACGACGCGAGCGGATCGGCGGCGTCGAGCGCGGCGGCCCGCTCGCGGGACAGGTCGGTCATGTGCCTCACTCTAAGTGAGTCATGACGCGGCCACCGGGTGCCGCAGGGCCGGAGGTGGTCAGGGGTCGGTAGTCGACGGCGGATCGTGGTGTCCCTGGCTTTTTTCGCTATTTTGAGGCACTTGGCGCATACGGGACCGTCGGTACTCTTTGCGCAAGTTATGCCAGTTGCAAAGCGGCTGTCCGTTGTCGAGGTCGGTGCGTCCGCCGTTGACCCACTCTTGCTTGTGGTCGATGGCCGACCAGGCGAGGGGCCTGTCGCAGCCGTCGGCGGCGCAGCCGGTGTAAAGGGCTACGTAGACGTCGCGCTGGGCACTGGTGAACAGGCGGCGGGTGCGGCCCCAGTTCAGCGGCTGGCCGCCGCTCCGCTCAGCGCTTGGAGCGCCGGAAGAGGCGCCGCAGGGTCCACAGCATCGCCAGGCCGGCGAGCACCGGCACCGCACGCTTGGCGATCGACGGCCCGGCGAACTCGAGCAGGTCGATGGCCTCCGCGCTCGGCCGGGCCGCCTGCGGTCTGGCCTTCGGAGCGGCCCCGAGGTCGGCGACGGGGGCTGTTCGCGGCGTGGTACCGGTTGAGGCGGCAACGCCCGTTCCGGCGGGTCCGGATTCCGCAGGGGCGGCTTCTGCGGCAGCGGCTTCCGCGGGGGTGGCTTCCGCAGGAGCGGTTTCCGCAGGAGCGGTTTCCGCGGGAGCGGCTTCCGTGGTGGGGCCGACCGGCGCCGCCGCGTCCGCGGAATCGTCCCGGCCCAGCTCGGCGGCGAGATTGCCGGCGAACCGGCCGATGAGCTTGCCGCCCACCTCGGACAGGATGTTGCGGCCGAACTGCGCGGGACGCCCGGTCACGTTCAGCTTCGTGTGCACGGTGACGCGGGTGTGCTCACCCTCGTCGTGCAGCTGGGCCCGCACAGTGGCGCTCGCCGTGCCGGAGCCGCGCGACTCCTTGCCCGAGCCCTCGATGGTGACGATACGGGCCTGCTCGTCGCGTGAGGAGATGCGGGCGGTGCCCTTGTAAGTGATCGTCATCGCGCCGAGCTTGACCTTGAGGCGGCCGGTGAAGTCGTCGCCGTCGATCGAGTCGAGCGTGGCGCCGGGCATGCAGGGCGCGATCCGCTCGACGTCGAGCAGGACCGGCCAGGCCTGGTCCACGGGTACCGGAACGGTGAAGTCGTGATCGAGCTCCATGCCTTCCTCTCCTTGCGAGCGATGTCGTTCGGGCGACTGCGGCCGCGCTCGACGCTGGTGTCAGTGAACCAGCGAAGATCGCGCTCCGCCATCCCCTGCCGGCCGTTCGCTCCGCCGGCGCGGGGTATGGACCTGGGACGGTCCTGTGCATACCCCGCGCCGGTCGAGCGAACATCGGATGGGCTGCTACACCCCGGCCGCCGTTGCCAGGGCGCGTGCGGTCAGGACCTTGGCGAGGTGCCGCCGATAGTCGGCGGACCCGTGCAGGTCGCTGGGTGGGTTCGTGCCCTCGGGGGCGTTCTCGGCGGCGGCCCGGAACGCATCCGCGCCGGCCGCGCCGCCCGCTATCGCCGTCTCCACCGCGGAGGCGCGCACCGGGGCCGCGCCCATGTTGGTGAGACCGATCCTCGCCTCCGCGACCTCGCCGTCCGAACGCCGTACGAGACAGGCGACCCCGACGATGGCCCAGGCCTGCGCCGTGCGGTGGAACTTCTCGTAGTGGAAGCCCCAGCCGGCGTACGACTTCGGCAGGCGTACGCCGACGAGGATCTCGTCGGGTTCCAGCGCGGACGTCAGGTAGTCGGCGAAGAACTCACCGACCGGGATCTCCCGTGCCGACGTCACGAACACGGCGTCCATCGCGAGCACCACGGCCGGTAGGTCACCCGCCGGGTCCGCGTGCGCGAGAGAGCCGCCGAAGGTGCCCCGGTGGCGTACCGCGGGGTCCGCCACGGTCGAGGTGGCCGCGGCGAGCAATGGGCAGTGTTCGCGGATGAGCGGATCGCGCATGACCTCGTAGTGCGTCGTCATCGCGCCCACCAGCAGCGACGAGCCCTCGTCGCGGATGCCGTGCAGCTCCGGCAGCCCTCCGACGTCGATGAGCACCTCGGGATAGGCCAGCCGCATCCGCAGCAGCGGAAGCAGGCTCTGCCCGCCGGCGAGCACCTTCGCCTCGTCGCCCGCGTCGCGCAGCGCCGCGACGGCCTCGGGCAGCGACGACGGCCGGACGTAGTCGAACGGTGCCGGAATCACGCTTCACCTCCTGCTGATCCGAGTCCGCCGCCCGCTCCGGGTTGCGTGGAGCGTTCGGCCGTGCCGCCTCGCACCGCCTGCCATACGCGTTCGGGCGTGCAGGGCATGGGCACGTCGGTCACGCCATACGGGCGGAGCGCGTCGACGATCGCGTTGACCACGGCCGGCGTGGAGGCGATCGTGCCCGCCTCGCCGACGCCCTTGACGCCCAGCGGGTTCGTGGTCGCCGGTGTCTCCGTACGGTCCGTCGTGAAGGTCGGCAGGTCGCCGGCGGAGGGCACCAGATAGTCGGCCATCGTCGTGGTCGTCAGGTTGCCCTCGGCGTCGTAGACGGCCTCCTCGTACAGCGCCTGTGCGATTCCCTGGGCGAGCCCGCCGTGCACCTGGCCTTCGACGATCAGCGGGTTCACCACCGAGCCCACGTCGTCGACGGCCACGTACGTGCGGAGCTTCACGAACCCGGTCTCGGTGTCCACCTCGGCGGCGCACAGGTGCGTGCCGTGGGGGAAGGAGAAGTTGTCCGGGTCGTGGGTGGCATCCGAGTCGAGCGAGGGCTCGAACCCCTCGGGCAGGTCGTGCGCGCCGAACACCGCCAGCGACACCTCCTGGAGGGTCCGCGCCTGCTCCGGCACACCGCGGACCGAGAAGGACCCGCCGGCGAACTCGATGTCCTGCTCATCGGCCTCCAGCAGGTGGGCGGCCATCCGGCGGGCCTTGTCGATCACCTTTTCGCAGGCGTTGTAGAGCGCCACGCCGCCGACCGCCAGGGACCGTGAGCCGTAGGTGTCCATGCCTCTCGGCGAGATGCTCGTGTCGCCGTGCAGCACGCGGACGTCCTCGAACGGCACGCCGAGCCGGTCGGCCGCGATCTGCGCCCACGCGGTCTCGTGGCCCTGTCCGTGGGCGGAGGAGCCGGTGACCACCTCGATCTTTCCTGACGGCAGCACGCGGACGGACGCGTGCTCCCAGCCGCCGGCGCCGTACGACAGCGAGCCCAGCACCCGTGAGGGGGCCAGCCCGCACATCTCGGTGAAGGTCGAGACGCCGATGCCGAGCTGGACGGGGTCGCCCCGGTCGCGCCGGTCGGCCTGTTCGGCGCGCAGCTTGTCGTACTCGAACAGCTCCGTCGCCTTGTCGGTGGCGGCCTCGTAGTTGCCGGAGTCGTACGTGAGCCCGGAGACGGTGTCGTAGGGGAACTCGTCGTGTGTGATCCAGTTGCGGCGCCGTACCTCCAGGGGGTCGAGGGACAGCTCGGCGGCCAGTTCGTCCATCATCCGCTCGATGCCGTACGTCGCCTCGGGCCGCCCGGCGCCCCGGTAGGCGTCGGTCGGCGTCTTGGTCGTGAAGACGCCGGCGCATTTGAACGAGTAGGCGTCCATCTTGTAGATGCCGTTGAACATGAACGCGCCGAGGATCGGGATGCCGGGCGTGACCAGCATGAGGTAGGCGCCCATGTCGGCGAGCAGGTCCACCTTCAGGCCGCGGATCCGCCCGTCGGAATCGGCGGCCAGGGACAGGCGCTGGATCTGGCCGCGACCGTGATGTACGGCCATGTTGCCCTCGCTGCGCGACTCGGTCCACTTGACCGGCCGGCCGAGCCGCTTGGCCAGCAGGAGGCAGACCACCTCCTCGCCGTACACCTGGAGCTTGGAGCCGAACCCGCCGCCCACGTCGGGCGCGATGACCCGGAGCCGGTGCTCGGGGATGCCCGTGACGGTGGCCAGCATGAGCCGCAGGATGTGCGGGATCTGCGTGGACGACCACAGGGTGTAGTCGTCGCCGACCGCGGAGCAGACCACCGCGCGAGGTTCCATGGCGGTGGGGATGAGCCGTTGCTGGACGTACCGGCGCTCGATGACCACGGGCGCGTCGCGGAAGGCGGCGTCGAGGTCGCCCGCCTCGTAGATCCACTCATAGGACGTGTTGGTGCCCTTGTCGGAGTGGACCAGATCGGCGCCCTCCTTGATGGCCTCCTCCATGTCCGTCACGGCGGGAAGCGGCTCATAGTCGATGTCGATCGCTTCGAGGGCGTCCGCGGCGGCGTACCGGTCGCGGGCCACGACGACGGCCACCGGTTCGCCGACGTACCGCACCTCGTTCACCGCGACGGGGGGATGGTCGGGCAGCACCATGTCCTCGGTGACCGGCCAGGCGCACGGCAGGCTGCCCTGCTCGTCGGCCAGGTCGGCGCCGGTGAACACGGCGACCACCCCGGGCCGCTCCCGTGCGCCGGAGACGTCGACCCCGGTGATCCGGGCGTGGCTGACCGGGCTGCGCAGGAAGGCGACGTGCAGCAGCCCCGGGAGCTGGATGTTGTCGGTCCAGTTGGTGCGCCCGGTGATCAGCCGGGCGTCCTCGGTACGCCTGCGCGCGCTGCCGATCTCAGGAGCGGCGGTCATGAGGTGACCCCCTCCTCCGCCGGGCTGCGCATATCGCCGGCGGCGCGACGTACGGCGCGCACGATGTTCTGGTAACCCGTGCAGCGGCACAGGTTGCCCTCCAGCCCCTCGCGAACCTCCTCCTCGGACGGGTTGGGGTTCTCCCGCAGCAGGTCTATCGCGGCCATGATCATGCCGGGGGTGCAGTAGCCGCACTGCAGGGCGTGCTCCTCGTGGAACGCCTGCTGCATCGGATGCAGTTCCTGCCCGTCGCTCAGGCCTTCGATGGTGGTGACGCTCTTCCCGTCCGCCTGTACGGCGAGGACGGAGCAGCTCTTGACGCTCACGCTCGTCGTGCCGGAGGCGCGCCGGCCCGTACTGAGCAGCACGGTGCAGGCGCCGCAGTTCGACGTGTCGCAGCCGATGGGGGTGCCCACCTTGCCGAGGCGATCACGGAGGTAGTGGGCGAGCAGAAGGCGCGGCTCGACGTCATCGTCGTATTCGACGCCGTCGACTTCTACGGACACACGCGGCATTCGTCCTCCCTGGACATGTGGTTCGGATCTGGGCGTGTGATCCCCGGGGAGGTCCTCGGATCCCGAGCAAGCACGTGACCGGCCGCATTGCGTGCCTTCTCCCAGGTAGAGGGATGGAGTCGGCGATGGATTCCCGCGTCGGCCGGCGCGCCGGCCCTCGGAGCGCTGCACGAGGCGGGGTGTGCGTCAGCCTTTGCCGAATCGGTGGTGGGTGTTCACCTTGTGCGTGCGGCGGGCGCCGGCCCGGTGTTTGCGGCGTATTCGTGCGGCGGCTCGGCGGATGCGTTTCGTGCGGCTTCGCGGCATCGCGGTCTCCCGGGGGGAGGAGGCTTGAGATGCCAACCTAAGCCTCAATACCCCCTGCAGACCAGACCTGATCACGTGTAGCGGCCGAGGGCGAGAGCGTGGCGTCCGGGGAGGTCGGAGAGGAGCGGTGTTCCGGTCAGCGCTTCGCGGGGAGGGTGATGAGGCAGAGGACCTTGCCGGCGCGCCCCGGCTTGACGACTCTGGGTGACGGCCTGCAGACTTCTACCATGCCAGCGCGCATCGTCCCGACCGCCCTCGTGGGGTTCTCCCACGCGGTCGCCGCGCTGTGTCCTTCGTGTTGTTGTCGCTGACCCTTCCGTCCGACAGTCAGCCTCGCGGCGCTCAGCCGTCTCCCGAAGGACCCGTCTGTGAATCTCTCCGTCATTCCCGATCTGACCATGCAGGGCGACGCCGGCCCGCATGCCCCCGCCCGTGCGCTCACCGTCGGCCGGCTGGCCGGTCTCGTCCGCGAGGTCGCCGCCCGGCCGGGTGACTGGTGGCATCTCGTGCGCTTCGACGGCGTGCCGGTGCCGGTGCCGCTGGCCGCCGAGTGCGAGCTGTGGCTGTCGGCGTGGCCTCCCGGGCACCGCGCCGTTCCGGGTGCCAGGGTCCTCGCCGTGCTCGCGGGCGAGCTCGCCGAGCGGACGATCACCGGGCAGGGCGTGGCCGAGCGGACCCTGCGCGCCAACCGGGTCCAGGTGTACGCCGGCGGGCACCCGCGCGAGCTGGTGAATCCGGGCCCGGCGTACGCCATCAGCCTGCACGCGACCAGCCGATGAGCGTTCGGTGAACAGCGCGCACAGCCCGATCCGAAGCCCGGTTTCGCCCCTTAATGTCGGGTTCCATGTCCCGCGTCTTCTCCCTGGTGATGCTGGGGGCGAGCGCCGTCGCGATGGGCGCGGCCATGGTGCTCGGAACCTCGGAGGCCGTCCCCTTCTTCGGGCCGACCGGCCCGTTCCTGACTCTCGGCGGCGCGCCATCACCGGCCACCGTCATGACCCTGACCTGGTTCGCCGCGGCGAGCGCCGGAGCGGCCACGCTGACCGGCCTGTATGCCCTGCGCCGCGGATCGTTCACCGGTCCGGTGCGGCTGCTCCTCGCGGGGGCGGTCGTGGCGTGCGTCCTCGCGCTGCTGCCGCCCGCCGGCTCGGTGGACATGCTGAACTACGCGATCTACGGGCGGATCGCGGACCTCGGCCGGGACCCGTACGTCACGACGCCGATCCGGCTCGCCCACACCGGTGATCGGGTCGGGCTCCTGCTGCCCAGCGGCTGGCAGCGGGTCCCCACCGTGTACGGGCCGGTGATGACGGCGATCCAGTGGTTCGCGGCTCATCTGGGCGGCAACTCGATGGCGCGGATCCTATTCGTGATGAAGTGCGGGAACGCCATCGCCTTCATCGGCACCGGGCTCATTCTGGACCGGCTGACCGGGCCCGACCCGGCGCGCCGGGTCCGCGCCTGCCTGCTCTGGACGGCCAACCCGCTCATGCTGTTCTGGATGGTCGGCAGCGGGCACGCTGATGTGTACGCGGTCCTCTTCCTGGTCGCGGCGCTGTACGCGATGCGCCGCTCGGCGTTCGCCGGTGGCCTCCTCGGCGGCGCGGCGGTGGCGGTCAAGGCGTCGTTCCTGTTTCCCGCCGCCGGCCTGGTGGCCGCCGCCTGGCTGACGCCGCCGCGGTTCCGCCGCACGACAGGCGTGGCTGCCGGAGCCGTACTCGTCGCCGGGGGTGGTTACCTGCTGGCGGGGCCGGCCGCGATCCATTCGCTCAACGCCCGGCTGGGCCGGACGAAGGACCGCTACCTGCCCGTCCCGCGGTATGTCCTGGACCATCACGGGGTGTACGAGGTGTGGATGGTGGTGCTCGCCCTCGCGCTGACCGCCTTCCTGTGGTGGCTTTTCCGCCTCCCGGTCGCTTTCTGGCACCGGCCCTCGACCGATGGCTGGCGGCTCCCCGCCGACGTGCTTCCGGTGCTGGTGCTGGCGCTCGGCACCACTCTTGTCTCGCCGTTGCAGTATCCGTGGTACGACGCCATGATGTTGCCGCTGCTGGCGCTGATGCCCTACGGCCGGATGGACTGGCTGCTCATCGTCCGCGGCGTGCTGATCGGCGTCATGACGCTCCCGGGCGTGAGGGTCAACGGGTACCAGCATCTCGGCGTGCGCTGGGCCAACCTGGCGTGGCTCATCCTTTTCGTCGCCGTCGTCTGGTGGCGGTACCGACACCGGGCCTCGCCGGACGCGCTGCCCGACGTCCCGTCCCATGACCGGATCGGCGAGTCGTCTCCCGCCCCGGCGACCTGACCGCGCCGCGGCGGACACGGCCCGCCGCGGTGGGCCACGGCTCGCGGTGGGTTACGGCTCGCGGCGGCGGGAGCGGAACACGACGCGCAGGACGATCATCACGACGAGGCCGGCGATGACCAGGGGCACCGTCCACGGGAACGACACCCGCGTCCCGCCGAGCCCGTCGGCGAGATAGCGCCCGGCGGTGCCGAGGAAAAGGACGGCGGCCACCGCCGACGACGGGTCGAACCTATGCCGGAACACGCGTGATCTCCATGTCGCCCACCTTGCTCCGGATGCGCAGCGCGATGGTCGGCACGGCGCCCCCCGCCCGTCCTTCCGGTTCGAGCACGCGGCGGACCCTCGCGCCGGGGCCACTCGTGACGTGCCGGTCCACGGTGATGTCGCCGAGGATCGCGTGGCCGTCCACCTCCACGCGCGCGGTCCTCGGAACCTTGACGTCCAGCACCCCCAGCGTCACCTCGGCGGTCACGTTCAGCCGTTCTCCCGGGATGAGCGGCACCGTGGTGAGGTCGACGACGCCCTCGCCGATGAACACCTTGTGCGACTGTTCCGCCTGGGCGGCGGCGGCCGGCCGCCAGGTCATCCGGTGCGTCCTCCTCGCGACGGTGGGGTTACCGGCGATCGACGTCGATGCGAGGGCGAGGGACATGATCGCTCCAACCGTGATGAGCTTGCGGTCCCGGCCGAACCAGGCGCCGAGGAGGAGACCGGCGGCGACGACGGCGAGCGCCCCGGAGAGGATGATCTGGATCCGGCCGAAGCCCGGCCGGTCGCCCGTGAAGGCGTACAGGATGCCCGCGACCGCCGCGGCGGCCGCCAGCGTGAGCCCGGCAAGGTAGGACCTGCGCCGCGGCCGGGCGGGCGGGGAAGGCGCCGGTGCTTCCGGCGGCCGCGGGTTCGCGGTGGCAGAGCCCTCCGCGTACGAGCCTGCCCCCTGCGGCTCTGGGTACGGGTCCGTCCCCTGCGGCTCTGCCGCGTACGGGTCCGTGCGCCGCCCGAGGCGAGCGAGGTCGATCATGCCGTCGGGCATCCGAGGTGGCGGCTGGGAGGGCGCGGGTGGCGTCCAGGATGAAAGCGGCCGGCCCTTGACGCGGTCCGGCATGCTCCGTGCGACCTGGACGAGGTCGACGCCGCGCGACCGGGCCACGAACAGCGTCAGCGCGAACACCACGACGACGGCCAGGCCGTCCCCGGAGCCCCAGTCGCCGACGATCCCGAGCAGCATTCCGGCGCCCAGCGTCGCGCCGAGCAGCGCGAGTACGGTGTCGCCGTCGAAGATGCGGCCGCCGACCCGCTCGATCTTGGACGGACCCCCACCCGGGGCCGCCATGAGGAGGTAGGCGCCGATGTACAGCAGGACGCCCACGCCGGTGGTGATGACCAGCAGCGCGAACCCGACGCGGAACACCACCGGGTCGATGCGCGTGTAGCGGGCGAGACCGGCGCACACCCCGGTGATCAGGCGCCCGTCCTGGGAGCGGCAGAGCCGCCGCGGCCCGGCAGCGCTTTGCTCGGTCATGCGCCCATCGTTCCCGGTGCCGCGCCGTGGCGGCCATCGGGGACACCCCTGAGTCGTCCCTGAGGATCTCCGGGGTAGGCCCCGGGCGGGCCCCGATGTGGCGATCGCCCGAACGTGTGACCATCTGTACGTGCCTGAAACGCCGAGTGGGGCCGATGCCGCCCCGGTGAGTCCGGCCGCGCCGCGTCTCGAACGACGTGCGGGCGGCCGGCTCGTCGGCGGGGTGTGCCGGGGCCTCGCCGAGCATCTCGGCCTGGAACCGATCGTCGTACGACTGGCGTTCGCGGTGCTCATCTCGGCGGGAGTGGGCGTGGTCGCCTACGTGGCGCTGTGGCTTCTCGTGCCGCAGCACGCGGAGCCGGAGGCCCGGCGCGACCGGGGGCAGCTCTTCGCGTACGGGGCCCTGGTCGGCGGGCTGTCGCTGTTCAGCTGGGGGGCCGGTGCGCTCAACTGGGCGGTCTGGCCGGTCGTGGCGGGCGGCATCGGCGTCGGGATCATCTGGCAGCAGGCCGACCCCGAGCGCAGGCAACGCTGGGTCAGGAATACCCAGGCCATGTGGTTGCGCAGCATCATCGGCGCCCTCCTCGTCATCGGCGGCCTGATCGCGTTCCTCGCCCAGAAGGTCCATCCGGGTCAGGCGGGCCAGGTGCTGCTCGGCTCGACCGTCGTCCTGGCCGGGTTCGCCGTGGTCGTCGCTCCGTGGCTCCTGCGAATGTGGCGTGACCTCGACGTCGAGCGCCGCGAGCGCATCCGCTCCCAGGAACGCGCCGAGGTCGCCGCCCACGTGCACGACTCGGTGCTCCACACGCTGACGCTGATCCAGCGCAACGCCCAGGACCCGAGGGAGGTGCAACGGCTGGCGCGGGCCCAGGAACGCGACCTTCGCGCCTGGCTGTACCAGCCGAAGGCCGACGCCGAACAGGACCTCGCCGCCGCGGTGCGCAAGATCTCCGCGGAGGTGGAGGACCATCACGGCGTGCCGATCGAGGTCGTGTGCGTGGGCGACTGCCCGCTGGACGACCGGCTCGGCGCGATGCTGCAGGCGGCCCGCGAGGCGATGGTCAATGCCGCGAAGTATGCCGAGACGTCGTCGCTGTCGGTGTACGCGGAGGTCGTCGGCGACGAGGTCGCCATCTTCGTACGGGACCGTGGCAAGGGCTTCGACCTCGACGGGGTGCCGGAGGACCGGATGGGCGTCCGGCAGTCCATCATCGGGCGCATGGAGCGCAACGGCGGCAAGGTGACGATCCGTACGGCTCCGGGGGACGGCACCGAAGTGAGATTGGAAATGACGCGTGATCGGAAGTGAAGTGGTCATGACGCGTGTGGTGTTGGTCGACGACCACCAGATGTTCCGCAGTGGCGTGAAAGCCGAGCTCGGCGACTCCGTGGAGATCGTGGGAGAGGCGGGCGACGTCGACGAGGCGGTCGAGGTGATCAAGGCGACCCAACCGGACGTGGTGCTGCTCGACGTCCATCTCCCGGGCGGGGGCGGCGTCGAGGTGCTGCGCCGGGTGACGGGCGCGGCGGGGCGGAGGAGCGGGGACGGGGCGTCCCCGCCGGAGACGAGGTTCCTCGCCCTGTCGGTCTCCGACGCGGCCGAGGACGTCATCGGCGTCGTACGCGGCGGCGCCCGCGGCTACGTCACCAAGACGATCTCAGGCCCGGAGCTGACCAGGGCGATCGGCAGGGTGGCCGAGGGCGACGCGGTGTTCTCGCCCCGGCTCGCCGGGTTCGTGCTGGACGCGTTCGCCGCCGCGGACGTGCCCTCGATCGACCCCGAGTTCGACCAGCTCACGCAGCGCGAACGCGAGGTGCTGCGGCTGATCGCGCGCGGCTACGCGTACAAGGAGATCGCCAAGGAGCTGTTCATCTCGGTGAAGACCGTCGAGACGCACGTGAGCAGCGTTTTGAGGAAGCTCCAGCTCTCGAACCGGCACGAACTCTCCCGCTGGGCCGCCGCCCGCCGTCTCGTCTGAGCGCCGAGTCGGGGGGTACCGCCCCCGGCGCGCCGCGCCGGTTTCAGCGCCGGACCATCGGGACGTGCGGGATGCCGTCCTCCACGAACTCCGGCCCGTCGGCGGCAAAGCCGTATCCGGTGTAGAAGCCGGCGGCCTGGGTCTGCGCGTCGAGCCGCGTGGTGCGGTCGCCGACGACCCGCAGCGCGGCCTGCATCAGCCGTCCGGCCAGCCCGCCGCCGCGCGCGTGCGGAGCCGTCACGACCCGGCCGATGCGTGCGCCGCCCGGGTCGTCGAGGATGCGGAGGTATGCCGCTGGCGCGCTCGAGTCACCGGCCAGCCAGACGTGCCGGGTGCCAGGCTCGGCGTCCCTGCCGTCCAGCTCCGGGTACGCGCACGCCTGCTCGACCACGAACACGTCCACCCGCAGCTTCAGGAGCGCGTAGAGCGTGTGGACGTCCAGCTCGCCGAAGGCCGCGACATGTGGTTCCGTGTCGACCATGGACAAGGTCATGCCGCCGGGACGATCTGGAACGCCTCGGCCAGCCGGTCGTCGCCGAGTCCGCCCCGCCTGGCGGTGGCCCCCAGCCAGCCGCGCAGCATCCCCTCCAGATCGTCGTGGTGGGCGGTCTGGCTGGCGTGCGCCCGCAGCGCCGCCAGCTTCCGGTTGAAGACGCCGGTGATGTCGACGAAGTGGTCGAGTGCCGGGCCACCGGAGATCCAGACCTCGCGAACGGTCCACGCCTCGTGGCCTTCGGCGCGCAGCTCCGGGAAGGCGTACGGGTTCCGCGCGTCCGGGTACACGGCGTCGAGCGCGGCCGATCCGACCGCCCGGTGGTCGGGATGGCCCGGGGCGAGCCGCTGGTAGTTCCGTTCCGGGCTGGGGATCACCACCCGGTCGGGGCGCACCTGCCGGATCACCCGCGCGATGTCGCGCCGCAGGCCGAGTGTCGGCTCCACCTGCCCGTCGGGGTATCCGAGAAAGCGGACGTCGGTGACGCCCACGCAGGTGGCCGCGGCCACCTGCTCGGCGCGGCGCAGCGGCGCCATCTCCGAGCGCGGCACGTCCTCGTCGAACCCGCCCGCGTCGCCGTCGGTGACCATCAGGTACGTGACCTCGACGCCGGCGTCGGTCCACGTCGCGATGGTCCCGGCGGCGGAGAAGTCGACGTCGTCGGGATGGGCCATCACGGCCAGCGCGCGCTTCACGTCATCGATCACGGGACACATCCTAGGAACAGATCCCCCTTAGCTGGTCACTCTCCTGCAACTCTGGCGTTTTGCTGTTGTGAGGGGTATTCCGGACAGATGAAGAAACTGATCGACGCCGTCGACGACGTCGTCCTCGACGCGCTGCGCGGCATGGCCGCGGCGCACCCGTCCCTTCGCGTCGACCTCGACGAACGGATCATCGCCCGTGCCGACGCGCCGCGTCCCGGCAAGGTCGGGCTGGTCTCCGGGGGCGGTTCGGGGCACGAGCCGCTGCACGGAGGCTTCGTCGGGTACGGCATGCTCGACGCCGCCTGCCCGGGCGAGGTATTCACCTCGCCCGTGCCCGATCAGATCCTGGCGGCCACCAACGCCGTCTCCGGCGGGGCCGGCGTCGTGCACATCATCAAGAACTACACCGGCGACGTGCTCAACTTCCAGATGGCGGCCGAGCTGGCCGGAGACGATGACATCGAGGTCGTCCCCGTCATGATCGACGACGACGTTGCGGTACAGGACAGCACGTTCACGGCCGGCCGCCGCGGCACGGGGGCCACTCTGTTCGCGGAGAAGACGGCCGGGGCGCTGGCCGAGGCCGGGGGCTCCCTGAGCGAGGTCGCCGCCGTGGCCACAGAGGTCAACGAGCGGACCCGGTCGTTCGGGGTGGCGCTGACCGCCTGCACCGTCCCCGCCGCCGGGCGCCCCACCTTCGACCTCGGCGAGGACGAGATCGAACTGGGCATCGGCATCCACGGTGAGCCCGGCCGGGAGCGAACCAGGCTGCGCACCGCCTCCGAGATCGTCGACGTCGCGCTGTCGGCGATCGACGATGACATGCCGCTGTCCGGCTCCGAGGTACTCGTGATGGTCAACGGCATGGGCGGCACGCCGCTGATGGAGCTGTACGCGGCGTACGCCGCGGTCGCGGACTGGCTGTCGGGGCACGGCGCCACCGTCGGGCGCCGCCTGGTCGGCAACTATGTGACGAGCCTGGACATGGCCGGCTGCATGATCTCGGTCTGCCGGCTGACCCCGCGGCTCGCCGAGCTGTGGGACGCGCCGGTGGAGACGCCCGGCCTGCGGTGGGGGCGCTGATGGACGCACGCGAGTGGATCGAGCGGTTCGCGGAGCTGGTCGAGGCGGAGGCCGACCACCTGACCAGGCTCGACGCGGCGATCGGAGACGGCGACCACGGCACCAACCTCAACCGCGGGCTGCGGGCCGCCATGGCGTCCCTGCACGCGGACCTGCCACCGGGCAAGGTCCTGACCACGGCCGGGCGGGCGCTGATATCCAAGACCGGCGGTGCGTCCGGCCCGCTGTACGGCACCGCGTTGCGCCGGGCGGGCAAGGCGCTCGGCGACACCCCCGAGGTGGGCGCCGGAGAGCTCGCCACGGCCCTGCGCGCCGCGCTCGAAGGCGTACGGGAGCTGGGCCGGGCCGAGGAGGGCGACAAGACCATGATCGACGCGCTGGCCCCGGCGGTCGCCGCGTACGCGGCCACGGCCGCGGAGGGAATGCCCGCGGCCGTGCGGGCGGCGCTGGACGCCGCCGAGAAGGGCGCCGAGGCGACGATCCCGCTGCAGGCGCGCAAGGGCCGGGCCAGCTACCTCGGGGCCCGTAGCGTCGGCCACCTCGACCCCGGCGCCGCCTCCACCGTCCTGCTCTTCCGTGCCCTGGCCGACGTGACGCCCGCGGGCGCGTGACCGGCCGGTCCCGGGCCGCCGCGGCGGAGCACGGACCGGCGTCGTCCATGTCGTGGCGGCGCCTGGCCGACGAGGCGATTTGGCATTGTGAAATGAGTCGGAAGGGGACGGAATGGCCAACGTCGGGATCGTGCTGATCTCGCACAGCCGGGCACTCGCTGAGGGCGCCGCCGAGCTGGCGAGGCAGATGGGCGTCGGCCAGGTCGCGGTCGAGCCCGCCGGGGGAGCCGCCGACGGCGGCCTGGGGACGAGCATCGACCTGCTCGAGTCGGCCGTTCGCACGGCCGACAAGGGCGCCGGAGTCGTGCTGATCGCCGACCTCGGCAGCTCGGTGCTGACCGCGAAGACCTATCTCGAGGAACTCGAGGAACTCGAGGAGCCGGAGGACGGCCGCGCGGGCGGCCCCGGCGACCAGCGGACGCGGGTCGCGCTGGCCGACGCGCCGTTCGTCGAGGGGGCCGTGGCGGCCGCGGTGGTCGCGTCGACAGGTGCTCCGGTCGAGGCCGTGCTTGCTGCAGCCGAGGAGGCGCGCCATGCCCGCAAGTCGTGACGTCGTCGTACGCGTCGTCCTCACGGCGGATCTGCACGCGCGGCCCGCGGGGCAGGTCGCGCGCGTCGCGGCGACGTTGGCGGCCGCGGTGGCAGTGGCGACGGAGCTGCGCTCGGCGGATGCTCGCTCGGTGCTCGCGGTGATGGGGCTCGGCGCGCAGGCGGGGGAGACGGTGACGGTGACGGCGTCGGGACCGGATGCCGCTGAGGCGGCGGCCGCGATCGCGCAGGTGCTGACCACGGCAGACGAGGCCGTCCTCCGGCACTGAACCCCGGCCTACCACACGGGCTGGC
>JAOPYL010000241.1 GCA_025964625.1 Actinoallomurus sp. | reverse complement strand
CTCGTGGCACAGGACCTTGGCCCGCCTCCGATTCTCAAGACCGCTCGGGCGCGCGTCGTCGGAGCAGCCTCGGCATTGCGCCGACGGCTTGCGGCACCAGCAGCCAACGGGTTGCCCGCCGCGGTCCGTGCCACGCAGGAGGATGCCGCCCCTTCTGACGGCGAGATGCCGCCCGACGCCGGGCTGCTGCGTGGCCTCGTCAGCCGGCTCACCACCCCGCTGCTGCCGGATGACTACCTGCACCTGCTCAACCCGTTGTGGAGCGCGCGGGAGCTGCGCGGCGTAGTCCTCGACGTCATCCCCGAGACAGAGACGGCCGCGACCCTCGTCGTCAAGCCCGGCTGGGGCTGGCCGCCGGACTACAAGGCCGGTCAGTACGTCGGGATCGGCATTCAGGTCGGCGGCCGCTGGCACTGGCGGTCGTACTCCCTGACGTCTGTGCCGACCGCCGCGGGCGGCAACATCAGCATCACCGTCAAGGCGATGCCGGAGGGTTTCCTGTCCGGCCATCTGGTCAGCGGGCTCGAGCCAGGCGCCATCGTCCGCCTGGCCGCGCCCCGTGGCGACTTCGTGCTCCCCGACCCGCCGCCGCAGAAGATCTTGTTTCTGACGGCAGGCAGCGGGCTCACTCCCGTCATGGGCATGCTGCGCACGTTGCACCGGCGAGGCACCCTGCCCGACGTTGTGCTGGTCCACTCGGCACCGACAGACCGTGACATCCTCTTCCGCCAGGAGTTGCACCGGCTGGCCGGGGAGCATGAGTCGCTGCGCCTGTACGAACAGCTCACCGACATGATGGGGATGCTGAGCCTCGATCGGATCAGCGATGTCTGCCCGGACTGGACCGAACGTGAGACGTGGGCCTGCGGGCCGCCCGCCATGCTCGACGCCGCCGAGAGGCGGTGGAAGCAGTCCCACCTGACCGGGCGCCTGCACGTCGAGCGCTTCTCGGTCCAGCTCGGTGGTGCCGGTGGCGAGGGGGGCACGGTCACCTTCGGCCCCGGGGGCAGGACGGCGGAGGTCGACGGCGCCACGACCCTGCTCGAGGCGGGAGAGCAGGCGGGCGTCCAGATGCCGTTCGGCTGCCGTATGGGCATCTGCCAGAGCTGCGTCGTCCCTCTCGTCGCCGGCTCGGTTCGGGATCTGCGCAACGGCACGGTCCATCGGGAGGGTGACCGGATCCAGACGTGCATCTCTGCCGCCGCCGGCGACTGCGTCATCGGCGTCTGAAGGCCTCTAACCCCTCACACACCTGGAGTTTCCGCGTGGCTGTCACCGACATCAAAGCCTTCGCCCACCTCACCGAGGCCGACGTCGACGCTCTCGGACGTGAGCTCGACGCGATCCGTCGCGACATCGAAGAGAGCCGCGGTGAGCGCGACGCGACCTACATCAAGAAGGCCATTAAGATCCAGCGGGGCTTGGCCGTCGCCGGTCGGGTCGCGTTGTTCGCGAGCGCCTTCCCGCCCGCCTGGGTGGCCGGCACGGCGATGCTGGGCCTCGCGAAGATCATCGAGAATATGGAGCTCGGCCACAACGTCATCCACGGCCAGTGGGACTGGATGAACGACCCGGAGGTGCACTCGAGCACCTGGGAGTGGGACACCACCTGCCCGTCCGAGCAGTGGAAGCACTCGCACAACTATGTGCACCACAAGTACACCAATGTCGTCGGCAAGGACGACGACGTCGGCTACGGCATCCTGCGCGTCACACGCGACCAGCGGTGGACGCCGTACTACCTGGGGCAGCCGCTTTACAACGCAATGCTCGCCGTCTTCTTCCAGTACGCCGTGGCGCTGCACGATCTCAATATTGCGCAGATCCGCAAGGGGAAGAAGGACAAACGCACGACGCTGCGCCAGCTCAAGCAGATCGCCAAGAAGGTCGGCCGCCAGCTGGGTAAAGACTACGTGCTCTTCCCGCTGCTGACCGGGCCGCAGTTCCTGTCGACGCTGACGGCGAACGCGACCGCGAACCTGATTCGCAACCTCTGGGCGTACTCCGTCATCTTCTGCGGCCACTTCCCCGACGGAGCTGAGAAGTTCACGGTGGAGGAATTCGAGAACGAGACGCCCCACGAGTGGTACCTGCGGCAGATGCTCGGCTCGGCCAACTTCCACGCCGGACCGCTCATGGCATTCATGTCCGGCAACCTCTGCTACCAAATCGAGCACCACCTGTTCCCCGACCTGCCGAGCAACCGCTATGCCGAGATATCTGTGCGTATCAAGGCGCTATGCGAGAAGTACGAACTCCCCTACACGACGGGCTCTCTCGCGCGCCAGTACGCCCTCACGCTCCGGACCCTCTGGAAGCTGTCGCTGCCGGACCGGTTCCTCACAGCTACGGTGGACGCGGCACCGGAGACGGCATCCGAGCGCGGCGGACCGGTCCAGAAGCTGCGCCGCCCGGGCTGACCGGGCCGGGGACCAGCTCCGATCGCCGGTGCCGCTGTCATGTGCTCGGGATGGTGGCAGCGACATCGACTCGGACTTCGCCGGACCGGCGAGGCCCTCCCCTCAACGAGACCGTGGCCCCGGCCCTGCCGTTCAGATCCGGTTGCACCGATCCCGCGGGTGCGGCTGACAGCAACGGTGGCAACCACCACCTGCCACCAGCACACGCCGACTGCCGTCCATCTCGGCACAGGTACCGCGAGCAGGGCGGTTGTTACGCCTGAAAAGTGGAAGGTCTGCGGTTCGGCCCCGCCCCTGCCCGCCACCGATGACCAGCGAAAGCGCCCGGACAAGACCTGTCGCGGGGCGTTTTTGACGGCAACGCCGACCCGGGTTCCGCGTAAATCGAACGCCCTGGAGGCACGGAAGCCACACTGACCTGGGAGAACTGCCTAAATGGCAGCTTCAAGGCGTTTCTCTAGGAGTTGACATCCGTGCAGGTCAGCCCACCTGGCCTGGAGAAACAAAGTCTTCGCTGGCAGGCGCGGAAAATCGGACAAACGATACTCATTAGATAGGTAACTCCGTCGAAAATCGCACAAAGATCAGGCAATCGAGCGGACTCTAGCCCGATACGATCAGGAGCGAGAGCGGACCTGAGCCGCCTGGAGTTCCGACCTCAAGCGCCTGACCAGCGAAAATGCTGGCGCCTAGAGAAACGGCGCCTCTCTAGATGGAGAGGCGTTTCCCCAGTTAGAACCCTGTGTCATGACACTAGGTGACGAGATATCCGCGGAACCCGGGGCCGACAGCGGACGGTCGCAACGATGGGCGACCTGTCTGCCGCGTCAGGCAACGCTTGCCCCAGCGGTACGAGGCCTGGAGCCAGGAGACCACTGGTGGAAGGCTCCAGTCAGCCGCCCGCATCCGGGCTATTTCGTTCCCCACCGCTGGTTGATCGCGTGCCAGGTGGCTCTCGTGGCTCCATCGGCCAACGCGGGATCGGCAAAGCCGATCACCGTCTCCAGGACCTGATCGAATCCTTCGGGAAGTCTGGCATCGAGCCGTTGGCGGCGCCGCCACGCGCTCCAGCGAGGCTGAGCAATCGGGGAGAACCCGTCGAGGACTTCGTCGAGAGGAGCAAGCGGCACTTCGCGGAAGCGTGCGACCCTGGTGATCGCCGATTGAAGTTCCATACCGTCCACATCATGACGGCCGATGAGCAGGTAGAGATCCGCGAAGTCGCGCCAGCGGGTGTTCGCAATACCACGCCACACGGCGGTGACAAGCTTCTCCGCGAACACCATCGACAATGGGTAGCCGGCCAGTTCGATCTGTCCCTCGAGCAGGCGCGGCAGGCTGATCCGTTGTGGAGCAGGCCAGATCGGGTCACCGACATTGACATCGACATGGAAGGCGATGCGCGCAACGGACAGGCGTCCAGTGAGGCTTACCCGGACACCGCTGTAGAGATCTTCATCCCGGATGACCTCGGCGGTCGCACTGTCGGTATTGAATGACAGACCGTCGTCGAGGCCGATGCCAGCGATGGAGCACACCATGCCGCGTATCTCCTCGATGTCGTTGGGGATGTGACGCCCCTGCAAGTCGACATCCCGGGTCGGTCGGCGCGCATCGTAGGCGGCCAACAGCACACCGCCTTTGAGCACCAATCGGCCGGTGTAAGGGGAGACAACGAGCCGCGCGAGGAATCCCTCCAAGGCGTAGAGCTGATGAAGCTCGTCTGTTGGGCGCTTCGTTCGCCGCGCCAGGTTCTGCAGATCCAGGTACGTCCGCCCGGCGATCGTGGCCCGGGTCGGACGGGTGGTGCTCACAGCAGAACCTCCAACGTCGCACGTAGAACCTGCTCCACACGGGGAAAGGATCGAGCCATTCGCAGCAACCCTGACGGTTGTGCTCCGGGGCCGGCCAGCCAGCGACGCAGGGCTGTGATCCCCAGCTCAGGGCCTTCCCAGCGCCGCAGGCGGAAGGCATCTATGATGCACCGCTCAGGTCCGTAGATGCCGATGAAAAGCGAAGATGTCAGCTGAAGCTCGTCTCGGCCGATCACGAAGGTGTCCGGGTCGAATTTGTGCCAGGCGACCGGCGCTTGCGTGCTTGGTCTTCGACGATCACGCGGCAACGCCACATCGATCTCCGCTGGGATCAGATCCGTCAGCCCATGACGCGCGAGGGCGGTTGTCAGGCACAAGGTGGCTTCGGGAGCCCTTGCCGCGATCTCCAGCAAGTCCACGTCGGCCTCGAGTTCGGCATCGACCCGCCGGAACAGGCCACGCCCGATCGGCTCGATATCTCCGCGATCACGCAGCGCATACAGCTTTCGCTCGGAGAGCCCACTCCGGCGGGCGTCACTGTAGGTAAAGACCGCGGGGAGGTCATCGAAC
Source organism: Actinoallomurus sp. (assembly GCA_025964625.1). Classification (GTDB taxonomy): domain Bacteria; phylum Actinomycetota; class Actinomycetes; order Streptosporangiales; family Streptosporangiaceae; genus Actinoallomurus. The sequence goes on along the minus strand of JAOPYL010000241.1, from coordinate 5,173 downwards.
ACCATGGACGTCGCCTCCGCTCACCGCTTACGAGCCGAAGGAAATCGTACCCACCAGGTGCCGACATGGGAACGTTTCCTCCCGCATGACACGCCGAGAGCGGCCCATGCCGCTGGCGAACGCAGACAGTCGTCTACCTCCGTACGAGTACCGCGAGCAGAGCGGTTGTTACGTCTGAAAAGCGAAAGGTCGGCGGTTCGCCCCCGCCCCTGCCCACCGCCTCTGAACAGCGATAAGACCCCGGAGCAAGATCCCCCGGGGTCTTTTTGACGGCAACCGACGGCGGACGGTCATTGTGATCGCAGACGACTACCACCGAGCTGATCATGTGGCTTGGGTCTAGCACGGGCTACCGCCAGGTCCGGCTATCCGACGCGCATGATCGCCGTCGCCTCCACCCGCCTCCCAGGTCGTCGATTCACGGGGTGTGTCAGACGAGCTCTGTAAGCCCTACAGAGCGAGAGGAGGCCCCAGGATGACCGCACAACCGCACGACTTCGCCCCTGGCAGCGCACCTGAGCCGGCCAAGAGTCTGCGCGCCATCCCGGCCGCCTTGGTCGTGCCCCAAGACCGCGAAGCTTTCGACGCAGGACTCAAGGCGGTACTCGACGAGATCCGTGTGAACCTCGATCTCGGCGTGCTGAACGACTTCGTACATCGCTGGTGGATCTCAGCCTGCGACTCGGCACGAGACCCCGAGGGACGCCGGCGGATGCACGCCCGCGCCGGACAGGTCGCTGCCGGGGAAACAGTTCCTGTGGGAAGGCCGTGGCGCGAGATCCTCGCCGAGCGCGAGAACGAACGGTAGGTGTACCGGCTCAACCTGGACCCGGTCGCAGAAGAACAGATCAACGCGATCCCCGAAGAAGCTCTACGCCCGCTCGCCGAGCTGTTCACCTTGCTGGAGACAGCGCCATGGTGCCGCGAGCGTTGACGGCAACGGTGACGGCAAACGACCGTCCGCTTCTAGCATCGCCATCACAGATGGGCCGCCGGACGACGTGGACTCAGCCCGCATCAGCCCGCAGCCGATCCAGCGACACTAGATGGTCTCCGCCCGTCGGCTGGCACGAAGCGACCGCGATTTTCCGCACCTGACAGGTGCTCCTCTCGACCGTTCGATCATGATGTGGCAATCACGTCATCGCAGGTCAAGGCGGGCACCTGTGGACGTTCAACCCCAAGGTCAACAATCTTCCGCGACGCGGTCCCGAATTGTCGACGACGCATTGCCAAGGCGGCGGATGTCCTGGACCTCGAGTGCGGCGCTCAGCCAGCCCTTCGCTCGGTCGGGCCCGCCGGGCCTTTCCTTCGCGGTCAAGTCGGTTGGTCTGTTCGGCGGCGCGGGGTGGTGAGTACGTGCGTGATGACGTCGTTGACCATGTCTGGGGGGATGGGCCGGTGTGCGATGAAGCGGCGGTAGAAGAACGGGCCGGTGAGCAGGTCGGTGACTACCTCCGGGTCGAGGTCAGGGGGCAGTTCGCCGCGCTCGCGGGCGCGGTCCAGTACGACGAGGAGCGGTTCGCGGCGGCGTCGGGTCAGGTCCGCGTGCAGGGCCGCTAGTGCGGGGTCGCGTTCGACGGCACCGATGAAGGCGGCGAGCAGGCGCGGGAACGGGGTGTGCTCGAGCAGGGTGACCAGAGCGGTGAGGAGCTGTTCGACGTCGGTCTCCACCCGGCCGGTTTCAGGCACGGAGAAGGGCTGGAACGTGGCGTCCATGGCGTCGATCATGAGCGCGCCCAGGGTCGGCCAGCGCCGGTACAGGGTCGCTTTGCTCGCACCGGCGCGCCGGGCGACGGCCTCCATGGTGAAGCCGGGCAGGCCGTCGTCGTCGAGCACCTGAAGAGCGGCCTGCAGCACCCGCTGACGCGCACCGGCCCCGCGCGAGATCGGCTGCTGAGGATCGGAGGAGGTGTGTTGGGAGGTCGTCGAGGCGGCGCGAGGCTGTCCTGCGGCGGGCGGGACCACGGGGCGCTTACCACCTTCTCGGGACCTGCCGGCCATTGCCTCACCTCCATCGGAACGCTACCGTACTGTTAACAAGAGAACGGATCCGTATCGATAGGAGCTGTCGGATGGCACGAGTGACACCGCCGTCCGAGCGCGGAGCCGGAATGCGGGCACGGATGGTGTTCTGGTTCACCGGGCGCGCGCTCGGTCGACTCGCGGGACGGCCAGAGCATCCGGACCGGATGGTCGAGCCGCTTCGGGTTTACGCCCACCTTCCCGCAGTGCTGCGCGGCTACGCCAAGCTTGAGCAGGCCACCGGAGGCACGCACCGTCTCGATCGGCGCCACCAAGCGCTCGCCGAGCTCAAGGCGGCCACGCTGACGCGGTGCGCGTACTGCATCGACCTGGGTTCTGAGGTGGCGCGTCGGTGGGGGGTGACCGAGGAGGAGTTGCTGGCCTTGGCGCGGTACGAGACCAGTCCGGTGTTCACCGAGGTGGACAAGCTCGTCCTGAGGTATGCCGAGGGCATGAGCCGCACCCCGGTGGACGTCCCCGCCGAACTGGTCGAGCGACTACGGGAACATTTTCACGACGCCCAGATCGTCGAGCTCACCCACCTCGTCGCGCTGGAGAACCTGCGCGGGCGGTTCAACCTCGCCCTGGGCATCGAGGCCGCCGGGTTCAGCCAGGGCCGGGTCTGCGCCCTACCCACCCCGGAGCTCGGACCGGCCCTTCACCGGTCTGGCGGCGCTCGGGCCGACCGGGCACAGGACCGGCGGTCATGACCGCGGTCCCAACCACCACTCCCCGGCGTCATCGGCGGACCGGTGCGTACTGGGTGGTCACCGCGGTCGTGGTCGGTGAGTGCGCAGTCGGCGGCACGATGGACCTGTTCCGGATGCCACCGTTCTACACGCTCATGATCGACCTGGGGTATCCCAGTTACCTGGCCACGATCCTGGGAACCGCGAAGATTATCGCCGCGGTGGTGTTGCTGGCGCCCGAACTGCCCCGACTGAAGGAATGGGCCTACGCCGGCGTCGTGATGTGCTCTGCGTCCGCGAGCCGGCGGTACACGGCGTATCAAACGCGCTGGGCCTGCAGGAGGTCGTCGGGGAAGGCGTGACGTGGCCATAACTCAAGCACGTGCACAGCGCACGATCGGGTGAAACCTGTTGTGACTGAGCGCTTGTGCTGGCAGGAGTGGTGCCCGCCCGCCGTGGGGCGGGTGGCGGGTTCGGCGTGGGCTACTGCTGCTGGCTGTCGGCATGGCGGGGTCCGACCGGGGCGGGGCGGGTCCACGGGATCAGCGCCGGGACGCGGGCGCGGTAGGCCTCGTAGGAGGCACCGAACTGACTGGCCATCATGCCGTCCTCGATCCGGACCCGGCGCAGCAGCCAGGGGACGCCGACCGCCAGGACGGCGATCCAGACGCCGAAGCCGCAGGCCAGCATGCCGCCGATCATCAGGCCGAGGAAGCCTGTGTAGATGGGGTGGCGGACCAGCCGGTACGGGCCGTCGGTACGCAGTTCGTGGTGCTCCTGGACCATCGGGATGCTGGCCCACATGGTGCCGAGAACCCAGCGGGCCCACAGCAGCAGAGCGGTGGAGGCGACGGCGAGCAGGGCGCCCAGGAGCGCGAGCTCAGGCTGCCAGTACTGGAGATCGCGAGCTCAGGCTGCCAGTACTGGAGATGACGCCAGAAGGAATGCGGAGAGTGTCTGACCAGTGCGGAGAGCACGTAGGCGCCCCCGATCAGCAGAACCCGGCGGGGCAAGGTGCGACGCAGGCCACGCACCCAACCGCCCAGACCGGCCGGGCTCTTTACACCGAAGTAGACAGCTCCCACGCTCCAGGCCACAACAAAGATCAGGACGCAGACGCCGGTGAGAGCGGCGAGTACGGAATGAAGAGAGCCCATGGCCAAAGTCTGCTCCGCGTGCGGAGTAGATCACCACCACCCACGGGCTGAATCAGAGGACTCCACCCACGGCTGAAGATCCTTTGATGACGCCATCGTCAGGCCGGCGCCGCCGCCGTACGGAAGGCGCGAGGGGATTGGACGGCAGTCCGGGCTCACCCAGCCACAAGGTCTCTTACGGCATGCCCCGGCGGGGACGGAACGTCCATAGCCGGTGAGAGAGACCCACACCTGAATCGCGAGCGCGATATGACCGTCACGATCGGCGTCACTTCACGCTCGGCCGGCCGCGAATTAGCAAAGTAAATATGCTCCTCTTATTTTTGCCCAGTGTTTTCCCCGGACACATCTGTCCGGCCGTTCCGCAACGGTCTTCAGGGGTCTCCGGCGTCAGCGTTCGACGGGGTCGCCGGGTAGCCGGCGGGCCAGAGTGCTCAACAGATCATCGATGGCGGCAAGGCGGTTCTCCAGCTCGATGACGTCGCGGCGGGTGGCATTCTGCTCCGACGGTTTGAGGACGATGACAAGCTGGCCGTTGGATTCCAGGCGTCCCAGGGCGACGTCGCTGACGCTGTCGCCGTTCTGAACGCGGATCGCGTGCTTGATTTCTTCGGGGCGTAGCCCGAGCCGTTTGAGCGGCCGGGTGAGCAACCTACCGTCGTCGATGATGGTGGTCGGTGTCCCTTCCAGGAGGCGTACCGCACGCTCGTCCGAGACCAGCCATCGGTTCATCAGCGCGTTCATGGCGATGAGGGTGACGGCGCCGATCGCTCCGCCGAGCAGGCTGTTGTCATTTCCGATGATCGCGTTCTGTACCACGTTGGACAGCAGGAAGATCACGACGAAGTCGAAGGTGTTCAGGCTCGCAAGGCCGCGTTTTCCGGCTACGCGGAACAACACCACGATGAGCGCGTAGACCAATATGGTCCGCAGGATCTTTTCCAGGATGGGGATTTGAACGGACAGCATGTCATGCCACATGACACTCCTTGAAAACTGATCACTGCGGAGAACGGGCGTTCAGGTTATCCAGCCGGTCGGCACAGGCCGTCGGCTGCTTCCTTCTCGGCAACGCCAAGGAACGTCTCCTCATCAGCGACTTAGGCCTCGCACGCCTCTGCGGACGCTTCCGCCCGCAGGTCAGGCAGCAAGGTCAGGGCCATACGCCTTCGGCGGGGTCTCCGACTCGGGGATAGCCGATCAAGGAGATGACTGGTCCGTACGAGTTGGAGTGGAAGCCGGGTCATCCCCGCCGAGGCGCCGCTCCTGTCCAGCGCGGCCAACTCCACACCCTGGGCGGCA
>JAOPYL010000240.1 GCA_025964625.1 Actinoallomurus sp. | reverse complement strand
CTGACCAGGGGGAAGAGGATTGTCTCGCGGATGTTCTTGCCGGTGAAGGCCATGATCATCCGGTCGATGCCGATGCCGACGCCGCCCGTCGGGGGCATGGCGTACTCCAGCGCCCGCAGGAAGTCCTCGTCCAGCTGCATCGCCTCGGGGTCGCCACCCGCGGCGAGCAGGGACTGCTCGGTCAGCCGCCGGCGCTGCTCGATCGGGTCGATCAGCTCGGAGTACGCGGTGCCCAGCTCGGTGCCGAACCCGATGAGGTCCCACTTCTCGGTGAGCAGCGGGTTGTCGCGGTGCTGGCGGGTGAGCGGCGAGGTCTCGAGCGGGTAGTCGCGCACGAACGTCGGCTGGACCAGCGTGTGCTCGACCAGTTCCTCGAAGAGCTCCTGGACGAGCTTGCCCTGCCCCCAGGTCGGGTCGTACTCGATCTCTCGCAGGTCGAACAGCTTGCGGACCTGGTCGATCGGCGTGTCGGTGGTGATCTGTTCGCCCACCGCGTCGGACACGGCGCCGTAGAGGGTGACCTGCGGCCACTCGTCGCCGCCCAGGTCGATCTCCTGGCCCTCGTGCACCACGACCGTCGTGCCGAGGGCGGCGACCACCGCGGCCTGGTAGATCTCGCGGGTGAGTGTCGCCATCGTGTCGTAGTCGCCGTAGGCCTCGTAGGCCTCCAGCATCGTGAACTCGGGGTTGTGCGTGGAGTCGGCGCCCTCGTTGCGGAAGTTCCGGTTGATCTCGAAGACCTTCTCGATGCCGCCGACGACGAGTCGCTTGAGGTACAGCTCGATCGCGATCCGCAGATAGAGGTCCATGCCGTAGGCGTTGATGTGCGTCATGAACGGACGCGCGGCGGCCCCCCCGTGGATCGGCTGCAGCATCGGGGTCTCGACCTCGAGATACTCCCGGCCGGTGAGGTACTCCCGGATCGCCCGGACCGTGTCGCTGCGCAACCGGGCCATGCGCCGTGCCTCGTCATTGACGATCAGGTCGACGTAGCGAAGCCGTACGCGCTGCTCGGGGTCGGTCAGGCCGGCGTGCTTCTCCGGCAGCGGGCGCAGGCACTTGGAGGTGAGCGCGAACCGGTCGGCCATGATGGACAGCTCGCCGCGCTTGGACGTGATGACCTCGCCCTCGATGCCGACGTGGTCGCCGAGGTCGATGTCGCGCTTCCATGACTCGAGCGCCTCCGCGCCGACACTGGCGAGGGACAGCATGACCTGGATGTCGCCGCTGCCGTCGCGGATCGTCGCGAAGCAGAGCTTGCCACCCGGGCGGGCCAGCATGACGCGGCCGGTGACGCCGACCTTCTTCCCGGTCGAGGTGCCGGGCTCCAGGTCCGGGTGTTCCGCGCGGACCTCCGCGATCGTGGCCGTGCGCGGGAACCCCAGGGCGTACGGGTCCACCCCGCTCTCACGCAGCCGGTCCACCTTCTCGCGGCGGATCCGCATCTGCTCCGGAAGTCCCTCATGCGACTCGTTCACGGACATGAAGGCTACCGACCTGACGGGGGCGCTTGCGAACGGGTTCACATGACGGTGTCGCGGTACGGGCGGCGTGGCACGCGTCGGCTACTGAGCCGGCGCGGAAACGCTGACGTTGCGCTCGTAGACCAGGCGCAGCCCGATCAGGGTCAGCCACGGCTCGTAGACGTCGATGCTGCGCGCCTCGTCGAGGACGAGGGACGCGAGGCCGCCGGTGGCCACCACGGTGACCTCCTCGGGCTTGTCGGACAGCTCCTCCGACATCCGCTCGACCACGCCGTCCACCTGGCCGGCAAAGCCGAAGATGATGCCCGACTGCAGGGCCTCGACCGTGCTCTTGCCGATCACGTTGCGGGGCCGCACGATCTCGACCTTGTGCAGTTGGGCGCCCCGCGCGGACAGGGCGTCCACCGAGATCTCGATGCCGGGGGCGATGGCGCCGCCGACGTACTCCCCCTTCGCCGAGACCGCGTCGAAGGTGGTGGCCGTCCCGAAGTCGACGACGATCGCGGGGCCGCCGTAGATGTGAGTGGTGGCCAGCGCGTTGATGATGCGGTCGGAGCCGACCTCTTTCGGGTTGTCCATCCGCACCGGGACACCGGTCTTGACGCCCGGCTCCACGATCACGGCGGACACGTCGCCGTAGTAGCGGCGGCACATCTCACGCATCTCGTGCAGCACGGACGGCACCGTCGAGCAGAGCGCGATGCCGCTGATGTCACTGTCCGCGAGCAGTGGGCTCTGCTGTACGAGCCCCTGGAGGACCACCGCGATCTCGTCGGCGGTGCGCCGGGCGTCGGTGTTGATCCGCCAGTGCTCGATGACGTCCTCGCCCTGGAAGAGGCCGAGGACGGTGTGGGTGTTACCGACGTCGATCGCGAGCAGCATCAGGTCCCCGCTGGAGTAGGTCAAGGCCGATGTCGAGTGCGGGCGCCGAATGCGTCACCGCCCCCACGGCAAGGTAGTCGACGCCGGTCTCGGCCACATCTCGGGCCCCGCCCAACGCGAGTCCGCCACTCGCCTCCAGCTCGGCCCGCCCGCCGGTGAGGCGTACGGCCTCGGTCATCTCATCGACGCTCATGTTGTCCAGCAGGATCGACCGCGCCCCCGCCTCGAGTGCCTCCCGCAGCTGCTCAAGCGTGTCACACTCGACCTGAACGTGCAGGCCAGGGGCGCGTACGGCGGTGAACGCCGCGGTCACCGAGCCGGCCGCGGCAACGTGGTTGTCCTTGATCAGGGCGGCGTCCGCCAGGGACATGCGGTGGTTGACGCCGCCGCCGCAGCGGACGGCGTACTTCTGCAGAGCCCGCAGCCCGGGGAGTGTCTTGCGGGTGTCGCGGACCTTCGCCTTCGTATCCGCGATCGCGTCCGCCCACTGACGGGTGACCGTGGCCACGCCGGACAGGTGGGTGAGGAAGTTCAGCGCCGTGCGTTCCGCGCGCAGCAGCGGGACCAGGGGTCCGTCCACGGAGAGCAGGACGTCGCCGGCGCCGACCCGGTCTCCGTCGGCGGCGCGCGGGGTCGCTGCCACGCCGAGCGCGTCGAAGACGGCCGCGGCCACCAGGACGCCCGCCACCACGCCGGGCCGCCGCGTCACCACGTCGCCGCGGGCCACCGCGCCCGCGTCGAAGATCGGCTCGCTGGTGACATCGGCATCCCCGTCCTCCGCCAGCGCGACGCGGACGAGGCCGTCCACAGCCTGTGGATCCAGCCCGGACTCGCGCAGCGCGATCTCCAGCTCAGCATTCATGAGGTCTCCGATCCAGGGATCAAGCCGGTTCGAACGTCGTGGTGAGGGCTTCGCCTGTGAACGCCGAGACCAGATGCCCGCGCCAGGCGTCGGCGTCGTCCGGGAAGTCCTCCCGCCAGTGACTGCCGCGGGTCTCCTCGCGGCGCCGTGCCGCGTCCACGATCAGCGACGCGACGCTGTGCAGGTTGGTGGCCTCCCACGCCTCGGTGCACGGCCGGTCCGTCGTACGGCCCGCGAGCGCGGCCAGCTCGCCGGCGGCCCGTTCGAGCCCGGCTCCGCTCCGCAGCACGCCGGCGTACGCGGCCATGAGGCGCTGGACCTCGCCGCGCACGGCGGGCTCCAGCAGCGCCGACCTTGATGTGAGAGCCCCGTCGGCCCCCGCCTTCGCAGGGGCGCCCACACCAAGATCGGCAGGTAGCGTCTCCGCGATCCGCTGGGCGAAGACGAGTCCTTCGAGAAGGGAGTTCGAGGCGAGCCGGTTCGCGCCGTGCACGCCGGTGCAGGCGACCTCGCCGCAGGCGTACAGCCCCGGCACCGAGGTGCGTCCCCGCAGGTCGGTGCGGACGCCGCCGCTCGCGTAGTGGGCGGCCGGAACGACCGGGATGGGCTCGTTCACCGGGTCGACGCCGTGCCGCTCGCACGCGGCCAGGATGGTGGGGAACCGCTGCGCCCAGATGCGGGGCCCGAGGTTGCGGCCGTCGAGGTACACACAGGGCTCGCCGGTGGCCCGCATCCGCGTCATGATCTGTTTGGCCACGATGTCGCGGGGAGCCAGGTCGGCGAGGGGATGCCGGCCGGCCATGAACCGCTCACCCGCGGCGTCGACGAGGAACGCGCCCTCGCCGCGCACGGCCTCGGAGATCAGCGGCTGGCGGCCCTTGGCGTCCGGGCCCAGCCACATCACCGTCGGGTGGAACTGCACGAACTCCAGGTCCGCCACTGCCGCCCCGGCGCGCAGCGCGAGCGCCAGCCCGTCGCCGGTGGACACCTCGGGGTTGGTCGTGGCCTGGAAGACCTGGCCGAGCCCCCCGGTGGCCAGGATCACCGCGCGGGCGCGCACGGATCCGACACCGTCGCGCTGTCCCTCGCCCATGACGTGGAGCGTCACCCCGGCGGCGCGGCCGTCCGCGATGAGCAGGTCGAGCACCAGAGCGTGCTCGATGACCTCGATGCCGGCGTCCTTGGTCGCGGCGAGCAGCGCCCGGCTGATCTCCGCGCCGGTGGCGTCGCCGCCCGCGTGCGCGATGCGGTGCGTGAGGTGGCCGCCCTCGCGGGTGAGTGCGATGCCGCCGTCACCGTTCCGGTCGAACTCCGTGCCGAGCGAGATCAGCCCGCGGACCGCCTCCGGGCCTTCGGTGACGAGCGCGCGCACGGCGTCGGCGTCACAGATCCCGACCCCGGCGGTGAGCGTGTCGCGCAGGTGATCCTCGGGCGAGTCGTCGGGATGGAGGGCCGCGGCGATGCCGCCCTGGGCCCAGCGCGTGGATCCGTCGTCCAGCAGCGCCTTGGTGACGAGCAGCACACGACCGGCCGTACGGGCTCGGAGCGCCGCCACCAGGCCCGCGATGCCAGAACCGACCACCACGATGTCGGCGTCGAGGGTCCAGCCGGGCGCGGGCGCCATGAGCCGGTGGGGGATCATCTGCACTCCTCCGCACGAGTTCTCGTCAGTATGACTATAACTCGCGCGGAAACCGCCTGATTCGCCAGGCAGAGTGATCCGTGCCGCATCACCAAGGGGAACGCCGCGAACACGCCTGCGAAATGTCAGTGGATGAGGTCTCCGCGGGCGGTATCGGCTCCGGGCACCGGTTCCGCGGGGTCCGAGCTCAGCGCGACGATCCTGTTGCCCCGGTCCACGTGGACGACCTTTGGCTCGAACGAACGGGCCTCCTCGTCGCTCATGGCCGCGTAGCTCATGATGATCACGAGGTCGCCCGGCTGGACGAGCCGCGCCGCGGCACCGTTGATGCCGATCACGCCGGTGCCGCGCGGGCCGGGGATGAGGTACGTCTCCAGCCGGGCGCCGTTGTCGATGTCGACGATCTGCACCTGCTCGCCGGGCAGCAGGTCCGCGGCGTCCATCAGATCCTGGTCGACCGTGATCGAGCCGACGTAGTGTAGGTCGGCCTGGGTGACGGTGGCTCGATGGATCTTCGACTTGAACATGGTGCGGAACATCAGCGGAACTCCAGCGAGACGTTGTCGATCAGGTGTGTCGCGCCGACCCGGCCCGCGACGGCGAGCATGGCCGGCCCGGTGTGCGCGTCGCCGACCTCACGGAACGTCGCCGGGTCGACGAGCACGAGGTAGTCCAGGTCGAGCGGCGGGTCCGTGTCCGCCGCGTCATCCAGCACGGCGCGCGCGGCTCCCACGACCTTGGCGGGACCGTCGGCCACCGCGTCGGCGCCCATGCGCAGGGCCAGCGAGAGCGCCAGGGCGGTGACCCGCTCCGGTGCGGACAGGTAGCGGTTGCGGCTCGACAGCGCGAGCCCGTCCTCCTCGCGCACGGTCGGGCCGCCGGCGATGGTCACCGGCACGTTCAGGTCGGAGACCATGCGGCGGATCATCGCCAGCTGCTGGGCGTCCTTCTCCCCGAAGACGGCGACGTCCGGGCGGATGAGGTTGAACAGCTTCAGCACCACGGTCAGCACGCCGTCGAAGTGGCCGGGGCGGCAGGCGCCCTCGATGACCGTGCCCATCTCGCCCGCGGCGACCGTGACGCGCCCGCCGGTGTCCCGGGCCGGGTACATGACGTCCACCGTGGGCGCGAACACCAGGTCGGCGCCCTCCTCGGCGCAGGCCCGCAGGTCGGCGGGGAACGTCCGCGGATAGTGGTCGAGGTCCTCGCCCGGCCCGAACTGCAGCGGGTTGACGAAGATGCT
>JAOPYL010000221.1 GCA_025964625.1 Actinoallomurus sp. | reverse complement strand
CCGGGCCGCGGCCGCCGGTCCCCGGCCCGCCGCCCAGCCCGATCCCGCCCGTCCCCGAACCCGTGCCGCCTCCCCAGCCCGAAGAGATCTCACCCTCCGGACGGCCGCCCGGAGACGGCCCGGTCAGGAGGGCCTGAGCCGCCGGGCGTGTTCGGCGCGTCGCCCCGGCGGCCTCGCCAGCCGCAGCCGAGCACCCCGCACGACCGCACCGGACGGACCGGCGAGTACCGGCTCGAGGTCCAGCCCCGCCACCTCGGGCAGGTCGTCGGCGAGCCGGGACGCCCGGAGCAGCAGGTCCTCCAGCGCCGCGGTGTCGACCGGCTCCGCCCCCTGGTGACCCAGCAGCAGCGGTGCCGTGCGCACGGCGCGGACCAGCTCCGCCGCCTCCACGTCCGTGAGCGGCGCCAGCCGGTACGCGCGGTCCTCCAGCAGCTCGGCCGCCACGCCGGCCAGGCCGAACGACACGATCGCGCCGAACGACGGGTCCTCGGCCGTAGTGATCTTGGTGGCGATCCCCTGCCCCTCGGCCGCGAGCCCGATGCCGTAGCAGGCGAGCAGCTCCGCGATCCGCCCCGGAGCCGGCTCCCCCTCGTCGAGCAGCTCCTCGACCAGGATGCGGGCCTTCACCCGGTCGACGCCCGGGAGTTCGGGCACGCGGCCGTGCGGTCGCCGCCGCCACCCGGCGTACCGGACGGCGTACGCCAGCGCCCGCACCGCGTCCTCCGGCACGGGGTAGGACGGCACGATGCCGTGCAACAGGCCGCGCTCGCCGAGGTAGGTCGCCACGACCGGCTTCGCGCCGTCCTCCGCCCGGCGTACGATCGCGGCGGCGACGCCGGGGTCCATGCCGCCCCTCACGGGCGGCGCGAACACGGTCACCACCGCGTCCGCCCCGTCGTCGGCGAACGCGTCGTCCAGCGCGGCCTCGAACTCCGACGGGCCCGCGTCCGGCCAAAGATCCACGGGTGGCAGCGGGTCAAGGCCCTGGGCGGTCGCGGCGTCCTGCACGAGGAGTCCGAGCGAGTGGGAGTTGCCCAGGATCGCGATCCGGTTGCCCTTCGGCCGGGGCTGGTAGGCGAGTACCTGCGCGACGTCGAACAGGTCGCCGAGCGAGTCCACGCGCACGACGCCGGCCTGGGCGAACAGGGCACTCACCGCGTGGTCGGGCAGGCTCAAGGCCTGGGCGGCGTGCCCCAGCGGCACTCCCTGGGTGGTGCGGCCGCTCTTGACCGCGACGATCGGCTTGCTGCGGCTGATCCGGCGCGCGAGCCGGGTGAACTTGCGCGGGTTGCCGATCGATTCGAGGTACAGCAGCACCACCGTCGTGGCGGGGTCCTCCTCCCAGTACTGCATGAGGTCGTTGCCGGACACGTCCGCACGGTTGCCCGCGGACACGAAAGTCGACAGTCCGAGGTCGCGTTCGGCGGCCCAGCGCAGGATCGCGATGCCGAGCGCGCCGGACTGGGAGAAGAACCCGACCGGTCCGCGGCGCGGCAATGTCGGCGCGAGCGTGGCGTTCAGGAGTACGCCCGGATCATTGTTCGCGATGCCCAGGCAGTTCGGTCCGACCACGCGCATGCCGTTCGCGCGTGCCAGGCGTACGAGCTCGTCCTGGCGTTCCCGGCCCTCGGGCCCCGCCTCGCCGAACCCGGAGGACACGACGACGAGGCCGTACACCCCTTTGGCCGCGCACTGCGCCACGACGTCGTTGACGCTGTCCGCGGGAACGGCGACGACGGCGAGGTCGACGGCGTCGGGCACGTCGGACACCGTCGGGTAGGCGCGTACGCTCGCGACGGCGGCGGCGGCGGGATGGACGGGGAAGACCGGGCCGGTGAAGTCGCCGGCGAGCAGGTTGCGCAGCGCGGTCTGGCCGACGCTGTGCGCCTCCCGGCTGGCGCCGATCACCGCCACCGACCGCGGGGACAGCAGGCGCCCGATCGACCGCGCCTCGGCCCGGTGCTCGCGGGCGGTCATGACCTCATGCGAGGTCTCGGTCGGCTGCAGGTCGAGGGAGAGCAGCAGCATGCCCTCCTCGAACCGCTGCTGGGCCTTGTAGCCGGCCTCACGGAACACCTTGTTCATGCGGCGGTTCTCGGGCAGCACGTCCGCGATGAACCGGGCGACGCCACGCTCGCGCGCGGCCGCGGTGATGTGCTCCAGGAGCACGCTTCCCAGGCCGCGGCCCTGGTGGGCGTCTTCGACGAGGAACGCGACCTCGGCCGTCTGCGACCGCTCACGCCGCCGGCCGCGCGCCTCGTCCCCCCCGTCTGGAGAGCTCGCCGGCGTGCCGATACGGTCGTAGCGGACAACGGCCACCATCGCGTCTCCGATGGTCGCGATCAGTGCCACCCGGTCGACGTAGTCGACGGTGGTGAAGTGCGCGATCTCCTCATCGGTCAGCCGCGGGCGTGGCGAGAAGAACCGGTAGTAGATGGACTCCGGCGAAAGCCTGGCGTAGAACTCGCGCAGCAGCCCGGCGTCAGCTGCCCGGATCGGGCGCAGGTGGGCCGTCCCGCCGTCGGCGAGGACGACGTCGGCCTCCCAGTGGTCGGGATACGGCACAGGTCGAGAGTAGTGGGAGATACGGAAATCGCGTCTCGTTCGAGACCCATCCAGGTACTGGGAGCTGTTAGGTTTTTTCTTCGGGTCAGGCAGGTCCGCTTCCCCTCAAGGGACAGCAACTGCAGAACAAGGTGGTGACGTCATGACGCGCGTGGTCGTGGTCGGTGATTTGATGACCGATGCCGTCGCGCGGGCCGCGTTCCCGCTGGCAAAGGGCGGTGACACGCCGGCCAGCGTGTCGATGCACGGCGGCGGTTCCGGGGCCAACGTCGCCTCGTGGCTGGCCGTCGAAGGCGTCGAGTCCGCCTTCGTCGGACGGCGCGGGGCCGACATCGCGGGGCGCAACCGCGATATGGAGCTCATGGGCTACGGCGTGGACGCCCGGCTCGTGATGGACCCGGAGCGCGCCACCGGCACGTGCGTGGTCATGGTCACCCACAAGGGCGACCGCACGATGCTGTCCGACCCGGGGGCCAACGCCGCACTGCTCCCCGATGACATCCCGCAGGACCTGTTCTCACCCGGCGCGCACCTGCACCTGTCCGGCTACTCCCTGCTCAACGAGGGGTCACGGCAGGCGGCCCTGCACGCCATGAAGCTGGCGCAGAACGCACAGATGTCGATCACGGTCGACGGCGGTGCGAACTCCCTGCTCAAGCGGGCCGGCGCCGAGCCGTTCCTCGACTGGACCCAGGGGGTCCGGTTGCTGCTCGTCAACGCCGGCCAGGCCGAGGTGCTGACCGGCCGCGACAGCCCCGAGCAGGCCGCGAAGGTGCTGACCGCGTGGTACTCCCAGGTCGTCGTGACAATGGCGGACGAGGGCGCACTGTGGTACTCCAACGGCCGCGCCGAGCCCGTACGGGTGCCGGCCGAGCCGGTCGAGGACATCGTCGACGGCACGGGCGGCGGCGACGCCTTCACGGCCGGCTTCCTGCCCGCCTGGCTCGACAGCAAGCCGCCCGCCGAGGCTCTCGCCGCCGGCTGCCGTCTCGCCGCCAGAGCCCTCGGACACCTGGGCGCCCGGCCGATGCTCTGACCCCATCCGCCCGCCGGCCGCGTCCGGCCCGCGGGCGGTCCCCTCAACGGCGTCGCGCTGCCGATCCCTGCCGATCCCCGCCGATCAGGACGTCACGGCGAGGGCGAGCGGCAGGACGCCCGGAGCACCCGACTCGCGGAGGAGCCTGGCCGCCACGGTGATGGTCCAGCCGGTGTCGACCCGGTCATCGACGAGCAGGACCGGTCCTCCCAGTGATCGCACGGCCTCCGGCACCGTGAGAGCGTGCCAGAGCGTGCGGACCCGCTGGGCGCTGTTGTGGCGGCGCGGGCCGGGGCCGGAGTCGACGTAGGCGACCTCGCCGAGGTAGGGGAGCCGGCCGATCTCGGCGACGCGCCGGGCCAGGTCGGCGATCATCTTGGGCCGGGTCACGGACGCCATCGCGACCACTCCGGCGGGACGCTCGGACCACTCCCAGGAGGAGAGCACCTTGACGACGGCGTCGAAGACGTCGCCGGGCACGGGTTCGTCCGGCGCGCCGTCGGCCAGCATGCCGCGCAGCCGGTTGCCCCAGCCGATGTCGGTCAGCCGCCCGAGCGCCCGTCCGGGCTCGGCCTGCAGCGTCGCGGGGATTCGGCCCGAGATGCCCTCCGCCTTCATGCCGGTGGGCCACATGCGGCGCGGCGTCACCTCGACGCCGGGCCGGCGCAGCCGGTCACGGGCCTGCGAGGCGCTCGCGTCGGAGACCTCGGCGGAGCGGTGCCGCCCGGTGCAGTTGTCGCAGCGGCCGCAGGGCACCGCCTCGGGATCGTCGAGCTCCTTGCGGAGGAACTCCATGCGGCAGGCGTCCGTGCCCAGGTAGTCGAGCATGGCCCGCTGCTCGCGGGACCGCTCGGCCGCCACCCGCTCATAACGTTCGCGGTCGTAGGACCACGGCTCGCCGGTCGCGGTCCAGCCGCCCTTGACGCGGCGAACCGCCCCGTCGACGTCGAGGACCTTGAGCATCATCTCCAGGCGGCTGCGGCCCAGGTCCACACGGGTCTCGAGGGCGGCGGTGGAGAGCGTGCCCTCCTCCTGGAGGACGCTCAGCGCAAGGCGTACGACCTGCTCGGAGGGAAAGGCCAGGCTGGCGAAGTATGCCCAGATATCGCGATCCTCCCTGCCCGGCAGCAGGATCACCTCGGCGCGCTCGACGCCTCGCCCGGCCCGGCCGATCTGCTGGTAGAAGGCGACCGGCGACTGCGGCGCGCCCACGTGCACGATGAAACCGAGGTCGGCCTTGTCGAAGCCCATGCCGAGTGCACTGGTCGCCACCAGCGCCTTGACCTTGTTGTCGAGGAGGTCCTGCTCGGCCTGGAGCCGCTCCGCCTGGTCCGTCTGCCCGGAGTAGGCGGCCACGGAGTGCCCACGGTCGCGCAGGAACGCGGCGATCTCGTGCGCCGCCGCGACGGTGAGTGTGTAGATGATGCCGGAGCCGGGCAGTTCGTCGAGCTGCTCGGCGAGCCACGCCAGCCGCTGCTCGGCCGCCGGCAGCCGTACGACCGAGAGGCGCAGGCTCTCCCGCTCCAGCGGCCCGCGGAGGACCAGAGTGTCGTGCTCGCGCCCGCTGGTCAGCTGGTCGGCGACGTCGCGTGTGACGCGCGCGTTGGCGGTCGCGGTGGTGGCGAGCACCGGCACGCCGGGCGGCAGCTCGGCGAAGAGCGTGCGCAGCCGCCGGTAGTCCGGCCGGAAGTCATGGCCCCAGTCGGAGATGCAGTGCGCCTCGTCGATGACGACCAGGCCGGCTCCCGCCGCCAGCTTGGGCAGTACCTGGTCACGGAAGTCCGGGTTGTTGAGCCGCTCGGGGCTGACCAGGAGGACGTCCACCGCGCCGTCCTGAACGTCGGCGTAGACCCGCTCCCAGTCGTCGGTGTTGGCGGAATTGATCGTCGCGGCGCGGATGCCGGCCCGCTCGGCGGCGGCGATCTGGTTGCGCATCAGGGCGAGCAGCGGGCTGACGATGACGGTCGGCCCGGCGCCGCGCTCCCGCAGCAGGGCCGTCGCCACGAAGTAGACCGCGGACTTGCCCCATCCGGTGCGCTGCACGACGAGGGCACGGCGGTGGCCGAGGACCAGGGCATGGATCGCGGTCCACTGGTCCTCGCGCAGCCGGGCGTGGTCTCCCGCGAGTGACCGCAGGCACGCCTCAGCCCGCTGTCGTAGTCCTCCAGCGTCGGGGCGCGCGTCGTCAGCCATGCAGTCCTTGCTATCAGGCGCCACGGGCCAGATGTGACCGGAGCGCCGTTCTGTGGAAAACCGCGGCCGCGCTCAGCCGGTCTCGGCGAGCTCGGAGTGGAGGATGGCGTCGAGCAGCCCGGGGAACCGGGCGTCGAGATCCTCACGGCGCAACGTGAGCATCCGGCGCGCGCCCTGCACCCGAGAGTAGGTGATCCCCGCCTCCCGCAGGATGCGCAGGTGGTGGGACATCGTCGACTTGCTCACCTGGAGGCCCGCGTCGTGCTGGATCTGGCCGCAGGCCGACTCGCCGACCCGGGCCAGCGTCCGCACGGTGGCAAGCCGGGCGGGGTCCGCCAGCGCCGCCAGCACCTTCGGGAGAGTCAACTCCTCAACAGGGGGGTGGAAAACCTCTTCGCTCACGAGTCGAGCATAAATCAGAGGTGCGGCGAGTTCGACTATTATCGTACTGTTCGACAAAGTCCGAACCTTTCGATGACCGTCGAACGTCTTGAGCGACGTGTCCCACCCCATCCCCCCGGACCGAGCCGCCTAGGGGACGTTCTGCAGGATCTCCAGGGACGGCGACCCCACGTCGGCGTGGCCGGACAGGCGCAGCGTGAGCTCGAGCTCGGCCAGCAGGCAGCGCAGCACGTGACGGACTCCCTCCTCGCCGGCGAGCGCCAGCCCGTACGCGTAGGGGCGGGCCAGCAGCACCGCCTTGGCGCCCAGCGCGAGCGCCTTGACCACGTCGGCGCCGGTACGGATGCCGCTGTCGAACAGCACGTCGATCTGGTCGCCCACAGCGTGTGTGATCGGCGCCAGCGTGTCCAGGGCGGCGATCGCGCCGTCCACCTGCCGTCCGCCGTGGTTGGACACGACGATGCCGTCCATGCCCGCGTCGACCGCGCGACGGGCGTCGTCGGTGTGCTGGATCCCCTTCAGCGCGATCGGTCCCTCCCAGTGCTCGCGCAGGAACGCCAGGTCCTCCCACGTCAGAGACGGGTTACCGAACACGGCGGCCCAGTGCAGCACCGGGCTGTCGCCCGCCTTCTCGGCGAAGACCGGGTCGGAGAAGTAGTTCTGGTTGCCGATGCCGCGCAGGAAGGGCAGGTAGGCGTTGTCCAGGTCGTGCGGCCGCCACGAGAGCATGAACGTGTCGAGCGTGACCACGAGCGCGGAGTAACCGGCGGCCTTCGCGCGGCCGAGGAAGCTGATCGCCAGATCGCGGTCGTTCGGCCAGTACAGCTGGTACCATCGCGGCCCCGCCACCTCGGCGACCTCCTCGAGCGTGTACGACGAGGCCGTGCTCAGCACCATCGGCACGCCCATCGCCTTGGCCGCCCTGGCCACCGCGATCTCGCCTTCGGGATGAAGGATCCTCAAGACGCCGACCGGCCCGAGCAGCACGGGCGTCGCGAGCGTCTCGCCGAGCACCCGCGTCGTCAGGTCGCAGCCACTCGTGCCGCGGAGCATCTGCGGCACGAGGCGCCACCGCCGGAACGCCTCCCGGTTGGCACGGGCCGTGTCGCCGGTGCCCGCCGAGCCCGCGACGTACCCGTACGCGTCCCGCGCCAGCTTCTTCCTCGCGAGCGCCTGCAGGCGGGTCAGGTCGGTCGGCAGTGACGGCACGGCGTCCGTCAGGCCGTTGAGATAGATCTCGTTCTGGAAGTCGGCGTACATACGGCGCTCCTTTCGCGACACATTCACGCTATCGGGCGCGGCGCGCCGTGGCCGTACGGGCGCGAGCTGTCGTAGGGACCCGCCACAATGGCAGGTATGGCACGACGCAGTACACAGACCCCTCCGCCGCCGGACTTCGAAGAGAACATCATCGACGTCGACGTCTCCGACGAGATGCGGGGCAGCTACCTCGAATACGCCTACTCGGTCATCTACCAGCGGGCGCTGCCCGACGCGCGCGACGGGCTCAAGCCCGTGCAGCGCCGCATCCTCTACTCGATGAACGAGATGGGGCTTCGGCCCGACCGCGGCCACGTCAAGTGCGCCCGCGTCGTCGGCGAGGTGATGGGCAAGCTGCACCCGCACGGCGACTCCGCCATCTATGACGCGCTCGTACGCCTGGCGCAGCCGTGGTCGATGCGGATGCAGCTCGTCGACGGGCACGGCAACTTCGGTTCCCTCGGCGGTGACGACTCCCCCGCCGCCATGCGGTACACCGAGGCGCGGATGTCGCGCGCGGCCGCACTCATGGTCGCGAGCATCGACGAGGAGACCGCCGACTTCCGCCCCAACTACGACGGCCAGGAGCTGGAGCCCGAGGTCCTCCCCTCGGCCTTCCCGAACCTTCTGGTCAACGGCGGCTCCGGCATCGCGGTCGGCATGGCGACGAACATGGCCCCGCACAACCTCGGCGAGGTGATCGCCGCCGCGCGCCACCTCATCGCCGACCCCAATGCGACGCTCGACGACCTGATGCGGTTCGTGCCCGGGCCCGACCTGCCCACCGGCGGCAAGATCGTCGGCCTGGAGGGCATCCGTGACGCCTACGAGAGCGGGCGCGGCACGTTCCGCACCCGCGCCACGACGCACATCGAGAACGTCACGCCGCGCCGCAAGGGCATCGTCGTCACCGAGCTGCCGTACGCGGTCGGCCCCGAACGCGTCGTGTCGAAGATCAAGGATCTCGTCAACGCGAAGAAGATCTCCGGCATCGCCGACCTGAAGGACCTCACCGACCGGCAGCAGGGCCTGCACCTGGTCATCG
Organism: Actinoallomurus sp.; assembly: GCA_025964625.1. GTDB lineage: Bacteria > Actinomycetota > Actinomycetes > Streptosporangiales > Streptosporangiaceae > Actinoallomurus. The sequence goes on along the minus strand of JAOPYL010000221.1, from coordinate 11,510 downwards.
AGATCAAGAACGGCTTCCATCCCGAGGCGGTGCTGGAGGAGCTCTACCGGCTGACGCCGATGGAGGAGACCTTCGGGATCAACAACGTCGCCCTGGTCGACGGGCAGCCACGCACGCTGGGCCTGCGCGAACTGCTCCAGGTCTACATCGACCACCGCATCGAGGTCGTACGCCGCCGGAGCATGTTCCGCCGCAAGAAGCGGCAGGACCGGCTGCACCTCGTCGACGGTCTCGTCATCGCGCTGCTCAACATCGACGAGGTCATCCGGGTCATCCGGGACAGTGACGACTCCGCCGCGGCCAAGACCGGGCTCATGGAGGGCTTCGAGCTCTCCGAGATCCAGGCGCAGTACATCCTCGACACGCCGCTGCGCCGGCTGACCAAGTTCGACCGGCTCGAGCTGGACAAGGAGAAGAAGCGGCTCACCAAGGAGATCGCCGCGCTGACCGCGATCCTGGACTCCGAGACCCGGCTGCGCAAGCTGGTCTCCGACGAGCTGGCCGAGGTCTCCTCGGCGTACGGCACGCCGCGGCGCACCGTGCTGCTGGAGTCCTCCGGCCAGGCGAAGACCGCGGCGGTGCCGCTGGAGGTGGCCGACGACCCGTGCTTCGTGATGCTGTCCTCCACCGGCCTCCTGGCCCGCACGATGTCGGTCGCCCCGCTTCCCGCAGAGGGCCCGCGGTCGGCGCACGACATCATCGTCTCGACGGTGACCGCGACCGCGCGCGGCCAGGTCGGGGCCGTGACGAGCGCCGGCCGCCTGATCCGGGTGGACGTGATCGACCTGCCCGGCCTGCCGCCCTCGGCGGCCCCGCCGTCGGTGGCCGGCGGCGCCCCGATCAGCGAGTTCGTCGCGCTGGACAAGGATGAGACGGTCGTCGGGCTGGCATCACTCGACGCCGGCGGCCTCACACTCGGCACCGAGCAGGGGGTGGTCAAGCGGGTCGCGCCCGACTATCCGAAGAACGCCGACGAGTTCGAGGTGATCGGTCTCAAGGAGGGCGACCGCGTGGTTCGCGCACTCCAGCTCGAGTCCGAAGACCACGACCTGGTGTTCATCACGGGTGACGCACAGCTCCTCCGCTTCCCCGCGTCGAGCGTACGGGCCCAGGGACGCGCGGCCGGCGGTATGGCCGGCATCCGGCTCAGCCCGGGCGCCAAAGTCGTCTGGTTCGGCGCGCTGGACGGAGACCGCGACTCTCTCGTCGTGACGATCGCGGGCAGTTCGACGGCGCTGCCCGGCACCGAGACCGGGGCGATCAAGGTCGCCGACTACACCGAGTATCCGGCCAAGGGGCGCGCCACCGCCGGCGTCCGCGCCCACCGGTTCCTGAAGGGTGAAGACGTCCTGCTGATGGCCTGGGCCGGTCCGGCGCCGGTGAAGGTGTCCGGCCTGACGGGCAAACCTCTCGAGATGACGACCGAGCTCGGCCGACGTGACGGTTCCGGTGTAAAGCTCACCACGCCGATCGCCGCCGTGGGCGGCCCCGTCTGCGCCGGCCCGGCGGGCGCCTCCGGCGACGCCGGGGAGCCCGGGGAGGCGCCGTCCGACGACGCCGGCCGGCTGACCCCGGAGTGATCGACCGGCGGCGGGCCGCTGCGGGCTCTCAGCGCCGCAGCGGCTGCTCGCCGTCGCGCTGGGCCGGGATGTTGACCGGCTGCGCCATCGCCGCGATCGCGTCCAGCAGGTCGTGCGGGCTGCCGCCCGGCTCCTCGTAGTGCCAGAAACGCACGATCCGCACGGCGGCCTCAGGCAGCCGGAACTCCTCGCCTGAGAAGCTGCCGGCCGCGGAGAGCCGTTCGACGATGGGGGCGTCGTCCGGGAGGTCGGCCGCGTACGCCGCGGCGTTGAGCAGCGCGATCGCGCTTCGCGCGTTGCGCCCCTCGTCACGCTCGTCGGCTCGGTTGAGCCGCCACCAGGCGTAACGGCGGAGGCATTCAGCGATCATGAAGGTCTTTCGCACGCTGGTTCTCCTTGGGAAAGCATCACATAGATCCATAACGCACAGTAGTCGAATGATCACTTCTTGTCATCGTCCGTCGCCCGCGTCGCCAAGGATCTAGAAAGGCCTTGCTCCCGAGTAAACGGCTCATTGCGAGCCGGGGCCTACCCGGGCTCGGCGAGGCCCTTGCGGTAGGCGTACGTCACGGCCTGGGCGCGGTCGCGCACGCCGGCCTTGGAGAACAGGTTGTTGATGTGCGTCTTGACCGTGGCCTCGCTGATGAACAGCTCACGGGCGATCTCGGCGTTGGACCTGCCGCCGGCGATCAGCGCGAGGACCTGCGCCTCCCGCTGCGTCAGGCCGTCCGGCAGGTCTCCCCTGCGGCGCCGTGACGGCTGTACCCCGGTGGCGAGCGCGTCGACGAGCCGCCGCTGCACCGAGGGGTCGAGCTGCGCGTCGCCCTCGCGTACGGCGTCGATGGCCCGCGCGATCTCCTCGGCGCTCGCGTCCTTGGTGAGGTAGCCGCGCGCGCCCGCCTGCAGCGCGGCGAACACCGACTCGTCGTCGCTGTAGGTGGTGAGCACCACGATCTGGACCGCCGGATGCGCGGCCTTGATCCGCCGCGTGGCCTCGACACCGTCCACGCGCGGCATGCGCAGGTCCATCAGCACGACGTCGGGCAGGTGCTCGTGGACGAGCCGAACCGCGTCGTCCCCGTCCCCCGCCGAGCCGACCACTTCCAGGCCCGGCAGCAGGCCCAGTAGCAGCACGAGCCCGTCGCGTACCACCGTCTGGTCGTCGACCACCAGTACCCGCGTCACAGCGGCACCCTCAGCAGCACGCGGAATCCCTTCCCCACCGGACCGGCATCGAGTGTGCCGCCGATCAGCTCGGCGCGCTCGCGCATTCCGACCAGACCGTATCCCCCGCCGCTCGCCGCGAGCGATCCGGGATCATCCGTGCCACCCGAGTCGGTGACCTCCAGCTCGCACCAGCCGGCGGGGTAACGCAGGCCGATGGCCACGTCGGCGCCGGGAGCGTGCTTGCGGACGTTCGTCAGCGCCTCCTGGGTGGTGCGGATCACGGCGAGCCCGGCCTTGGGCTGCAGTTCGCCCGGCTCCCCGGTGATGCGCACCTCGCAACGCGCGTCCGCGAGGGTGCGGTGCTCCTCGGCGAGCTCGCGCAGGACCTCGTCCATCGGCGGGATGTCACCCCGGAGCGTGGCCACGGCCCGCCGGGTCTCCTCCAGGCCGCTGCGGGCCAGGCCACGGGCGCGTTCGACCCGCTCGAGCGCCTCATCGGTCCGGCCGCCCACGATGAGCAGCCGGGCACCCTCCAGGTGGACGAGCTGCGCGGACAGCGAGTGGGCGAGGATGTCGTGGATCTCGCGGGCGATGTGGGACCGCTCGGCCAGCACGAGGTTCTGCTGTTCGGTCAGGCGCGCCATCTCGCGGGTCCGGCCGGCCCGCACTCCGGCGTACGTGCCGAGCAGTCCGACGATCGTCCACAGCTCGCCGGCCGGGCGATGCTGGAGGACGATCGCGACCGCCATCCCGACGGTCGCGATGGCGGCCACCGGGGCGGACCGCCTGACCGGGTGGGTCGCGGCGGCGAATCCGACGGCGGCGAAGAGGAGGGCGCTGCCCGGCCGGCCGGACGCGGCGGCGTAGATGGGAACGCCGATGACGACGGCGAGCGCGTACAGGACGATGTCGTGCGATGCGCCGCTCCGGTGCACGAACATGCCCGCCACGAGGCAGCCCACCGAGCCGAGGACTCCGGCGGTGAACGCGAGATCGGCGCCGCTCAGCCCGAAGCCCGGACGCGCGGCACCGTGGAGCATCGCGTAGGTGAAACAGACGAGCGCGGCCACGATGGCGGCGCTCCGTGCACGGGACCTCTCGCGGGTCAGCCGGAGCTGCCGGTCTTCCCTCGTGCGGCAGCGCACCTCTTCCGTCACGGGTAAACGCTAACCCGGGCCGGAAGCGCGCGGACCCGCCAGGCGAGCACCGCGTTCTGGGCGAGCAGCCAGGCCGCCACCGACACCATGATCGCCCCGCTGCCCGGTCTGATACCGGCCGCGTATCCGACCGCGACGAGACCGCCGCGGACGGCGACGGACACCAGGAAGATCCCGAACGTCGCCCAGGTGCCCCGGCTCCAGTGCGAGCCGTCGGGCTCACGCCAGACGCGCATCGTCGTGCCCAGGCCGAGGCCGAGGAGCAGCGCGATGACGATCTCGGCCGCCAGCAGCCCCGCGCTCAGCGCGGTGTGGTGCGCGTCGATCGTCTTCCCCTGGGCCAGGCCGATGATCCCGATGACGACCGGGAGGGCGTACAACCGCCGCTCATCGACCCGGCGCGGCGTGAACCTGCGCACGACCACGAGAACCATGACGACGGCGACGAGCAACCCGCTCAGAATCTCATGCATGACTGTGACGCTAGAGATCGGCGGGCCCGGGCGGATCGGAGCCGGGATGGACCTTCGGCCCGTCCACCCGGGGGTGGAGCAGATCGTCAGATGTCGATGCGGGAGTCGTCCAGCTCGGAGGCCCCGCCGGAGATGAACTTGCGGCGCGGCGCGACCTCGGACCCCATCAGCAGGTTGAAGATGCCGGCCGCCTCCTCGGCGTCCTCGATGCGGATCCGGCGCAGCGTCCGGTGGCGCGGGTCCATGGTCGTCTCGGCGAGCTGGTCGGCGTCCATCTCACCCAGGCCCTTGTAGCGCTGGATCGGCTCCTTCCACCTGGTCCCGCGGCGCTCGAACTCCACGAGCTTCTTGCGCAGCTCCGCGTCGGAGTAGGTGTAGACGTGCTTGTCCCGACCCTTCTTCGGATTGGTCAGCTCGATCCGGTGCAGGGGCGGCACGGCGGCGAACACCCGACCGGCATCGAGCATCGGCCGCATGTAGCGGTGGAGAAGGGTGAGCAGCAGGCAGCGGATGTGCGCGCCGTCGACATCGGCGTCGGCCATCAGGATGATCCGGCCGTAGCGGGCGGCATCAAGGTCGAAGGTGCGGCCGGAGCCCGCGCCGAGCACCTGGATGATCGAGGCGCACTCCGTGTTCTTCAGCATGTCGGCGACGGAGGCCTTCTGCACGTTCAGGATCTTGCCACGGATCGGCAGCAGCGCCTGGAACTCGGAGTCGCGGGCCAGTTTGGCGGTGCCGAGCGCGGAGTCGCCCTCGACGATGAACAGCTCGCTCCGGTCGTCGGCGGTGCGGCAGTCGACCAGCTTGGCGGGCAACGCGGAATTCTGCAGGGCGCTCTTGCGCCGCTGGTTCTCCCGCTGCTGGCGGGCGGCGATGCGCGCCTTGGCGGCCGCGACGACCTTCTCCAGCACGGCGCGCATCTGCTGCTTCTGGCCGCGCTTCGGGCTCTCGAAGGCCTCCTTGAGCTCCCGTCCGACCACCTGGGAGACGATCCTGGTGGCCGCCGAGGTGCCGAGCACCTCCTTGGTCTGCCCCTCGAACTGCGGCTCCGGCAGACGCACCGTGACGACGGCGGTGAGCCCTTCGAGGATGTCGTCCTTGATGACGGGCTCGTCGCCGTTCTTGAGCAGCTTGGTGGACCGGAGCTGGTCATTGACGACCTTGACCAGCGCTCGGTCGAACCCGACGAGGTGGGTGCCGCCCTTGGGCGTGGCGATCACGTTCACGAACGACTTGGTGATCGTGTCGTAGCCGGTGCCCCAGCGCAGCGCCACGTCCACGTCGATGTCGCGCTCGACGTCGGTCGGCGTGAGGTGGCCCTGGTCGTCGAGGACCGGCACGGTCTCGGTGAAATGCCCGCGGCCCTGCAGCCGCAGCACGTCGCAGAGCAGCTGGTCGGTGGCCAGGTGGTCGCAGAACTCGCTGATGCCGCCGTCGAAGCGGAACTCGTGCTCGACGACCTCCTCGCCGCGCTCGTCACGGACGGCGATGGTGAGGCCGGGCACGAGGAAGGCCGTCTGCCGCATCCGGTCGATGACGGCCTCGTCGCCGATCTCGGCGTCCTTGAGGAAGATCTGCCGGTCCGGCCAGAACCGCACCCGCGTGCCGGTGATGCGCTTGGCCACGCGCTTCACCTGCTGGAGGTCATGGCGTTTGGCCGGCTTCTTGGTGAACTTCACGTCGGGCCCGTCACCGGCGAAGTCGCCGGGGAGCCCGCGCTTGAAGCTCATCGCGTGGGTGTGCCCGTCGCGATCGACCTCGACGTCGAGCCGGACGGACAGGGCGTTGACCACGGACGCGCCCACGCCGTGCAGGCCGCCGGACGCGGTATAGGAGATGCCGCCGAACTTGCCGCCCGCGTGCAGCCGGGTCATCACCAGCTCGACGCCGGTCAGCCCGGTCTTCGGCTCGGCGTCGACCGGAATGCCGCGGCCGTCGTCGCCGACCTCCATCGAACCGTCGGCGTGCATGGCGACGTCGATGCGCGTGCAGTGACCGCCGAGCGCCTCATCGACGGAGTTGTCGATGATCTCCCAGAGGCAGTGCATGAGCCCGCGACTGTCGGTGGACCCGATGTACATTCCGGGCCGCTTGCGGACGGCCTCCAGACCTTCGAGCACCGACAGGTGTCGCGCGGTGTAACCGTGCGAGTCCTCGGCGGCGATAGTGGCGGCGGTCAACGCGTGGCTCCTCGGGGGTAGAACGTGCGGCAGCAGGCTACCCGGCGGTGCCGACAGTAGCCGACCGGCACGCCGTTCCGCCCCCATCCACCCTGGGTTGCAGATTGCGAAACTCCACCGCATGTGGGTGGTTCTGTGATGCTCGCCACCTTTATGTTCCTGCCATGTCCAACACGATTGTCGCCAGTCACCTGCGCAAGCGCTACGGCGACGTGAGAGCCGTCGACGGCGTCTCACTGACGGTCGAAGATGGCGAGTTCTTCGGCATCCTCGGCCCGAACGGGGCCGGCAAGACCACCACTCTGGAGATCATCGAGGGTCTGCGCCAGGCCGACGGCGGCGAGATCTCCGTCTTCGGCCGGTCACCGTGGCCGCGCAACCCGGCGCTGCTGCCGAGAATCGGCGTGCAGCTGCAGGCGTCGTCCTTCTTCGAGCGGCTCACCGCTCGTGAACAGCTGCGGACCTTCGGCTCGCTGTACGGCGTGCCGGGTCACAAGGCCGACCGGATGCTGGAGACGGTGGGACTCACCGACAAGGCCGACACGCGGGTCGAGAAGCTCTCCGGCGGCCAGGCACAGCGGCTTTCGATCGCCTGTGCTCTCGTTCACGAGCCGGAGCTGGTGTTCCTGGACGAGCCCACCGCGGCGCTCGACCCGCAGGCGCGGCGCAACCTCTGGGACGTGCTCCGCGCGATCAACACCGAGGGCCGCACGATCGTCCTCACCACGCACTACATGGACGAGGCCGAGACGCTCTGCGACCGCGTCGCGGTCATCGACCAGGGCCGGATCCTGCGCAGCGGCCCGCCCGCCGCGCTCGTCCGCGACCTCGGCGCCGCCACACGCGTCAGTGTCGCCAGCGGCCTCCTGAGCGTCGAGGACGCCCGCGCGCTTCCCGGCGCGGAAGAGGTCACCGACGACCAGGTCTCTCTGACCATCTCCACCCATGACGCCTCACCCGTCGTGCGGGCCCTCGCCGAGCGCGGTGCGCTGGACGGCGTGCAGATCAAGGGAGCCACCCTCGAGGACGTCTTCCTCGACCTGACAGGACGGGAGTACCGAGTATGAGCAGCTTCCAGAGCCTCGCGCGGGCGATGTTCCTCGGGTTCCGGCGCGACCGGGGGGCGCTCTTCTTCACGATCGCGCTGCCGCTCTTCTTCCTGCTGATCATCGGGGGGCTGTTCGCCAAGCAGTCGACCCCCAAGTCCAAGGTGCTGGAGATCGGCTCGGTGGGCGTCCTCGACCAGATGCCGGCGGACATGCGCGCCGGGTTCGAGAAGTCGCTGAAGATCACCCGGATCGCCGACCGCGACGCGGCGCTGAGCAAGGTGAAGAAGGGCGACTACGACGCGGCGCTCGAGCAGAACGGCGACCAGGTCCTCATCCACTTCTCCGCCGCCGACCAGGTGAAGTCGGGCACCGCCCAGGGACAGGTCGACGGGCTCGTGCAGGCCGCGAACCAGGCCGCGTCCGGCAGAGCGCCGAAATACACCCTCCAGGCACAGCAGGTCGAGGACAAGTCGCTGAAGCCCATCCAGTACATCACCCCGGGGATTCTCGGCTGGGCGCTGGCCTCAGCGGGCATGTTCGGAGCGTCCACCACACTTGTGACATGGCGCACCAAAGGCATCCTGCGCCGCCTGCGACTGTCGCCGGTGCCCATCCGCACGTTGTTCACCGCTCGGGTGGCGGTCAGCCTGGGGATCGCGCTCGTGCAGACCGCCCTGTTCATCGGGGTCGCGACGCTGCCGTTCTTCGGGCTCGAGCTCGCCCACTACTGGTGGATGGCGATTCCGATGGTGCTGGCCGGGGTGCTCGCCTTCCTCGCGATCGGCATGCTGATCGGGGCGTGGGCCAAGTCGCAGGAGGCCGCGCAGGGCGTCACCCAGATGGTCGTGCTGCCGATGGCCTTCCTGGGCGGGTCCTTCTTCCCGATCGACCAGGCGCCGAGATGGCTGCGCGTCGTCACCGAGATCTTCCCGTTGCGCCACCTCAACGACGGCATGGTGAAGGTGATCGCGCGCGGCGCGGGACCGGCCTCGGTCCTGCCGGAGATCGGTGTCCTGCTCGCATTCGCGCTGGTGGCGACGATCATCGCCGTGCGCGTCTTCCGATGGGAGCAAATCTGACATTGGGTACCACGGTGACCTTTGTCACCTCGCGGGCTATTCCGCTCTCGGCGTACACAGAACCCGCATGGGAACGCTCACGTCGGGTTAGATGTTGTCCTAAGCGACCGACCCCGAGACGAGGAAGGCGACGTGACTGGAGCTCTTGCCCCAACCAAGCCGCTGACGGCCGCGGACCGCTGCGACCGCTGCGGTGCCCAAGCCTATGTCCGCGCGGTCCTCGCGGGCGGCGGCGAGTTGCTGTTCTGTGCCCACCATGGCCGTAAGTACGGCGAGTCGCTACGTGCGGCGGGCGCGGAAATCCACGACGAGACCGACCGGCTGCTTGAGACCCCTGCCACCGCACCGACGGAAGACGAGCGGTAGGCCAGGCCAGCCGTACCCATAACCGACGAGGCGGCCGTCGCCCACACCGGGCGGCAGCCGCCTCATCTTTATCTTTCACGCACCCGGCTTTCACGCACCCGGCCGCCTCACGCGCCGATCCGCCGGGGGACCACGACACCGGGGGGACGATGCTGATCCTGTTGCCGCCGTCGGAGGGCAAGGCCGGAAGCGGCGACGGGCCGCCGCTCGACCCGGCCGCGCTCAGCATCCCAGCGCTCACCACGACCCGGCAGCGCGTACTCGGCGCGCTGGAGACTCTCTGCGCCGGTCCCGCCGACCAGGCCCGCCAGGTGCTGGGCCTGTCCCCCGGCCAGGCGGACGCCCTCGCGCGCAACCGTGAGCTGTGTACCGCGCCGACGCTGCCCGCCGCCCGCCTCTACACCGGCGTGCTGTACGACAACCTCGACCTCGCCACTCTGGACCCGGAGCGGGTGGAACGTTCACTGCTGATCTTCTCCGGGCTGTGGGGCGCGCTACGGGCCGCCGACCGCGTCCCGCCGTACCGGCTCGCCATGGGGGTGAAACTGCCTCCCCTCGGCGCTCTGGCGGCCGTCTGGCGCCCCGCGCTGACCACGGCACTCCCGGCCGGCGGCCTGCTCGTCGACATGCGCTCGGCGCCGTATGCCGCCGCATGGAAGCCGCCCACCACGCACGTGCGGGTTTTCCGCGAACGCGACGGCAGGCGCTCGGTGGTCAGCCACATGGCCAAGGCGACCCGTGGCGCCGTCGCCCGCGCGCTGCTACGGAACGCCGCCGACCCGGCGACGCCCGACGAACTCGTCAAGACGCTGCTGGACCTCGGCTACACCGCCGAGCTGAACGGCCCCAACGTCGATGTGATCACGTCCTGACCGCCGGGGCGGCCGGTCGAGACGACGCGGGCCCGGGCTGGATGATCCAGCCCGGGCCCGTCGCCACCGTAGGTCAGTCGAGGTAGTCGCGCAGCACCTGTGAACGCGAGGGGTGCCGCAGCTTCGACATGGTCTTCGACTCGATCTGACGGATGCGCTCCCGAGTGACGCCGTAGACCTTGCCGATCTCGTCAAGGGTCTTCGGCTGCCCGTCGGTGAGGCCGAACCGCATCGACACCACACCGGCCTCGCGCTCGCTCAGCGTGTCGAGCACCGAGTGCAACTGCTCCTGCAGCAGCGTGAAGCTGACCGCATCGGCGGGCACGATCGCCTCGGAGTCCTCGATGAGGTCGCCGAACTCACTGTCGCCGTCCTCGCCGAGCGGGGTGTGCAGCGAGATGGGCTCGCGGCCGTACTTCTGGACCTCGACGACCTTCTCAGGCGTCATGTCGAGCTCCTTGGCCAGCTCCTCCGGGGTCGGCTCGCGGCCGAGATCCTGGAGCATCTGACGCTGCACGCGGGCCAGCTTGTTGATGACCTCGACCATGTGAACCGGGATGCGGATCGTACGTGCCTGGTCGGCCATGGCGCGGGTGATCGCCTGCCGAATCCACCAGGTGGCGTAGGTCGAGAACTTGTAGCCCTTGGTGTAGTCGAACTTCTCGACCGCGCGGATCAGGCCGAGGTTGCCCTCCTGGATCAGATCCAGGAAGAGCATGCCGCGACCGGTGTAGCGCTTGGCCAGTGAGACGACCAGCCGCAGGTTGGCCTCGAGCAGGTGGTTCTTGGCCCGGCGGCCGTCCTCGGCGATCCACTCCAGGTCGCTGCGCTGGTCGCCGGTCAGCCCCTTGCCCTCGGCAAGCTTCTCCTCGGCGAACAGGCCGGCCTCGATGCGCTTGGCCAGTTCGACTTCCTGCTCGGCGTTAAGGAGCGGTACCTTGCCGATCTGCTTGAGGTAGTCCTTGACCGGGTCAGCCGTTGCGCCGGCCACCGCGACCTGTGCGGCGGGGAGGTCGTCGTCATCGTCACCGAAGACGAAAATCTCGTCATCGGTGCCCTCAGCCTTGCCCTCGGGCTTGACCGCGCTGGCCTCGGTCCCCTCCTCCGCGTCGACTGGCTCGCCATCGGCGGCTTCATCGGGGACCTCGGCGATCTCAAGATCAACGACGAGATCTTCTTCCGAGATGTCGTCGGGGAGCTCGTCCACTTCGAGGTCGACCGGGAGGTCGTCGAAGTTCCCCAGCTCGTCCGCATCGTCCAGGTCACCTGGACCCTTGCCTTCACCCTGGCCACTATCGCCTGGGCCGACGACCGTCAGGTCAGGACCGGGCAGCCCCTTTTCGGGAAGGGCCACCAGTTCGTCGTTAGCCTTGCCCGCTCGCCGGCCGGTCATGCCCTCCGGGGCCTGCGCCGACGACTGCTCGGGCACAACTTCTGGTACCCGCTCGGTTCCCCGCGAATCCCGGCCCGTGGATCCGGACGGCCGGGAGCGCTTGCGCGCCGCGGAGTTGGCAGCGCTCACTACCACGGTCACCTCTTCCTTCGCTGGGTTGCTTGGCTGTGCAGCATACGCATAGCGATAATGTG
>JAOPYL010000194.1 GCA_025964625.1 Actinoallomurus sp. | reverse complement strand
GGTCTGGGCCGCGAGCGGCCACATCTACCCGCGGCTCCTCGATGCCGGCGTCCGGGTGGCGCGCTGCCACGACCTGGAGCTGACCGAGACCCTGCTGCTCGGCCACGCAGGGCGGTCCGGCGAGCCGCGTTCGCTGGGCGCGGCGCTCGCCCGCCTGGGCGGCCACGCCGTGCCCGATGACCCCGCCGCCCACGACGGGCCGCCCACCTTGTTCGGCCACCGCCCGTCCGACGACGTCGACGACGTGGTCGCCGTCCACGCCGACCAGCAACGGCGCATCGCGCACGCCGGGCTGCGGCTGCTCGCGGCCGCCGAGTCGGCCGGCGGCCTGGCGGCGGCCGAGATGGGCCATGACGGCCTGCCGTGGCGTGCCGAGGTGCACGACGCACTGCTCACCGGGCTGATGGGGCCGCGGCCGGCTTCCGGCCTGCGGCCCCGCAGGCTGCAGGAGTTGGCGGACGCGATCGGCGAGGCCCTCGGGCGGCGGATCAACCCGGACTCGCCCGCGCAGGTCATCAAGGCGTTCGCGGCGGCGGGCGTCACGCTACCCTCCACCCGTTCACGGGTCCTGCGGGAGGTCGAGCACCCGGCTGCGAGGCTGCTCCTCGAGCACAAGGAGCTGGCGAGGCTCTACGTCGCGCACGGCTGGTCGTGGATGGACGCATGGGTGCGTGACGGCCGGTTCCGCCCGGAGTACGTCGTCGGGGGAGTGGTCTCCGGTCGCTGGGCGACCAGCGGCGGGGGAGCGCTGCAGATTCCCAAGGTGCTGCGCCGCGCCGTCGTCGCCGACGCGGGCTGGACGCTCGTGGTGGCCGACGCCGCGCAGTTGGAGCCCCGCGTGCTCGGGGCGCTGGCCGGCGACCGGGCGTTCGCGGCGGCGGCCGGCGAGAGCGACCTGTACGCCGCGCTGGCCGGGGCGTTCGGCGGTGCTCGCGACAAGGCGAAGATCGCGATGCTGTCCGCGATGTACGGCGGGTCCAGTGGTGAGGCGCCACAACTGCTCGCCATCATGCGCCGGCGCTTCCCGGACGCCTACGAGTACGTCGAGGCGGCGGCCCGCGCGGGGGAGGCGGGAAAACTCGTCCGCTCCCGGCTCGGCCGCACCTGCCCGCCGCCGTCGCCGGCCTGGCGCGACCTCGCGGTCCAGGACGAAGGCCGCGCCGCGGTGCGCAGCCGGGGCCGGTTCACCCGCAATTTCGTCGTGCAGGCCAGCGCCGCGGACTGGGCGCTCGTGCTGCTGGCGACGCTGCGCCGGCGGCTGACCGCGCTCGCCGCCGGCGGGCCGCCGGAGCGCGCTCCCCGGCTGGTCTTCTTCCAGCACGACGAGGTGATCGTGCACGCACCTGAGGAGTTCACCGCCGCCGTGACGGCGGCCATCGGTGAGTCCGCCGAAGAGGCACGTCGCCTGGTGTTCGGCGACACCCCCGTCCGGTTCCCGCTCGGTGCCGTCCCGGTCGAGTGCTACGCCGACGCCAAGTGACCCGCAGGGAGCGAGAGCCGGTCCCTACGAAGCCACCGGCGCGGAGCCGCCACGTACGAGACGCCCTACTTCCGCGCGCAGGCGCACGAACTCCGGGAGTTCCCGCGTCGTGATCTGGTCGCGCTCGGCCGGCAGGCCGACGGGGAGGTCGGCGATCACCTTCCCGGGGGCGCGGCTCAGCACGGCGACCCGGTCGCCGACGTAGACGCTCTCGTCGATGTCGTGCGTGACGAGCAGGATCGTCATGCCCTCGCCGCGTACCTGCAGGACCAGGTCCTCCAGGTCCTCACGTGTCTGCGCGTCGACCGAGCCGAACGGCTCGTCCATCAGGAGCAGCGCCGGCTTGTAGGCCAGGGCACGGGCGATGGACACCCGCTGCTGCATGCCGCCGGACAGCTGCCAGGGATACTTCTGCGCCGCGGCGCCGAGCCCCACCGCCTCCAGTGCCTCCGAGGCGGCCGCGCGCCGCTCCGCCTTCGGCTTGCCGTGTCTGCGCAGCGGGACCGCGACGTTGTCGCGTACGGAGAGCCAGGGAAGCAGCGAACGACTGTAGTCCTGGAACACGACGGCGAGGTTGTCGGGGACGTCCTCGATCTCCGCGTCGTTCAGCACGACGCGGCCCTGGCTGGGCCGGACCAGCCCGGCGATGCATCGCAGCAGGGTGGACTTGCCGCAGCCGGACGGGCCGACGATGCTGACCAGCTCACCCTCGGCGACTTCGAGGTTCACATCTTCCAGCGCCGTGTGGCCGGCGTAGGAATGACCGACCTTCTCGATCTGGAGCAGGAGACTCACCTTGCCATTGGCTCGTAGGCGGAGGACTCACCGGCTGCCACGGCGACCTCCACGATGGACGGGCCCTCGCGGCGCAGGGCGTCGGACAGCGCGTCCGCGAGCTCGGCAGCGTGTTCCACCCGGCGTCCCGGGCAGCCCAGTCCCGCGGCGAGCGTGACGAAGTCGATGCCGTGGATGTCGGTTCCGGGCACGGACGTGATGTCGATCCGGCGGCCGAGCTCCTTGACGGCCCCGTAGCCGTGGTTGTTCAGGATGACGAACGTGACCGGCGCCCGGTGCTGCGCGGCCGTCCACAGTGCCTGGATGGAGTACATGCTCGACCCGTCGCCGGCCACGCAGACGATCCGTTCGCCCGAGCCGGCCAGCGCGCGGCCGACGGCGACCGGCAGGCCCCATCCCAGCGCGCCGCTGCCGGTGGTGAGGAACCCACCGGGCCGGGTGATGGGCAGGCGGGCGTGCAGCACCTCCCGGTGGCTGGGCGTCTCCTCGACCACGACCGCGTCCTCGGGCATGAGCTCGCGGAGTGTCTCGATCACCAGGGCGGCCTGGATGGGATCGGTCGCCGCCGGTGCGCCGGGCCGCGGCCGGGGTTCCGGCGCCTCGCGATCGGCCTTGTCGACCAGCTCGAGCAGTGCGGTCACGCCTGCCCGGATCGTTGTGAGCACGCTGGTCCCGACGGGGGCCCAGGCCGTCTGCGCCGGGTCGCAGTCGAGGTGGAACAGGCGCGTCCCCTCGGGGAGGTACCGGCCTTCGGTGTGGACGTGGTACGTGAAGATGGGGGCGCCGAGCGACACGACCACGTCATATCGCTCGAGTCGGCGGGCGAGCTGATCGCGCACGGGCGGCAGGAATCCCTGGAAGAGACGGTGATCCTCGGGGAATCCCGAGCGCCCGGACAGCGGGCTGATCCACACGGCCGCGCCGCTCCGTTCCGCGAGGCTCACCACGGCGGGCAGGGCGCCGTCGTCCTCCACGCCGGGGCCGATGATGAGGGCGGGGTCGCGGCAGGCGTTGAGGGCGTCCGCCAGCTCCTCGAGCGCCTGCGGCTCGCCGACGAAGCCGGTACGGACCTCGCGGGGCTCGACCGGGTCGGCCGGGTGCTCCCAGTCGTCCTCGGGCACCGAGATGAACACCGGGCCGCGAGGAGGCGTCATCGACACGTGGTAGGCCTCGGCGAACGCCGCCGGTACGTCCTCGGCGCGTTCGGGCTGCCGGCTCCACTTGACGTACGGCCTGGGAAACTGCGCCGGCTCGTCCGCGGACAGGAACGCGCGGGTGGGGAGCATCGCGCGCGACTGCTGGCCGGCGACGATCAGGAGCGGGACGCGGTCGCGGTAGGCGTTGAAGACGGCGCCGAGCGAATGCCCGACCCCGCCGGCCGAGTGCAGGCTCACCACGGTGGCGCGGCCGGTGCCCATCGCATGACCGGCCGCGGCCGCGACCGCCACCGACTCCTGCAGCGCGAGAACGTAGGTGAAGTCCTCCGGCCAGTCCTGGAACATCCGCAGCTCGGTCGAGCCCGGGTTGCCGAAGAGGGTCGTCGCTCCGATCTGGCGGAAGAAGTCGAACACGGCACCGCGGACGGTGAGTCCATCGGTCATGAGTGAGATCCCTGGTCCTTTAGTTGTCGGTGCCGCGAGACGTGCGATGCCACGCCAGCACGCGTCGCTCCACCACGAGAAGAACGGTGTTGAGGACGTACCCGAGAACGCCCAGCAGGACGATTCCCGCCCACATGCCCGGCAGATCCGAGCGGCTCTGCGCATCGGTGAGCTCGAACCCGATCCCGTTGGCCGTCCCGGGCAGCAGCTCGGAGAAGACCATCAGGATGAGTGACAGTGACAGGCTGAGCCGCAGACCGGCGAAGATCTTGGGTAGCGTCGACGGGATGATGATCTTGAAGAGCCGGTCGGCCGCGGACAGTTTGAAGACCCGGGCGGTGGCCATCTGAAGCTGGTCGACCGAGCGCGCGCCGTCCGCGGTGTTCAGGAGGACGGGCCAGATCGCGCTGAAGATGATCGAGGCGACCTGCATCTGGGACCCGATCTTGAACAACACGATGAAGACCGGCACCAGCGTGGGCGGCGGGATGACCCGGGCGAACTGGAACAGCGGGTCGAGGTACTCGAACGCCCGCTCCGACCGGCCCAGCGCGATGCCGAGCGCGACGCCGACGACCACTGAGGCGGCCAGCCCGATCCCCATGCGCGTGAGGCTGGGCACGATGTTGGTCATGGCGGTGGGGGTCAGGAAGAGGCGAGACGCCGGACCGGCGAACCACAGGTGGTACATCCGGGCCACGATCTCTGACGGCGGCGGGAAGTACGCGCTCGCCGCGGCGCGGGTGCCCAGCTCCCAGGCGGCGACGCCGACCACGAGCACGAGCCAGCGATGCAGGACCGCGGTCAGCACGCCCAGCCCGTAGCGGGACGGGCGGCGGCCGATGGAGGCGGCGGTCATGACCGACCTCCCGTCTGGGCGCCGTGCCAGCGGAACAGCCGGCGTTCGCCTGTGACGAGCACGGTGTTGATGAGCAGGCCGAGCCCGCCCGCCCAGACCGTGCCGGCGAGCACGTCCTTCGTGCCGTCGATCGACTGCTGAGCCTGGGCGATGAAGGTGCCGAGTCCCTGTCCGAAGCCGGACAGGATCTCGGTGCCGACCGCCAGGATCAGCGCGGTCGCGGCGGCCAGTCGTACCCCGGTGGCGATGAACGGGGCCGCGGCCGGCAGGGAGACCCGCCACATGACGGACAACCTTCCGAAGCCGAACGCGCGCAATGTCTCCTTGGCCAGCGGGTCGACGTCCTGCAGACCGTAGATCGTGTTGAACAGTACGGGCCACGCGGCGGCGTAGACGATGAGCGTCGCCTCCGTCGTCAGCCCCGAGCCGAGGATCAGGCTGACGAGCGGGATGAGCGCGACCGAGGGGATCGGCCGGAGGAACTCGATGACCGCGCGGACCGCGGTGTTGAGGACAGGGACGCCCCCCAGCAACAGGCCGAGCGGCACTCCGGCGCCGATCGCGATGGCGAGGCCGATGGCCCAGGCCTTGATGGTGCTCCAGAGGTTCGTCAGGAAGTCCGCGTCGCCCGCGAGGCTGACGGCGCGGGCGAGGATGGTCGAGGCCGGCGGGAGGAAGTCCCGGTGGACGATGCCCGCGCGTCCCAGGATCTCGCTCGCCGCCGCCAGGACCGCGAGCCCGGCGAGCCCCCGCAGCCACCTACCGGTGCGCGGGAGACGCCGGAACCGAGGGTTGTGCGTTGTCATACGGCGTGGTCACTTCGCGGCTGGCGTGAAGATCAGGGTCTTCATGTCGATCTTGCTCTTCACCAGGCCGTTCTGCAGCATCAGGTCGGGCAGCCGCTGCAGGCGGGTGGGGTTCAGCGACGTGGGGAAGTCCGGGAGGCTGATCACAGAGGCCGTCGCGCCGTCCACGTGCGCGTAGCCCGGGAGCACCTCCTCGACCGTCTTCCGATCGCTGGACGCCAGCTGCTGCGCCTTCTGGATGGCGCGCTGGAACGCCGCCGCGGTCTTCGGGTACTTCTCCACGAACTGCTGCGTGGTGATGTATCCGCTGACCGGCAGGTCGGTGACCGGGGCGCCGCCGCCGTCGAGGACCATCCGCGCGCCCAGCTTGCGCTGGATGGCGGTGCCGAACGGCTCACCCGTGTGCACCGCGTCCACCTGGCCCTCCTGGAGGGCAGCGCCCATCTGCGGAAAGGGGATCGCGCGGTATTTCACCTTGGTGGGGTCGACGTTGTTGGCCTTGAGGACCTCGTTGAGGGTTAGTGACTGGATGTTGTTGAGGATGTTGACGGCGACCGTCTTTCCCTCGAGGTCCTTCGGCTGCTTGATGGATGAATTCGGCATCGTGAGCAGCGCCATGAAGCGCGGGGCTTCCGCGGCGGCGTCGGCGATGATTCGCAGCTTCAGCGCACCCTTCTCGTAGGCCTGAAGGAATGTCACGTAGTTACCGCCCGCGATGACGTCGACCTGACCGTTCTTCAGAGCGGGCAGCGCCTGGATGCTCTGGGCGACCGGCTTGATCTGAACGCGGAGACCTTCGGCTTCGAAGAACTTCTTCTGGACGGCGATATGCAGTCCGGCGGCGTCGACCAGGGGCAGTGAGGCGACCGTGATGGTCTTCTTCTCAAGGCCACCTGAGCTGGACGTTTTCGAACTGCCGCACCCCATGACGAGAGCGGCGGTGAGGAGAAGACATATGAGGAGGGCGGGGCGAGACCGGCGTTGTCTCATGGCGCTCCCTAACAGGAGGGTTCAGGGGACGGGAAGAAGCGGGGGCACGACTGCGGGGGTCGTGCCGGCCCCGGCTGTCAAGGCGAGGGATGGATCACGACCAGTCGGGAGGCTACAGCACCCCGACCGTGGAACACAGGAGTCAGAACCGGTCAATTACGGATCAACCGGCTCATCGTAACGACCTGTTAACAGTTGGATGTCTACGTATGTCACTAAATGTCAGGATTAAGAGAGATTTATGGCTCAATGTGAGGTTCGGGGCGCGGGGCTGACGACGATGCCCTGACCTGCGAAAGTTCATGTGCCGGCGGTGCCGCCACGACCGGAGCCGTGGTGTCCGGTCCAGCGATACCAATTCCGAGTCGGACGCGCGAGCGTCCCCCGGGCGGCTGATTGTGTACCCAGGGTAACCGAATGCAATTCACTATTACGGTACGTCAGGTCGCGGCCCTGATTTCGGTCACTGTCAGCGGTGGTCAAGTCACTCCGAAGTCAACGGTGTCGCAAAGAATTTCGGTCCCTTTGCGAGTGGTCCCCGCTGTGTGCTGCAATGTCGGTCGCTGGGCGGAAGACGCGATGCACCCGATGTCAGGGCCTCCTTTCTGACCAGCGCGGATCCCTACCGTGAGAGGGTGTAAACGCCAAGTGCGTATGCAACCGAACGACGAACGTGGTGATCGCGCTCCGTTGCCCTCTGCGGCGCAGGACGCCGGTGCCTCGTCTTCTGGTGCCCATCGGCCCGGCAGCAGGCTCCGTCTGCGCAACTGGCGCGTACGGTCGCGGCTGATCGCGCTGATCCTGATACCCACCATCGTCGCGGTGGCCTTCGGCGGGTCGCGCGTCTCGGCGGCCGCGGGCAGCGCGGGGGCCTACAGCAGGCTGGAGCGGCTGGCGGAGCTCGGCAGCGCCATCACCGGCCTGGTCCACGAGCTCGGTACCGAGCGTGACCTGACGGCGGCCTATATCGCGGCCGGTCGCGGATCGGCCGAGTTCGGTGGCGTGCAGCAGCAGTATCGCAAGGTCGACGCCACGGCCGCGGCGGTACGCAGGCTGGCCGGCGGGATCGGCGGCGCGTACGGATCTCAGGTCGTGGCGAACGCCACCCGGATGCGGAACCGCCTCGACGGCATCGCCAACCTGCGGACCAACGCCACCCAGACCGAGATGCCGGCGTCGACGGTCATCGTCGTGTACTCCGAGTCCATCAGCGACCTGCTGGCGTTCAACGACGTGATCACGCAGGGCGCCGCGGACGGGAGGCTCACCGAGACCGCCCGTGCCATGGTGGCGCTGTCACGCGCCAAGGAACAGACGTCCGAGCAGCGGGGGCTGCTGTACTCCTCCACGGCGAACGGCGTGTTCGGGCCCATCGAGCTGACGTCCCTGGCGGCGGCGCAGTCGCGGGAGGACAGCGAGATCGCCTCGTTCCGCGAGGCCGCGACACCGGAACAGAGCCAGTTCTACGACGACACCGTGATCGGCCCGCAGGTGGACCTTTTCTCGGTGCTACGGGAGCGCGCCATCTCGCTGGGCCTCAGCGGCAAGGGCAGCGGTCACCTCGACCTGGATCCGACCACGTCCCAGGACGGCGACGAGTGGCTCAAGGCGGCCACCACGAAGATCGACCTGATGCGCGTCGTCGAGCGGAAGCTCGCCGACGAGGTGATCGCGGGCAGTCAGGCCCACAAGAGCCGCGCGACGCGGTCGGCGATCCTCAGCGCCGTGGCGGTCATAGTGGTCCTGCTGCTGGTCCTCCTCGTCACGCTGGTGATGGCCCAGTCCCTGGTCGGGCCTCTGCGGCGGCTGCGCGCCGGCGCGCTGGACGTCGCCGGTAACCGCCTGCCCGATCTGGTGCGGCGGCTGCGGGATGTCGACGCCGGTAACGAGACCCTCCACGTCGAGCCGATCGACGTCTACACCACCGACGAGATCGGCGAGGTCGCCCGATCCTTCGACGAGGTCCACCGTGAGGCGGTACGACTGGCCTCCAACGAGGCCCTGCTGCGCGGCAACGTCAACGCGATGTTCGTCAACCTCTCGCGGCGCAGCCAGTCGCTGATCGAGCGGCAGCTGCGGCTGATCGAGGATCTGGAGCAGACCGAGCAGGACTCGGGCCGGCTGGACAGCCTCTTCAAGCTCGACCACCTTGCGACGCGCATGCGCCGCAACTGCGAGAACCTCCTCGTCCTCGGCGGGCAGGAGCAGGCCCGGCGCTGGAACAAACCGGTGCCGCTGGTCGACATCGTTCGCGCCTCGCTGTCCGAGGTGGAGCAGTACGGTCGGATCACCCTGCGGGTTCAGGACGACGTGTCGGTCGCCGGCCGGAACGTCAACGACCTCGTCCATCTGGTGGCCGAGCTGGTGGAGAACTCCACGTCCTTCTCGCCCGAGCACACCAAGGTGGCCGTGTCCGGGCATCTGCTCAGCGGCGGCGGCGCCATGGTCCAGATCTCCGACAACGGCGTCGGCATGTCGCCGGAGCAGCTCGAAGAGGCCAACTGGCGGCTGGCGAACCCGCCGACCATCGATGTTTCGGTATCCCGCCGGATGGGCCTGTTCGTGGTCGGCCGCCTGGCCCAGCGCCACGGGATCCGGGTGGAGCTGCGCGCCGCCCTGTCCGGCGGCCTCACCGCGTTCGTCATCCTGCCCGCCGGCTCGATCATGCAGGACACGGACACGCGGTTCACGCCGCAGCGGCTCGATCCACCGGTGGACACCCCGGTGACGGGCTCCCCGGTGGCCGGTTCCCCGGCGGCGCGGCCGCAGGTCACCGGGCCGCCCGCC
>JAOPYL010000162.1 GCA_025964625.1 Actinoallomurus sp. | reverse complement strand
CGCGTTGTGCCCCTCGCCGAGAGGCGACCCGCACACCGGTACACCCAAACGTTCAGACCCCGCCAGGATCACCGTCCTGGCGGGGTCTTCTGGTTCCCGGCCCGACGACGAGCCAGGCAGCGTCCTCCAACGAGCCGCCAGCAAGATTTCTGGACGCACCAGCTGGAGTATTAGTCTCCCGAGGCGGCGAGTTGGGCGGCGCGGGTGGTGAGGTAGTGCCGCTCCGGGATGCTGGTGGTGCGATTGGCCGCCGCGCGGTAGCTCTCGACGGCCGCCTGCGGGTCGCCGGCCATTTCCAGCAGGTGGGCCCGGGCCGCGTGAAGACGGTGGTGTCCGGCCAGGCGCCCGTCGGCGTCGAGCGCCTCGAGCATGTCCAGGCCGGTGGCCGGGCCGTGGACCATGGCGGCGGCGACGGCGCGGTTGAGCGAGACCATGGGGTTGTCGGACATGCGCTCCAGCAGCCCGTACAGCGCAAGGATCTGCTGCCAGTCGGTGTCCTCCACCCGTTCCGCTTCGTCGTGAACCGCGGTGATCGCCGCCTGGAGTTGGTAGGGGCCGACCGCACCCTTGGACAACGTGTCGGTGAGGAGCGCGACGCCTTCGGCGATGGCCTTGCCATCCCACCGGCTCCGATCCTGTTCTGCGAGGGGGATGACCTCGCCGTTCGGACCGGTACGGGCGGGGCGCCGGGCATCGGTGAGCAGCATCAGTGCGAGCAGCCCGGCGACCTCGCAGTCGTCCGGGAGCAGTTCGCGGACCGCCCTGGCCAGCCGGATCGCCTCCCCGGACAGCTCGCCGCGTTGCAGATCGGGGCCGGTGCTGCTGGCGTAGCCCTCATTGAAGATCAGGTAGAGCACGTGCAGTGCGGAGTGCAGGCGGTGCGCCCACTCCTGGCGGGTCGGCAGGCGGAACGGGACACCGGAGGCCTTGATGCGCTGCTTGGCCCGGCTGATCCGCTGCGCCATGGTCGCCTCGGGCACCATGAAGGCGTTGGCGATCTCGGTGGTGGTCAGACCCCCCACCGACCGCAGGGTCAGGGCGATCGCCGACGTCGGGGTCAGCGCGAGGTGGCAGCACATGAACAGCACGGTCAGCGTGTCGTCGCTATCCGTCTCGTGCTCACTGTCCGCGGGCGGCGCCGACTGCCGGTCGGCGGGCACCCGCAGGGCCGCGAGGTCCTCCCGGCGGCGCCGCGCCTGTTCGCTGCGCACCTGCTCGGTCATGCGACGGATGGCGACGTGGATCAGCCATCCCCGCGGATTGCCGGGCAGGCCCTCCTCGGGCCATTGAGACGCCGCGGCCAGCAACGCCTCCTGCACCGCGTCCTCGGCGGTGTCGAAGTCTCCGAAGCGCCGGGTGAGCACGCCGAGGACCTGCGGCGCCAGTCGGCGCAGCAGGTCCTCGGTGCTCGTGTCCGGTGTACGCAGCTCGCTACAGCTCCTCAGGCGGGCCCGACATCACCGGGCGTACCTCGATCGGCATGTTCAGCGGCTTGCCGCCGGGGCCGGGCGCGGCCGAGACGTACGCGGCGATCTCGACCGCCCGCTCGGGGGACTCGCAGTCGACGATCCACCAGCCGGCCAGGAACTCCTTGGTCTCCGGGAACGGCCCGTCGCTGACCACGGGCGCCTGGCCGTCCCCGGCTCGTACGATCTTGGCCTGGTCCGGCATGGCCAGCCCCTGCGCGTCGACCAGCTCGCCGGCGTGGATGATCTTCGTATTGACGCTCTGCATGAACTCGATGTGGGCCTTGACGTCCTCGGCCGGCCAGGTGTCGATCGCCGGGAAGTCCGTCTGTGCCGCGCTGAACTGCATCAAAAGCATGTACTTCACGTCACTGCTCCTCACGCTCTGGCGCCCTCCATCGGCGCTCTCGCGTATAGGTAGAAGCACGCCTCGGATTCTCGACATCCTGGCGAGCATTCGCAGAAAAAACTAGAGCCGATCATTTCCGGGGCGCTGTAGCTCGCCCCCGGCAGGCTCCACCACCGCTCCCGGCCACTCAGCCGGCACGGCAGCGTCCGGCGGTTTGGTCTCGGCGGTCACAGCCGGCTCACCACAGGAGTTATACCGTTGTTCCTGCGGTCAGCGTTGTGTGCCGGCTCGCACGACATGTATCCCCGGGATATCTGTCTCGACCGACTGATCTCGGATCCAGTCCGCCATGTCGCTTGGCCAGCTCGTCGAAGCCGACCACAGAACGCCATCCAAGGTCATTCCCAGGAAATCGGCTTCGGTGAGGTCCAGCCCGCAGACGTCCACGTCAGACAGATCGCGGAGGCGGGCTCGGAAAAGCGCCTCCGCGAGCATCAACGCGACGGTGACACCTCGGGCGAGGTCGTAAGCACGGGCGAGATGATCGGCCGTCTGCGTGCCGATGCTCCGGTCATAGACGTCGGCCAGTGTGATCACCAGCTCGGCACCATGCTGGTTCCAGGCGACCAAGGACGCTGGGTCGTCGGCGATGTCCTGTGAAACGGCGCGGTGAAGCTCGTCTGTCGCAGTCCGGAGATCGGACATATCACGGCTGGTGGCGGGAGCGAAACCTTCGTTCGTGGCGTCATGAAGGTCGGCTGTCAGACGCCGGACCATGCGGAGGGCTTCGCCGCAGGCCTCATCCACGTCATCGGGGAAACAGGTGTAGTCGTCCGGCTCGCGAAGGTGCGCTCTGGCGAGGTCGCGGGCGAAGCCGTTGGCTACAGCGATGCCGTCGCCCAGACCCCGGGCGAAGGCGCGGCCGACCTCGCGTCTGAAGGCGCGGAGCTGGATGCTGATCACTTCGGCCGAAGAGGTCCGGTCGCGGAGGTGTCGTGCCCCGTCCCCGCCGGCCGAGGAGGTCGCGCTCGAGGAGTTGCCCTCGTCCATGTCCATTGGCTCGGATGCCTGCTCAGGCATCCGGCTCATCCTCCTTCGACCGAGTCTCGGAGCGATGTCGGCGTAACGTCTCTTCGACCGCGGATGGCGTCATGTCCATGAGCTCGGCGATCTCGCTTGGCCGGTACCCCATCTGACCCAGCACGAGGACGCGAGCGGTGGTGTCGGCGAGAGCGCCGAGAGCCTCCTGGACCGCGCTGCGACGCATGACGATCTCCTGTGGGTCGCTGGTGGCCGGGTCGGCGGCGATCTCTTGGAGATCCGCTTCGGTCGCCTCAGGGTCTCTCCGCATGAGCTCATCCACCTCCCGCTGGGCTTGGACGTTCCAGCCTCGATAGGCGTTCGCGAAGGGCTCCAGGAGCCCGTCGACGAAGGAGGTGTCAAGCCGCGCCCCATCCTCAGGCTTCCATCCCCCGTCGACGAGGGCACGCCGGCGGAAGTCCCGCAGGCCGTGGACCAGCGTGTCGGCGGCCATGTCCCCGCAATCCTCATGAGCCGGCAGTCGTGCCGGACCTGGCAGGCCCATGCCCTTCGCACGGCACCGAGCGAAGATCTCCCCGGACAGCAGCCACGCCGTCAGCAGAGCCCTGGCGTAGCGAATAAGACGTTCCTCAAAGTCCTGGTAAGGACGTCCGGCGAAGCCTGCGTCGGCAAGACGCGTGACCTCTGCCGCATCTTCGGCAAGCCGGCGGGCCATGGCCTGGTCCGCTTCGGCGTCAGCATCTGCCTTGGCTTGCTGAACCTCCTGCCGCCCGCCCGACTGCGCCGCCGACTTATCGGCCCCCGAGGCTTGCGGGTCGTCGGCCATGCCGCTCATGCAGTCATCTCAACACCCGATCGCCTACAGCCTCCCCATGTGCGGGCAACGAATGAGCGATGACCTGTTGGATCACGTGGGTCGCCGCCTGCCCAACGGCAGGATGCCGCTACTTCTTTTCACTCCTGAGGAAGAGCCGGGCCCCCAGGCGCGGCACCCGGGCGGTGCCGCCGCACGTGGCGCACAGCCGGCTCGCGTAGGTGAATGCCGCGCCGTAGTGCCGGCCCGTGCCCTTGCAGGTCCGACAGTCGATAAGGGGGTGCAGACGCAAAGAGATCCAATAGCCGACTCCCCCCAGCAGAAACAGGAACCCCAGACTTCCCACCAGCATCCTCCTCCTTGTGCGGCCAGAATTCGTCTGTCACACCTCCACTGTCGGCGATGAGGAGTGGCCCCCATAGCATGATTTGTCTCGTTTATCGGGCTATTTGGGGCGGTCTCAACCGCAGCATGGCGGCCGGTATGGGGCCGGGACGTAGCTTCGCCCTATCCCGGACCGCCATCCCGGCCGACCCTCTCACCGGGTGAGCTCGTGGACGAAGCCTGCCGCGGCAACGCGGGCCGTATCAGGCCGGGATCGCGATGCGACCAATGATCGACACGACCCTCACGCGGCACCGACGGCTGTACGGCCTTGTACGAGCATTTCGTACGCACTTTCATCGCGCCTGAGATCGCGTTTCGCTTGAGGTGTCAGAACGGGGCGCCGGAAAGGACCGGTGATCATGGCGGCTATCCGAGCGAACAGTAAGTCCATCACGTGCCGTACCACCTATCAGCCGTCGATCTCTTCAACGAACCGCGGCCAAGACCGCCACGGCGGGCAGGGCGAAGAGGACGGCGACAGCTGACTGTTGCCCAGGTCGGGTAGAACGGCGCGGAAACCAGCACGGGGGTGCCTGGTTTCCGCGCCACGCCCCGAGCAATGCTCATCCGGTGGCGGCGGATGGTGAACAATGCGGCTACCCGCGCGTACAGTTCGGCTTCAGCAGTGTCGCACCGGTTCGGGTCGGAGGTAGTCGATGCCGCTCAGGGACGACGCGTGGGAGCAATGGAAGAAAGAGTGCGCCCTCGAGGCCATCAACCGTTGCCTACGCGCGATGCGAAAACGAGGCATGCCAGGCTCTGCCGCGGACATCGCCCGCAAGCTCGACCTCAACGACGGCAGCGTGAGGAAGATCCTGGGCGGCGAACGGCCGCTGCGGCCCGAGTTCCTACGCGATCTGGGACTCCTCGCCGGTCTACCGGTGGCAGGCCTCTTCCAGACCATGGGCTGGCTGCCGGAGGATGAGATCCTCGTCCCCACCGCGGCCGGCATAACCGGCCAGATCGGGACGGCCCTGCAGGTGCTCGGGCGCGCTCTCCCGTACATCGAACGACTCAGTCGCCCAGGACCATGGGCACCCGTCGCCGCCGCCCAGCTGGTGCTCAGCGACCAGGGAGGCGCCGAACGGTATGACGTACGCCTGTCACAGGTGACCTCTGGCACGCGATACCGCGCGGTCACCAACGGTGTCGCCGAGTTCCTCCGGAAGCCGGGCGTCGCACCACTGGCGTACGGACAGGCCGAGGAGCTGGCAGAGGCCGCCGGCGTGCTGTGGCGGCCGACACCGGACGACCTCGATCGCCACCCCGGGTACAGCTCAATGGCCCTGGAGCTACGAGCCCGCACGCAAAGCCTGCAGCAGGACGGTCAGGAGTACAGCTGGCAGGGCGGCCCGGGCCACCGGACATGGCGGTCGGCGGCCCGGGCCTGGCCGACGCATCTGCTCGTTCAGGATCCGATCGGAGGCCGGCAACTCGTTCCCGCGGAGGGTCCTCCTGTGTGCGACGATCCGCGGCCGATCGTCGTCATCGGCGGCAGGCACGGGACCGGCCTGGCCGCGGCGTTACTCGCCGAAGCCCTTGGCCGCCAGTTCGTTCTGATCCGCGGCAACGTCGATGTCAACAGGCACGGCCATGTGCTCTCCATGCCTCCGGGCGGCTTCCGCGGGCGTACGAGCGCCTGGATGTCCGTCGCCCAGCACATCGCCCGCACCTCGGACGAGGGCAGTGCGTGGCCGGTCGTGGCGCTCGTCCGGCCTGCCGCGTTCGGCGAAGGCGGCGTCGGCCCGGGCATCCACGCCTACGCGTCTCAGCTATTGAAGACGACCCCGGCGCGGATCGTCTACGTGCGCACGCCGCCCGCGTACCTTTCCTGGTGGGGCGCTCGCATCGAAGGTGACTATCACCCGGGTGAATACGACGGCGTCGCGTGGGCCGTGCGCACCCACAACCTGTACACGAAGATCGAAGCGGTGCTCGCCGAACGCGTCTCCGGGCATGACCTGCTGCTACGGGTCCCGGACCCGGCTCGCCCGTTGCCACCCCACGTCCCCGCCATTCCGGACGAGGTCATGGACTGGACAGCGCGGGTCGCCTGGACCGCGATCGAGTGGCTCGCCGATCGCGACCGTGGCCTGCCGGACCGGCTGCGACCCGGCCACCTCAGGTCCTGGCGACACCGAATCGCCGCCGACTCCGACGCGGCCGTCCCTCGGCTGGACGACCTGGTGTGACCCCGGTCGATCCGTCAGGCATCCCGCCGCTCCGCCGCCGGCCGACTCTGCTCGGCCTTGATGACGACGTTCGGCTGATAGACGCCCTTGGGCACGGTGGCGTTCGGGTACACGATCCCGCCGGGACCGATCAGGGTGCCGGGGTTGAGGACCGCGTTGCAGCCGATCTGCACGTCATCGCCGAGTACGGCGCCGAATTTCTTCAGTCCCGTGTCGACCGTCTGGTCCTCGACCCGGATCCTGACGCTGCGCCGGGCAGCGCCATGCGAGCCCGTCAGTGTGGCGTTGCTCAGCTTCGTGCCGGCTCCGAGGTTGGCCCGGTGTCCCAGGACGCTGTCGCCCACATAGGCGAAGTGCGGCGCCTTGGCGCCGGGCAGGAAGAGCGCGTTCTTCGCCTCGGAGGCGTGACCGAGCACACTCCCGTCCAGCAGCATGACATTCTCCCGGACGTATGAGCCGTGGCGCAGCACGACGCCGGAACCAATGTAGGCAGGCCCGAACACGCACGCACCGGGTTCCACCACCGCGCCCTCACCGATGTGGACAGGACCGTCCGCGATGTACGCGCCGGGCATCACGTCGCCCTTGATGATCCGCCTGCCTCCGACCGACTCGGCGACGAGGCCGCCGAGCATCGGCAGCACGTCCCAGACGATCTCCACACCCTCGAAGATGCGCATGACGGTGGAGGAGGAGAGACCGAAGTAGTGCGCCGGATGAAGTGAGTCCACAGCTTGTCCTTTGGTCACAGGTTTTCACGTGCGCTGCATCGTGCTGGCCCATGTCTCCAGCGCGCACCGGACCGCCCCTGCCACGGCCGTGTACAGATCCGACCCGGGCTGCCCGCTCCCCAGCTCATGCAGGAAACCGGCGTTGAAAGCGTTCTGCTTACCCACTCGGCCGTGCGTATGTGCGACCTCGTGGGAGAGTTCGATTGTTTCGACGTCGCCGTAATGGGCGATGTAGGCCGTCGGCGCGGTCCCCACCTTGCCCTTGATGACCGTGAACGGCGGCAGGATCTGCCGCGCCTCGCAGAGTTTGATGACTTCTTCGAGCGGCCGGTCCTGTGCCCCTTCGACGCCGGCCCCGCTCGCGAAGTCACGGAACTCCGTGGTGCTGCACAGATAGACGTCGACGAGCGCCGAGGAGAACGCCTTGGTGAGCGCGGCTCCTGTGTGGCGATAATCCTCCGGCTGGAATCTCCCGTGGTCGATGCAGACGACAGTCTGGGCAGGGAGCGCTTCGAGAGCCCGACTTAGACCGTTGCACAGATTGGTCCTGAAGTATCCAGAAATGTAAATGATCCCGCCGCGCTTGGTGCACTTGGTGAGAGGGGCCAGGATCTGACGCCACCCAAGGCTTCCGAGGCTTCCCCGATGGGTCAGCGTCGTCGACGGCAGGTCATTCGGATTTTCGAGGTTCACGGACAGACCGCACTGGGAGTACTTGGCCTCTCCATAGTGGAACTTCTTCACCCAGTCCGCATACTTCACGCGCTGCCGCAGATCTTGGGAGAACGCATCGTCGCCGAGACTGGAGAAGAGAAAGCTCCGCTGCCTGCCTTCCGGCATCCCGTAGAGATAGTGACCTACCCACGCGGCTGATCCGCCGACGTCCAAGCGGACGGAGTCGAGACCGCTGAACTCGCCTTCCCTGAGCTCTCCGACGTTGACCGGATGGAGGTTGATGTCCAGGTACACCCCGCCGACCAGCGCATAGGCCACCCGTTTCCTCTCACGGATCTGCTGGAGCCGCCAGTCGAGCGGCGGACGCGCGAGACCTCCGGCCGTTCGCCAGCCCGGGAATACCCTGTCCGCGCCGTGGCGCAGGCGCGGCCTCATCCGCGGCGGAAGCCTGCGGCCGATCCAGATGAGAAATCGGACAAGAGGCGCGTACGCGCACTTGACCGCCACTGCGAAGATCGCCGCGGAGATCAGGCCGTAGAGGATCGCACCCATCGCACTGTTCGGGGATGCTGACATGTTCGGATCACCTCGGTGAGCTGTCCGTCGGTCGAGCCTGCACCTCCAGGGGAGCCCGAACGGCGGCTGTGCCGGAAGCCCCTGTGCAACACCCGTACAGGTCCGTACAGCCCATCCTGCGGAAAACCATCCCGCCCCCGCCTGGCCGACTCCTGCCATGTCACAAAGACGCGCTGCGTAATATCGGCGATTTGTCTACCTTGAGGGAGCGGGCGGCCCCCGCTGAGGAGGAATCGTGTCCGACGATGCGACGCCCACCGAAGATCTGCCCGGTCTCCAGCACATACGTACCCGGCAGCAGCTCGCGGACGAGTTGACGGCGCTGCGAGAGCAGGCCGGGCTCACGATCCGGGCGATCGCGCGAGCCCTCGATATTCCACCCGGCACGATCGGCGGATACTTCAGCGGCCGGCATCTTCCGACAGCCAACCAGGTCGGCCAGTTCCGGCAGATCCTGAACGTATGCGGCGTGACGGATCCGGCGGCGATCGAGCAGTGGCTGAAACTGCTCGCCCGGCTCCGGCGTACGCCCGGAAAGCGGGCCGCCGACGCCCCGGCCCCCTATCCCGGGCTGGCGAGTTTCCAGCCGGAGGACGCCGGCTGGTTCTTCGGCAGAGAGAAGCTGACCGGTCTGCTACTCGACAGCCTGGCGGAAACCCACCGTACCGGCGGTCCCCTGGTGGTCGTCGGACCATCTGGATCCGGCAAGTCCTCACTCCTGCGCGCGGGCCTGATCCCCGCGTTGCGGAATGGCGTGCCTTCTTTGCCCGGGACGAACGACTGGCCGCTCGTGCTGTTCACTCCCGGCGAGCGGCCGTTGACCGAATTGGCCGAGCAGCTCGCCTCTGCCGGCGGCGCGGAGACGGGCCCGGAACAGTTATCCGAACGTGCATCACTGGACGATCTGATCGAGCGGTGCCTGGGGGGCGACGGGGAGCACGGTGGACGCGGGCTCATCCTCGTGGTGGATCAGTTCGAAGAGGTTTTCACCGCGCCGTGTGCGGAGAGTGAGCGGCAGGCGTTCATTGACGCGTTGTGCACCCCATCAGGCCCGGTGCTCACCGTGATCGGCCTGCGCGCCGACTTCTACTCTCACGCCCTGCAATACCCCGAGCTGATGCCGGCCCTGCAAGATCACCAGGTCGTCGTCGGCCCGATGACGGAAGAAGAGCTGCGCCGCGCGATCGTGGAGCCGGCGCTCAAGGCCAATCTCGACCTCGAAGACGGTCTGGTCGAGCTGCTGCTCCGCGACCTCGCGCCGACCACCGGCGATGGTACGGAAGCCGCTCACGAGGCGGGCGCACTGCCATTGCTGTCCCATGTTCTGCTGACCACCTGGGAACGCGGCCATCGCGGCAGGCTGACGATGGCGGACTACCGGGACAGCGGCGGAATCCACGGCGCGGTCGCGCGTACCGCCGACGACGTGTACGCGAGTCTGAGCGCGGCCCAGCAGGTCCTCGCCCGGCAGATGTTCGTTCGCCTCGTCCACCTCGCCGACGACACCGGCGACACGCGACGCCGGGCCCCGCGGAGCGAACTGCTGCTCGGCGGCGACGCCCAAGCCGTGCTCGACAGCTTCATCGAACGGCGGCTGATCACCGCGGACGCCGGCCGGGTGGAGATGGCCCACGAAGCGCTGCTGTCGGCGTGGCCACGGCTGCGCACCTGGATCGGCACCGACCGGGCCGGCTTGCGCATCCATCGTCAGCTCACCCTCGACGCCGAGGTCTGGCGCGACTCCGGTGCTGATCCGGCCGGCCTCTACCGCGGAGGACGTCTGTCGGTCGCCCGTGAGTGGTCGGCCGACCCGTTCCACCAGGCCGACCTCAACCCGCTGGAACGCGAGTTCCTGAACGCGAGCGTCCGTCAGGAACTCGCGGACGCACGCACCGCTCGCCGCAGGACGCGGCGTCTCCAGCGACTCCTCGCGGCGCTGACCGTCCTTTCACTGCTCTCGGCACTGCTCGCGACGTATGCGTTCCAGCAGCGCGGGTCCGCGGAACGGCAGCGCGATCTCGCCATCTCCCGTCAGGTGGCGGTGGAGGCGGGGAAGCTCCGCGCCACTGACGTGGCGCTGGCGACGCAGCTGGCTCTGGCCGCGTACCGCATCGCCCCCACCTCGGAGGCGCGGTCCAGCCTCCTGGAGTCGTTCTCCGCTCCGGGCGTCACCCGCGTGCTCGGCCCGCCCGGCGTCATGCAGACGGTGGCGCTCACCGCTGACCGGCGGACGATGGCGACGGCCGGCGCGGACAAGGCCGTACGGCTCTGGAACGTGGCCGTGCCGGGCCGGCCCGCGCTCCTGGGCCGTCCCCTGACCGGGCATACGGACACGGTGTTCTCCGTGGCGTTCAGCCCGGACGGGCGCACGCTCGCAAGCGGCAGCGGCGACAGGACGGTCCGCCTCTGGGACCTGGCCCGGCCCGGCGCGGCGACGATCCTCACCGGCGCCCGGAACACGGTCTACTCTGTGGCATTCAGCCCCGACGGGCGCACGCTCGCCGCGGGCGGCGCGGACAGGACCGTACATCTCTGGGACGTCGGCGACCCCCACCATCCGGCTCCGCTCGGCGCGCCGATCCCGGGGGCCGGGGGGTTCGTGCAGTCCGTGGCGTTCAGCCCCGACGGGCGCACGCTCGCCGCGGGCGGCGCGGACAGGACCGTACGTCTGTGGGACATCGGCGACCCCCACCATCCCGTCCGGCTCGGCCCGCCGCTCACCGGGGCGGCGAAGACGGTGTTCTCCGTGGCGTTCAGCCCGGACGGGCGCACGCTGGCGGCAGGCAGCGCCGATGACACCGTGCGGCTGTGGAACGTCGGCGACCCACGCCGTCCCACGCGCCGTGGACGGCCACTGACCGGGCCGGACAGCTTCGTCAACTCCGTCGTGTTCAGCCCGGACGGTCGCAGCCTCGCGGCCGCGAGCTCCGACGGCAAGGTATGGATCTGGGATCTCGCCGGGCGGAACCTCACCACCTCGCTTCCCCACCCGGGGCCGGTGACGGCGGTCGTCTTCTCCCATGACGGCCGCACGATGGCGACCAGCGCCGCCGACGGCGTGGCCCGGATATGGGACCGGCCCGGTCCCCTCATGACCGGTCCCGCCAAGCCGATCTTCACGACCGCGTTCGGAGATGGTGGCCGCGTCCTGGCCGTCACGAGCGCCGACAACACCGCGCGCCTGTGGAACATCGCCGACCCACGCCGGCCGGTCCCGCTCGGACCGACGTTGACGAACACCACCCGGTCCGGGCGCGCCACCGGGGCGGCCGCCCTGAGCCCGGACGCCCGTACGCTCGCGGTCGGCGGCATCGACGGCGGCGTACAGCTCTGGGACTTCACCGATTCCGCCCGGCCGGTTCCGATCGCGACCCGGCTCACCGGCCCCACCTCGAACGTGGAAGGCGTCGCGTTCAGCCCGAACGGCCGCGTCCTCGCGATCACCAGCGACGACACATCGGTACGGCTGTGGGACGTCGCCGATCCACGCCACCCGGTGCGTCTCGGCCGGCCGCTGCGCGGTCCCACGAACTATGCCTACTTCCCGGCGTTCAGCCCGGATGGGCGCATCCTGGCCGTTGGCAGCGCCGACAAGACCGTCCACCTCTGGGATGTCGCCGACCCTCGCCGGCCCGTCTCGCTGGACCCGCCGCTGAAGGGGCACACCAGCTACGTGTTCACCGTGGCGTTCAGCCCGGATGGACATACCCTGGCCACGGCCGGAGCCGACGACAAGGTGCAGCTCTGGGACCTCACCGAGCACCGGCATCCCGTCCCCGTCGGCCCTGCCCTGACCGGCCCGAAGAACTACATATTCTCGGTGGCCTTCAGCCCGGACAGCCGGACCCTCGCCGCGAGTGCGGGCGACGGCACGACCTGGCTGTGGAACGTCGCCCACCCCCGCGGCCCGCTCACGATGGCCGCCCTCACCGGCCCTTCCGGCGCCGTCTTCACCAACGCCTTCGACCCCGCCCGGCCGATTCTCGCCACAGCGGGCGCCGACCTGACGGTCCGCCTGTGGAACACCGACACCGCCCAGGTCACCGCCTACATATGCGCGGTCACCGGCACCCCGATCACGAAGAACGAATGGAAGGATTACATTCCGGGCCGGCCGTACGATCCCCCCTGTCACACGCATTGAGGCACGGCCATTCCCGCGCTCCACGATCCGGCCGGACTTATTCCGCCGGCACAGGAATCGTGAAGCAGGTGGACGAGACAGACCCCCGCTGTCAACGTTGGGACTGTCTCAAAGATTATGTACGGGCACGAAGCTCGGAGAGGAGCACGGATGAGCGGGGTACGGGTGCTGGTCGGTACACGTAAGGGTGCGTTCATCCTGACGTCGGACGGGAAACGCGAGCGGTGGGACATCAGCGGCCCCCACTTCGGGGGCTGGGAGATCTACCACCTGACGGGGTCTCCCGCTGATCCCTCCCGGCTGTACGCGTCGCAGTCCACCGGCTGGTTCGGGCAGCTGATCCAGCGTTCCGACGACGGTGGCAAGACGTGGGAGCCGGTCGGTAACCAGTTCGAGTATGACGGCGTCCCCGGCACTCATCAGTGGTACGACGGCACGCCGCATCCCTGGGAGTTCGCACGAGTCTGGCATCTGGAACCATCGCCGGCCGACCCGGACACGGTTTACGCCGGGGTCGAAGACGCCGCCTTGTTCCGCTCGATCGACGGCGGGCAGACGTGGCAGGAGCTCCCCGGCCTGCGCGGCCACGACTCCGGGCCCTCCTGGCAGCCAGGAGCCGGTGGGATGTGCCTGCACACGATCGTTCTGGATCCGAACGACGCCGGGCGGATCTTCGTCGCCATCTCGGCGGCCGGCGTGTTCCGGACCGACGACGCCGGAAAGACGTGGCGGCCCGTGAACCGCGGCCTTCGCTCCCAAGGCATACCCGACGAGGATGCCGAGGTCGGCCACTGCGTTCACCGCATCGCGATGCACCGGTCACGTCCAGACGTGCTGTTCATGCAGAAACACTGGGACGTCATGCGCAGCGACGACGCCGGCGAGTCGTGGCACGAGGTAAGCGGTAACCTGCCGACCGATTTCGGCTTCCCGATCGACGTTCACGCGCACGAGCCGGACACCATTTATGTCGTTCCGATCAAGAGCGACTCGGAGCATTACCCGCCAGCGGGAAAGCTGCGCGTATACCGCAGCCGGACGGGCGGAAACGAGTGGGAGGCGCTCACGAAAGGTCTGCCGCAGAGCGACTGCTACGTCAACGTGCTGCGGGACGCGATGGCCGTGGACTCGCTCGATTCGTGCGGCGTGTACTTCGGTACGACCGGCGGGCAGGTCTACGTGTCGGCCGACGGTGGGGACAACTGGGCGCCCATCGTCCGGGACCTTCCGGCCGTGCTGTCCGTCGAAGTCCAGACGCTGCCATGATCCGCGTCGTGCTCCCGGCGCATCTGCGGGCGCTCGCGCACGTCGGCGGCGAGGTGGCGCTCGACGTCCAGGGTCAGGCCACGCAGCGCTCGGTCCTCGACGCGCTCGAGACCCGCTATCCGATGCTGCGCGGAACGATCCGCGACCATGTCACGCAACAGCGCCGGGCGTTCGTGCGGTTCTACGCCTGCGAGGAGGACCTGTCCCACGACCAGCCGGACGCCCCGCTGCCCGAATCGGTGGCGACCGGTGCCGAGCCATTCATGGTGGTAGGGGCCATGGCGGGCGGTTAGGGCCAAGCAGACGGACGGGCGCCGACCGGGCCCCGTTCCGCCGCCGGGCCCTAGGCACCCAGGAAGGCCCTGAGAACCGCCGACACCGCGTCGGACGCCTTCGGCGCGGACGTCAGACCCGGGGCGCGAACCCGGAGTAGGCCGCCCGGACGTCTTCGCCGGTCAGGGTGGTGAGATCGGCGGTCGTGGCGTCCCCACCCATGGCGGCGATCCGCACGTCGCGGACCGCGCACGTCTTCTCGTACAGCGAGCGGACGAACCGGCCGTTGCCCAGCTCGTCGATGCGTCCCAGGCCACAGACCCGCTGGAAGATGCCGGCGAGGTCGTCGAGCGCGGTCTCCTCCCACGCGTCGCCGGCCCGGCCCGCGAGCGTCGACGCGATCTCGAGCAGCTCGTCGGGGCTGTAGGACGGGAACGCCACCCGCTCGGCGAACCGCGAGGCCAGCCCGGGGTTGGAGCGCAGGAAGCGTTCCATGTCGGCGTCGTACCCGGCGAGGATGACCACCAGCCGCTCACGGTCGTCCTCGGCTCGCTTCAGCAGTGTCTGTACAGCTTCGGCGCCGAACGCGTCGCCGCCGGCGTAACCGGGGTTCACCAGGGAGTACGCCTCGTCGACGAACAGCACGCCGCCCAGCGCCGAGTCGATCACCTTGTTGGTCTTGAGCGCCGTCGATCCGAGATGCTCGCCGACCAGGTCGGCGCGCTGCGCCTCGACCACCTCAGGACGGGCCAGCAGCCCGAGTGCGGCGAAGATCCGGCCGAGCACCCGGGCGACCGTCGTCTTGCCCGTGCCCGGCGGCCCGGCGAAGACGAAATGCCGCATCGGCGGATGGGTGGCCAGGCCCTGGTCCTCGCGCAGCCGCGCCACCCGGAGCTGGGCGGCGATCGCGTGCACCTGCCGCTTCACCGGCTCCAGCCCGATCATCCCGTCGAGGTCGGCGAGCGCCTCCTCCAGTGTCGGCGTCTCCGCGTAGCCGCGGTAGCGCTCGGTCACCTCCGCGAAGGCCAGTTCCACGTCGACCGCCCCGATGATGACGAGTTCGTCCCGTGTCGGCTCGGGAGCCTCGTGCGCACCCGTGCCGTCGCCCCGCCACCCCCCGCCGACGATCCGTACGTCGCGGGCGCGCGCCGCCGCCTCGATGAGCGACCGCACGAAACGCCCGTTGCCCAGTTCGTCGACGATGCCGCGCCGGCCGACCTCCTCGAACCGCGTCCACAGAGTGGGGGCGGCGTCGGGGCCCAGCCGGTCGCCGCGCAGCGCGGCGTGGTACTCCGCGATCTGCAGGAGTTCGGAGGCCTCGTATCCCGGGAAGTTCACCCTCGTGCCGAATCTGGAGGCCAGGCCCGGGTTGGAGGACAGGAAGGCGGCCATCTCGTCCTCGTAGCCGGCCAGGATGATCACGAGGTTCTCGCGGTCGTCCTCGGCCCGCTTGAGCAGGGTCTGCACGGCCTCGCTGCCGAATCGGTCGGGCTGTCCGTCGGCGACGTTCGCCAGGCCGTACGCCTCGTCGATGAACAGCACCCCGCCGAGGGCACGGTCGACGAGCTCATTCGTCTTGATCGCGGTGGCACCGAGGTACTCCCCGACGAGGTCGGCGCGCTGCGCCTCGACGACCTGGGGCGTGGGCAGCAAACCGAAGGCATAAAAGATCTTGGCGATGACGCGGGCCACGGTCGTCTTGCCGGTGCCGGACGGGCCCACGAACACGAAGTGCCGCATCGGCTTCTCGGTGGCGAACCCCGCCTCGGCGCGCATCCGGGCCGCCTCGATCGACGCGGCGATCGAGCGCACCTGGCGCTTCACCGGCTCGAGGCCGATCATGGCCTCCAGCTCGGCGAGTGCTTCGTTCACCGAGATCTGGGGTATCTCCTCGGCCGCCCGCCCGTGTGAGGGCGGGGCGTACTCGTCCGGCTCCTGGTAGTCCTCCTGGGCCCAGCCGGTGTCGTACGCCTCCGCGGGAACGATGCCGCGGGCCTGCCACCAGCGGTAGCCGAGGACGGCGAGCGCGGCCGTCCACGCGGGTGCGGCGTCCAGCGCGGGCAGCGGGTGGGCCAGCGCCGCGGCCACGATCCCGGCCAGGGCGAGGGCGGCCAGCGCGGTACGCCACGGCGTGTACGCGCGGATGCGGTGTGCCAGGAAGGCGACGGGCAGCGCCAACGTCGCCAGGAAGACGGCCTGGTGCCCGTGTGGCGGATACAAACGGCTGAGCGGGATGACCGCCGCCAGCCAGCAGGCGACCACGAAGATCGTCGCCATGCCGCTCGGCGAGCGCAGCGTGAAGTCGACGACGAGCAGCAGCGTGGCCACGAAGACGACGGTGGTCGGCAGCGGCCATGCCGTGACGACGGCGATCGCCGCCGAGCCCACGACCAGCACGAGGAACGCGAGCCTCCGCAGCCCCGGCTGAACCTGGAAGTAGCGCCAGCGGGCACGTTCGAACAGATCGCGCGCTACCGCCGGGCGCGATCGGGACCTGCCGAACGGTCGCATCGCCCTCCCCTCACGCCTGCAGACGTGTATAGCGCAGGTTGGGCATGGAATGGCAGAACCTATTGCCTGGCGCGCCTCCATCAAGACGGTTACCGGATGGCGACAGTGCGCGGGAATCTACTCCTTGACCAGCCGGTCGGCGAGCTTCTTGTCCTTGGCGACCCGCACGAGCGCGGCCGCGAGCCTGGCGAGCTCGCGTTCTCCGACGAGCTCCGCGAGACGGCTGGGGTCGGTGGGCAGGCCGAGGCGCTCCGCGCCCCTGAGCGTGAGCTCGTCGAAGGTGGGGCGCAGCCACAGCCACACGGCCTGCGCCTCCCGGCAGAAGATGTCGGCGCCGACGGGGCCGATCCCGGGAAACTCCTGGAGGATCTCCCGGGCCGTGCCGGCGTCGCGGCCCGCCTTCGGTGGCAGCTTGCGGAGATCGCCCTCGTAATCGTTCACCACCTTCTCGGCCATGTCGCCGAGCCGGGTGGACGTGCTCTCGTCGTAGCGGACATAGTGCGCGCGGCCCAGCGCGTCGACGCGCTGCTGCCAGGTGAGCCTGGCCATGCCGCGCGCGGTGCCGCCGCCGGCCTCGAACAGCTCACGCGCCGCTGCCACCGCGATGTCCGCGCTGATACGGGTGCTGAGCAAGTTGGTGAGGGCCAGCAGCTTGAACAGCGGGGACGGCTGGTCCTTGAGGGTGATCCCGGCGTCTTCCGCGTAGGTCCGGCCGACCTCGGAGAGCAACGCCTTGACCGTCTTGTCCATGAGACCACCTCCAGGTACGCAGGTCCCCTACCCCGCAAAGGAGGTTCTTAGTGCGGGCACCCGTACGGAGTAACGCTCCAGCAGTTCGGCGTTGCGCTCGTCGCCGCCCGGCACGTTGGCGCTCACCCACAGTGGCAGCTCCGCGCGGTCGGCCATGCGAGCGAGGAGCAGGTTCCACAGGTACACACAGGACAGCGACGACAGCGCCGCGGTGCGCGGGGCCTCCTGCGGGTAGGAGACGTCTCCCGCCGGCACCAGCGTATCGATGACCAGGTCTGCGACCTCGCCGAGCTTCACGCCCGCCCGCGCCGGGGCGATCGCCATCGACGGGGCCGACACGACCGCGATCACCGGGAGCCCGTACGACTTCGCCGCCGCCGCCAGCTCGACCGGGTACGGGTTCGCGCCGCTGTTGGAGAAGATCACCACGACGTCGCCGGGGCGTGGCGCCGCGGCCTCCAGGACCGGCGCGGCGACGCCGGAACGGCGTTCCGCCTCGGTCGCGGGCCACGCGCCGTGCAGCGGCGAGATCTCCGGGGTGTAGAGAGGGTGCACGCAGGCCAGCCCGCCGGCCCGGAAGAATCCCTCGAGCACCATGGCGAGCGAGTGCCCGGACCCGCCGACATAGAGCAGGCCACCGCCGAGGACGCTCTCGAGGATCAGGTCGCGGGCCTGTCCGAGCGCGTCCGCATTGTGCCGTTCCAGGCGTTCGAGGTGCTCGTGCATCCAGTTCATGGGAAAACGGTCTAGCAGGTTCGGCGCCGCGCGAACCTCATCCGGGACATTTATCGACCTGCTGGTCCGGCACGCGGCCCCCGGGTCAGATGAGGGAGAGCTGACCCTCGATCTCCGGACGATGCCTTTTGAGGTGCCGCCACTGCGGGAGATCGTCGAGGTAGGACCATGACAGGCGGTGGTGCGGAGTCGGCCCCAGCCGCCTGAGCGCCTCCTGGTGGACCGGCGACGGGTAGCCGGCGTTGGCGGCGAAGCCGTACTCCTCGTGACCAAGCTCGGCCATCAGCGCGTCGCGGTGCACCTTTGCCAGCACGGACGCGGCCGCGACCGACACGGAGCGAAGGTCTGCCTTGATCTCGGTGCGCACCGGCCAGGGCCGCTCGCCGCCCGGGGTGACGCGGCCGCCGAGGAAGTTGTGCTTGCCGTCGAGGATGATCGCGCCGGGCCGGTCCGGCAGGGCCTCGAGGGCGCGCACGGCCGCGCGGCGCAGCGCCTCGGTCATGCCCGCCTCGTCGATCTCCTCGGGACTCGCCGCGCCGAAGGCGTACGCGGGCAGCCAGCCCTCGAGCACCTCGGCGATCGCCACGCGGCGGCGCGCGGTGAGCAACTTGGAGTCGGTGAGGCCCTCCGGGGGCGCGCTCAGGTCGGTCACGGCGGCGCAGACGACGACCGGCCCGGCCCAGGCGCCCCGGCCGACCTCGTCGACTCCGGCGACGCGTACGGCTCCAGCGGCCGTGAGCTGCTCCTCGATGGCATACCCCGGCCCGGTCTCGCCGGTCGTCCCGTCCGTTCGCATGGCCGCCATCATGGCACCCACGGCGGGTGGACGTACCGGGCACACGCCGCCGGGGCGGGCCGGCGGATCACGTACCGTCTAGGCGCGCGGCTTCGTCCAGAAGGGAACC
Source organism: Actinoallomurus sp. (assembly GCA_025964625.1). Classification (GTDB taxonomy): domain Bacteria; phylum Actinomycetota; class Actinomycetes; order Streptosporangiales; family Streptosporangiaceae; genus Actinoallomurus. Next base: position 5,597 of record JAOPYL010000162.1, on the reverse strand, counting down.
CATGTCCTCCTCCGTTGCCGAGGCCCAGGCCCCGGCGTCCGTGCGGCTCAGCCGCGGCGTCATCGCGCTGCTCGCGGTGGCCACCGGCCTGTCAGTGGCCAACAACTACTACGCTCAGCCGCTCCTCGGCGCGATCCGCGGCGGGCTGCACCTGTCGTCCGGGGCGGCGGGCCTGGTGGTCACGGTGGCCCAGATCGGCTATGCCGCGGGGCTGATCTTCCTTCTGCCGCTCGGCGACCTGCTGCAGCATCGGCGGCTGGTCGTGATCCTGACGGCGGCGAACGCGGCCGGGCTCGCCGCGATGGCGAGCGCCACGTCGGCACCGGTTCTCCTGGGCGCCTCCGTCGTCGTCGGCGCGCTGTCCGTGGTGGCGCAGATCCTCGTCCCGTTCGCCGCCGCGCTGGCGAGCGAGGAGGAACGCGGGCGCGTCGTCGGCACGGTGATGAGCGGCCTGCTGCTGGGTATCCTGCTCGCCCGCACGTTCGCGGGCCTGCTCAGCCGGATCGGCGGCTGGCCCACGGTGTACTGGGTGGCGGCGGCGCTCATGGTCGTGCTGGCCGTGGCCCTGAGGTTCGGCCTGCCGGCCGTGCACACACCGACCTCGCTCCGGTACCCGTCCCTGCTGCGGTCGATCTTCACGCTGATCCGCGAGGAACCGGTACTCCGGCTCCGGATGGCCTACGGCGGGCTGTCCTTCGCCATGTTCAGCATGTTGTGGACGTCACTGACGTTCCTGCTGTCCGGCCCGGTGTACGGCTACTCCACCAGCACGATCGGACTCTTCGGCCTGGTCGGCGCGGCCGGCGCGCTCGGCGCCAATCTCACCGGGAGGCTGGCCGACCGGGGGGCCGTCCACCGGACGACGGCCGCCGGCCTGTTCCTCATACTGGTGTCCTGGCTGCCCGTCTGGCTGGGAGGACGCTCACTGGTGGCGCTCCTGGTCGGCATCATCGTTCTCGACCTGGCCGCCCAGGTCATCCACATCTCCAACCAGAACGAGATCTACCGCATTCGTCCCGAGGCCCGTAGCCGCGTCAACTCCGCCTACATGACCGCCTACTTCACCGGAGGCGCGATCGGCTCGGCGCTGTCGTCGTACGTCTTCGGGGCGTTCGGCTGGGCGGGGGTCTGCCTGCTCGGCTGCGCCACCGGGGTGCTCGCCGTCGCCGTCTGGCTGGCGACGGCCATAGCGTCCCGGGCCCGCACCGGGTGACGGGCGGGCACACCGGCAATTCCGATCCAGCAACGGCGGGGTGAACCGAGTGGACGCCGATTCGATGCTGGGCGGATGATCCCGTGGAGACGGATACGTACCGATGGAAGGGATTGTCATGCGGAACCGGCCGGTGTACGACGTCGTCGCGCTGCTCGCCCGATGCGGTGTCGGCGTGGTGTTCCTGGCCCACGGCTGGGAGAAGATCCAAGTGGGCGTGACCGCGACCGGCCGGAATCTGGACGCGATGGGCACTCCTCTTCCAACGGCCGCCGCGGTCTACGCGACCTTCGTCGAGCTGCTGGGCGGAGCGGCGCTGATCCTCGGCCTGGCACTCCCGGTCGCCGGGACGCTGCTCTTCCTCGACATGGCGGGCGCGTTCGTCTTCGTGCACGCCAAGCACGGGATCTTCCTCGTCGACAAGGGGAACGTGCACAACGGGTTCGAGCTGGTCCTCGTCCTGGGACTGGCCGCCCTGGTCTTCGCGGCCGGCGGGGGCGGCCGCCTCACCCTCGACCATCGCCTGTTCGGGCAGGGTGGCCGCCGCAGCGTGCCACCGCCGGCCGAGCATCCTGCCCTGGCGGCCCCCGGCGAGCGAACGGCGCCGTCCGGAGAGCAGCCGGACCCTCCTGCCTCGAGGGGACGCGCGGTAACGCCCGGCCCCGAGGCGCGTACGGCCACCCCTGACGCCGGGGAGGCGCCGCCCGTACGCCCACGGCTCGCCGACGAGATGGTGACCGGCACTTCGCGGGACGTGATCGTCGCCGGTAAGAAGCAGGAACCTCCGGCCGGGGACACGACCCCGATGAAGACCCGGAAAAAGGCACCCAAGTCCGGCTCCTGACATCCGTGCGGTCCCGCCCGCGGCCGGCGGCTGACGGACGGACCGCGGGCCGGCCGGGCGCTGTGGCAGCTGGAAGTGGCGCCACCGGGCCCGTTATCCGGCGGAGACCCGTCCCCGTCGCCCCCGGGCCTCCGCCGTCCGGTCAGCGGCCCCTGAGCTCCCGGTAGCGCCGCACCAGGGTGTCGGTCGAACTGTCAAGCTCGCCGGTGTCCGGCGCGCCCGTCAGCTGCGGCTCGAGTTTCTTGGCCAGCGCCTTGCCGAGTTCGACGCCCCACTGGTCGAAGGAGTTGATGCCCCAGATCGCGCCCTGCACGAAGACCTTGTGCTCGTAGAGGGCGACGAGCTGGCCGAGTACCGAGGGGGTCAGCCCGGTGGCCAGGATCGTGTTGGTCGGCCGGTTGCCCGGGAACGTGCGGTGCGGGACCTGCTCGGGAGGCACGCCCTCGGCGGCGACCTCCTCGGCGGTCCTGCCGAACGCGAGCGCCTGCCCCTGCGCGAACAGGTTCGCCATGAGCAGGTCATGCTGGGCCCGCAGCTCGCCGAGCTCGGCGACCGGGCCGGCGAACCCGATCAGGTCGGCCGGCACCAGCTTGGTGCCCTGGTGGAGCAGCTGGTAGTAGGCGTGCTGGCCGTTGGTGCCGGGAGTGCCCCACACGATCGGGCCGGTCTCCCAGTGCACCGGATTCCCGTCCCGGTCCACCGACTTGCCGTTCGACTCCATGTCGAGCTGCTGGAGATACTCGGTGAACTTCGACATGTAGTGGCTGTACGGCAGCACGGCGTAGGTCTGCGCCCGGTAGAAGTCGTCGTACCAGACGCCCAGCAGCCCGAGCAGCATCGGCAGGTTGCGCTCCGGCGGCGCCGTACGGAAGTGCTCGTCCATGAGGTGGAAGCCGTCCAGCATCTCCCTGAACCGCTCCGGCCCGATCGCGACCATCAGCGACAGCCCGATGGCCGAGTCGAAGGAGTAGCGGCCGCCCACCCAGTCCCAGAACTCGAACATGTTCGCCGTGTCGATGCCGAACTTGGCGACCTGCTCGGTGTTGGTGGACACCGCGACGAAGTGACGTGCCACCGCGGCCTCGTCACCGAGTGCCGACACCAGCCACTGCCGCGCGGAGGTCGCGTTCGTGATCGTCTCCACCGTGGTGAAGGTCTTGGATGCGACGACGAACAGCGTCTCGGCCGGGTCGAGGTCACGGATGGCCTCGTGCAGGTCAGCGCCGTCCACGTTGGAGACGAACCGGAACTGCCGCGACCGGTCGGTGTAGGGGCGCAGCGCCTCGTACGCCATCTTCGGGCCGAGGTCGGAACCGCCGATGCCGATGTTCACAATGTTGCGGATCGGCCGTCCGGTGAAACCGGTCCACTCCCCCGACCGCACCCGGCGGGAGAAGTCGGCCATCTTGTCCAGCACCGCGTGGACGGCCGGCACGACGTTCTCGCCGTCGACCTCGATGCGCGCGTCACGCGGGGCACGCAACGCGATGTGCAGCACCGGGCGGTTCTCAGTCACGTTGATCTTCTCGCCCCGGAACATGGCGTCGCGCAACTCCACCACGTTACGGGCGGCGGCCAGGTCGCGGAGCAGCCGCAGCGTCTCGTCGGTCACCCGGTTCCGCGAGTAGTCGAGGTAGAGGTCGCCGGCCTCCAGCGCGTATCGGCGCCCCCGCTCGGGGTCGGCGGCGAACAGCTCGCGCAGGTGCCGGCCGCGCGTCTCCTCGTAGTGCCGCTGCAGAGCCCGCCACTGCTCGGTGTGGTCCAGCCGCACGCTGTCAGACATCCCTTTGCCTCCGTTTCATTGACTCTTGGGGGCCCTACCGCCGGGTGCCCCTCAGCGACCATCCAATCGAAGGTCCCTGGATCAGTGATGACGAACCGCCGTGAGCCGGTCAGGGAACCCGGGCGGTCCACTCCTCGGTGCCGAACTTCCCTGCGACTCTCTTCTCGGCCGCGCGCAGTTCGCCGGCACCGAGCCGGTCGTCCGTCAGCCCGTACCGGCCGCGGAAGTAGGCGATCATGCGGTCGATGACCTCCGCCCGCGGCAGGCCGGTCTGCCGCCGCAACGGGTCCACCCGCTTCTTCGCACTGGTTATGCCCTTGTCCGACAGTTTCTCCCGGCCGATGCGCAGCACATCCAGCATCTTGTCCGCGTCGATGTCGTACGACATCGTCACGTGGTGCAGCACCGCTCCGGCGCTCAGCCTCTTCTGGGCCGCCCCCGCGATCTTGCCCTGGTCGGAGGTGATGTCGTTCAGCGGCTGGTACCACGCCCTGACGCCCAGCTCTCCGAGGGCGCCGAGCACCCAGTCGTCCAGGAACGCGTAGCTGTCGGCGAAGGACATGCCCTGCACGAGCGCGTCCGGCACGTAGAGCGAGTAGGTGATGGTGTTCCCGGGCTCGACGAACATGGCCCCGCCGCCGCTGATCCGGCGGACCACGGTGACCCCGTGCCGGCGGGCGGCCTCGGCGTCGACCTCGTTGCGCAGCGACTGGAAGCTGCCGATCACCACCGCGGGGGCCGCCCATTCCCACACTCGCAGCGTCGGTGGCCGGCGGCCGGCCGCCACCTCCTCGGTGAGCACCTCGTCGACCGCCATGTGCAGGGCCGGATCCTGCGGCTCCTCGTGGATGAGCCGCCAGTCGTAGTCACGCCAGTCGGCGGCGTCGGTCAGGGCCCGCCGCACCGCGACGCCCACCGCCTCGGCGGAGAAACCGAGCATGACCGTGCCCAGCGGGAGCCGCGCGTCGATGCGGGCGGCGATGTCCCGTGCCTCCAGATGCACCGGCATCCCGTCCAACGCGGCGCCGATGACCTCCAGCGCCTCGTCCGGCTCCAGGAAGAAGTCCCCGCTCACCCGCGCGTTGGTCAGGCGGCCGTCATCCAGGTCGAAATCCACGACCACGAGCTTCCCACCGGGCACCTTGTACTCACCGTGCACTGTGCGTCCCCGTTCCCCGTGACGGCGTCCCGATGACCCGGTCACCTCACACGTCAACCGCGCACGCCCGGTTCCGATTCCGCGGGTACGCCACCGGCGAACTCCGGCTGAGAGGTGTCCCGCGTCACGCCGGACCAGTCGGACGGCGAGACCTCGCCGGCCCGGCGCAGCAGGACCGCGGCGAGCACGCCCGCCACGGCCATCGTGCAGGCCGCGCCGAGGGCAGCGGTGTTCAAGCCGTTGGTGAACGCCTCGCGAGCCGCGTGCAGGACCGCGCCGCCCGTCCGCCCCGGCAGCCGGCCGGCCACCACCGTGGCGCCGCCGAGAGTCTGGCGTACGGCGTCCACCGTGTCCGACGGCAGCCCGGCGGGCAGGACGCCGGTCACGTCGTGGCGGTAGACCGCGGTGCCGACTCGGCAAGATCCAGCTCATAGGTGACATGATGGGTCCCCGCTCGCCCCCGGGCGTTCCGTACCAGGCGCCATCCTTCGGTCTGGCAGAAACGGTCGTGATCCTCACCCGTGGGTTGCGGCCAGGTCACCGGGTCTTCCCCACCAACCAGTCGCGCAACTGTTCGTCATCGCTGAGGCTGATCAGC
>JAOPYL010000146.1 GCA_025964625.1 Actinoallomurus sp. | reverse complement strand
AGGGACTCCTCTGCCGCGGTCAGGCCGGCGTCGGCCTCGGCGCACCAGGCGAGCAGCTCGTCGGCCGAACGCCCGGCAGGCTCCAGCGGGGCAGGCAGCACGACGTCGGCGTCGTGCCGCTCGGCGGAGGCGGCCAGGGCGGCGATGCGGGCGTTCCGGTCGAGGACCTCGCCGATCGCCTGCTCATGGTGCTGTACGTCCTGAAGCCGCCGCGCGCGGATCTCGGCGCGCTCCTCGGCGAAGGTGGCGAGCGCGCCCGCGCCCGCCGACGCGAGCCCGGCCGTGCCGCCGAGCACCCTGATCAAGCCGAGGCTCGCGATGACCGCCGCGTCCAGGGCGATGTCGGCTTCGACGCCACTGCTCACGGTCGTCCTCCCACGGCGTGCTCCTTGGACCTTTGATGATCCTGCCGCCATCGCTGCAGGCGTACTCCGGTCGCCACGACGTGAAGGAGCGGCACCACGACGAGCACCGCGAGCCACAGCAGCCAGGCGATCGACAGGACGGTGGCGGTGAGGATCACGATGAGGAACAGCGGGACGATCCCGATGAGCAGCAGCACCCCGCATCCCCGCGGGCCGGACTGCCGTGCGGCCCCTGACACCTGCTTCGACGCGCCGGAGAGCCCGCGGCCGGCGCCGCGCAGCGCCTTCGACAGCCACAACCAGGGCCCGAGTGGGAGATAGTCGCCGCCCTGGCGCGCGGCGATGAGCGCCTCACAGGCGGCCTCGACGAGCCAGGCGAGGACCGCCACGATGAGAAGGAACGGTGTCGGATCCGACGCCGTGCCGGTCGCGCCGGTCGTCGAGCGTACGCTCGCGGACTGCAGCACGCGGGGCGCCAGCCAGCTGCCGCCGAGCCAGAGGACGGCGAGCGGAAGCGTCCAGAGCAGGGCGCGTGTGACAGCGGTCCTGCGGCCGGCGAGCCGCTGTCTCTCGCGCTCGTCCCAGTGACGGAGGCCCTCGGCGGCGCGCTGCTCGGCCTCGTGACGGTGGCGGGCCGCGCCTTCGATCTCGAGCATCGCGTCGGGCGCCGCGCGTACCACCGCGAGCAGGCGCAGCGGGTCGTCGCCCGCCTGGTCGGACAGCCACGCGAACCAGGGCACGGTCTCGCTCGCCGGCTCACGGCACCGGTCCGCCGCGGATTTCAAAGCGTCCTTCGTCTCCTGCGGACGCCCGGCGAGTGCGAGCAGTGTCGCCAGCACGACGGGAGGCTCGTCGAAACCGGGCGCTCCGGCGTCCGGGAACCGGCCCGCCGTGCGCGGCAGCTGTGACCGCAGCCAGCCGGCCAGCCGGCTCCAGGAGGCGGTCAGGCCCTGCCAGCGGTCGTTCACGCCGGTCAGCTCGTCCCCTCCCGCGAACCGCGAGAGGTCCGGCAGCAGGCCGTACTGCCACAGCGCACGCGTCGTACGCGCGGCCCTGGCATGGTCGGCGTGCCCGGACTCGTCGACGGCCGCGGCGAGGGCGGGCAGGTCGGCGGGGAGGAGGCGGAGCCCGAGGTAGTGCGGCGGCAGCGTGGGATCCAGCCAGCGCAGCAGGCTCAGGAGCTTCACGTCGGGCGGATGGTCGCCGGTCAGCGACTCGTCGATCAGCCGGATGCGGCCCTCGGGGTCGTCGTCGAAGCCGTTCAGCCACCCGCGCAGCGCCTGCCAGGCCTCACTGGGGCCCACCGGCGTGAACATGGTGCCGAAGAAGTAGCGGGCCGCGGACTCCCAGTCGGCGAGCAGGGCGCGGGCCAGCTCGGCGCGGCCGGTGTAGGTCTGGCCGCCGAAGCCGAGAGCGCCGCGCGCCTCCCCGGTGGCGAGCGATGACGTGCGCGGAGGCTCCGGCTCGGCGACGGCCGGGCTCTCCCCGGCCATCCACCGCTCGACCTCGCGCCCGGTCCAGCGGCGGCGCGGGTCACGGGTGAGCAGCCCCCGGCAGAGCAGACGCATCCGCGGGTCGGCGATGTCGTCGCAGTCGATGGTGCGGGTGGCGAGGTGGTCGACGACGGCGGTCTCGCTCATGCCCGCGAAGGGAGTACGCCCGGTCAGCAGCTCGCGGACGATTATGCCCAGTGACCACCAGTCACGTGCCGGGGAGACCTGCCCCGACAGCGACTCCGGCGCGGCGTACGCGAGCGTCCGCGACGACGAGGCGAACACCACACTCTGCTCGATCACCCGGCTCAGCCCGAAGTCGGTGATGGCGAGCCGGATCGGAGCCGTGCCGCGGACGAGAACGTTCTCCGGCTTGAGGTCGCGATGGACGATGCCGGCCTGATGCAGCCTGTTCAGGCCGCCGGCGAGCTGCGCCACCACCTCGGCGACCAGCGCGGGCGCCAGCTGTGCCCCCACCGCCCGCAGGTTGCCGGCGGCGATGTACTCGATGACCTCGTAGTCGCGTCCCTCGGCGTGCCCGGTCTCCAGGATGTGCACGACGTACGCGGAGTCGAGGGTCGGCAGCTTCTGCCACACCGATCGGTCCGCGGTGAACCCGCGCCGGAAGATCTTGACGACCAGCTCGGCTCCGGCAGCGTCGCGTACGTGCAGCAGGTCGGACTCGGCGCCCTGCGCGGGCAGCTCGCCGAGCACGGTGAAGCGCTCCGCGAGATCGGCCGGAAGCCGTACGAGTGAGGGCCCGCCCGGGCCGGAGTCACGACGCGTCGCGTCCGTCGGGCCGCCCGGCTGGGCGGGGACGGCGTCGCGGCGTGTCTGAAGCTCGTCCCGGCGCGTCTCGGAGGGCCGCTCGGTGTCCGCCACTACCCGTCCCTTGCCCTGTCAGCCGTTGCCGCCGCGAGCCTAACGCTCCCGCCCGCGTTCGCAACAGCGATCAGCGCAGCCCTTCCCGCTCCCGTATCGCCTTGAGATGCTCGGTCGCCTTGAACTGGTTGATCAAAAATTCCAGGCTCATCCGGATGGCGACGAGTGAGGCCACCCATATCGGGGGTGTGAACAGCACGATCAAGACCGTGAGCAACCAGCCGTACTGAAAGAGCCAGAAGCCGATGATCAACCACAGCACGGCGACCATGCTGTTGAGCAGGACAGCGGTTCGATAGGCGCCCTTGATCAGCTGCGGGGTCAGCATGTGGTCGAAGCTGAAGTCGAACAGGTGCCCCAGCAGGCCCTTATTGCGCGGGTATCCGGCCTGCGGAGATCCCTGGGGTGCGCCCTGGCCGACCGGACCCTGCCACGGTGCGCCCTGTGGGTACGGCTGCGGAGGAGGACCTTGGTACGGGGGCGGCGGTGGTGCGCCCTGGTAGGGCTGAGGCTCGCCCTGGCGGGGAGGCGGGGGGCGGTGCACGGGATCGTCTTGGGGGTTCGACATCTCGGTCTCCTCGGCTTCCACTGTCAAAGGCTATTGCGAGGACGGGTTCTCTTCACGTGACTG
>JAOPYL010000138.1 GCA_025964625.1 Actinoallomurus sp. | reverse complement strand
GGGCACACCGCAACGCGGGGTGGAGCAGTTCGGTAGCTCGCTGGGCTCATAACCCAGAGGTCGCAGGTTCAAATCCTGCCCCCGCTACCAGATCAAGAGGCCCGGAGGATCACCCTTCCGGGCCTCTTGCGTTCGGTTCGCCCACGGATCTGCTCACCTGGTCGTGAGTGGCGCGGTCATCCCCTCGGGGTTGTGGGACGGTGAGTGACGGTCGGGACCAGCCGCTCTCTGCTGTGAAACCCGGTCGGTCAGTCGGTTACGGGGCCGCTGACCCGTCGCCCGCTCTTACCTGCGGCTTGGCTCACCGCCCTATGTTCTCTGTCATGCCCAGGGGGGCGCCGAACCACCGCGAACCGGAACCGTACGACGGAACGGAAATTCACGCTGAGAAGCCCGGTGTGGCCGGCGGGGACGTTGGTTCAGCCGAGCCTCCAGTGCTGGTCGTGCTGGGAGCCGCACTCCCACTGGATGGCGGCGGCGCCGTTCTGGATGGTGCCGGAGGGTACCGACAGGCACTTGCCGCTGTGCCGGGCGACAACGGAGAAGTAGCCGTTGTCCTTTTGGACGAGCTTCCACTGCTGGTTGGCCTGGAGGCCGCAGTCCCACTGGATGATGGGGGCGCCGTTGTCGGTGCTGCGGTCGGACACCGACAGGCACTTGTCGCTGTGGCCGGCGCGGACCTGGTAGTACCCGCCGCTGGTCGCGACCAGTTTCCACTGCTGGTTTTCCTGGGTACCGCAGTCCCACTGCAGTACGCGGGCGCCGTTGGCGGTGCTGGCGCCGTCCACCGACAGGCACAGGTTGCTGTGCCGGTCGATGAGGTTGGCGGTGAACACCGTCTGAGGCTGGGTGTGTGCGGGGGCCGTGACGGCGCTTGCGGCGGGCATGGCGGCGGACATGGCGGCCATGGGACCGGCGAGCAGCACGGCGGCCAGGACGATGGTGCGACCGGTGTGGGGGAGTGCCATTGTGGCTCCTGAGGGGGTGCTGTGGTCCAAAAATTGACACTCCCTCACTACCCGTTACTAAGTTTAACTATGCGTAGCAGTGCGATCTGCCATCCCGAGATGCTCCGGGCCTCTGCGTTGCGTTTGCTGACGGAGAGGTCAGAGGCATAGACGCTCTTGGCCCGGACCTCTGCTGACGGTGGGCCGCGAAGATCACATGAGAGGCCGCAGGCGCCAACCCCCCGTTTCACCACCGGGCCGTGTACGCCCGGCAACCCGGCAATCAACCCGGCAATGTGGTGCAATGCCGCCATGGGCAGGGCGCGAACCGGCGCGGGAGCGCGGCGGTCCCGAACGACGATCATCGATGTCGCGCGGGAGGCGGGCGTCTCGCCCGCGACGGTCTCGCGGGTGCTGACCGGCACCAAGCCGGTGTCCGCGGACCTGGAGCGGCGGGTCCGCGCGGCGGTGGGCCTGCTCGGCTACCGGCCGAACCCGGCAGCCCAGGGACTGCTGCGCGGCGCCACGCACGCGGTGGGCGTCATCGTGCCGGACCTCAGCAATCCGTACTTCGCGGAGGTGCTCAAAGGCGTCACGAACGCCGCCGAGGCCGCCGATTTCCGCACCCTGGTGGCGGACACCGGCGAGAAGGCCGGCGCGGAGCACGGCGCCGCGCTGGAGCTGTCCCGCTGGACGGACGGTGTCGTCCTGTGCTCGCCACGGATGAGCCAGTGGGAGCTGGCGGAGCTGGCGAGAGCCGTCCCACGGCTGGTGTGCGTGAACCGGCTCGGGCGCGGGTCCGCGGTGCCGGCGGTCCTGGTGGACTTCGAGGCGGGAGTCGCGTCGATCTGCCGGCACCTGCGGGAGCTCGGGCATCGCCGCCTCGTGTACCTCCGTGGCCCGGCTCGGGCATGGTCGGAGCGGGCCCGGCAGCGGGCGCTGCGCGCGGCGGCAGGTCCGGACCTCGAGATCGTCCAGATTCCCTGCGGGTCGAGCAGCGCCGACGGTCACCGCGCCGCCGACGCGGCACTCGCCACGCGGGCCACCGCCGCGATGGCCTTCAGCGACTACGTCGCGCTCGGCGCGCTGACCCGTTTCGAGGAGCTCGGCGTCTCGGTGCCCGGGGACCTCTCACTCACCGGGTTCGACGACATCCCGGTCAGCCGGCTGGTCTCCCCACGGCTCACCACCATGGCGGTGCGCAAGCAGGAGCTCGGTCGCCGGGCCTGGGAGCTGTTCTCCGAGTCGGGTGAGTCCGGCGCGCTCGATGGGGGCCGCGGCGTCGTGACGGTGAGGCCGGAGCTGATCGCCCGCGGTTCGACGGCCTCGCCGGCGGGCGTTCCGGCCCAGCTGCCCAGGACCGCGGGGGACCTCTGAGCGACGACGGCGGCGTTCCGGCCACGGCCGGAACGCCGATTTGACCCTTGTCCGGGTCGCACGTAATGTTCTCTTCACCCCAAGGGGAACGGGACGCCGCGAGGCGGCCCGGACCGCGGGGAACCAGCACTGAACTGGCGGGTCCGGATCATTCGGATCAAGGCGGTAAGGTGTGGGTCTCCCCGGATGACGGGATGCAGGACGCCGCGGTGCGGTGGCCGGCCCGGGTGGGGATCTCGGTGGGTGTGGTCGCGGTCGGTTTTCGGCCGGGGTGACGCGTGCCGGGGGTGTCTCTTGCTGGGTGGCGGGTGG
>JAOPYL010000117.1 GCA_025964625.1 Actinoallomurus sp. | reverse complement strand
CGGGAACTCGTGCAGTGCCATCCCCGGACCATCGTCGACGTGATGCTGGCGGAGTACGCGTTCGACTTCCGGCCGCACGCGACGGCGCTCGCCGGCATCCCGGCGGCGGTCGTGGTGACGACCAGGGACCGCGCGGTGCCTCCGGGCGACCAGCGGGACATGGCCCGCCGCCTCGGCGCCACCGTCGTCGAACTACACGACGACCACGACGTGTTCCTCGCGGACCCGGAGACGTACGTCTCGGCCACTCTCGAGGCGATCGCCCGCGTCACCACCTGACCGTGGTGTTCGTGATGTACGGGGAGGTGAAGGCGGTACGGTCGCCGCTGCGCGTGCCCGGCACCGGGAACAACCGCGCGGACAGCGGTTTGCGGAGCCGTACGGCGAGGGCGGTGACGTCCAGCAGCAGCCGGGCCAGGTCGCCGGCGGAGCTGTCGCCGGGCAGCGGAACGGTGTCCAGGCCGGTGCCGCAGACCGAGGAGTACGCGAGCAGATCATGCAGGCCGATCCGGCCCTCCTCCCAGCGCCGGGCGATGACGACGTCCTCCATCACCGGCAGCATGAGGCCGTTGTAACCACAGGTCGGCAGGGCGGTGCCGCGGAGGGCGGCGGTCAGCGCCGCGGCGGTCGCGAGAGTGCCGGGTGCGCCGAACTCTCCCCCGGCCGCCTCGAAGGCGGCCCCGATGCTGTCCTGCCCGTTCGGGGCCGGGGACAGGTCGATCCCCCCGAACCGCACCCCGAGCTCGGAGGCCACCCGTTCCACGAGCCGGACGACCGGCGTGGCCTCCTCGGTGAGCGCGGCGCCGACGCGCTCGGTCAGGCCGTCGAGACCGCCCTCCGCCGCTCTCGCGACGATGCTCGCGCCCTGCAGGCCGACCGTCAGGTTCTGCGGTCCTTCGTGGTACGCGGCGGGGAAGAACGGGCCGCCCGGCGGCACGCACGCCAGGGCCGCGAACCGGAAGTTGCCGAAGCCCTCCTCCGTCTCGTTCGCCAGGCGCAGCATGACCTCGGCCGCCGGCCGGGCCGCGCCGGCGTTGCCGTCGAGCCGGACCGTGCAGTTCAGAGCGTCGTTTCCGATCAGCAGGTCGGGGATCGTCTCGACGCCGGAGGTCGCCGGGCCCAGCGAGCAGTAGGTGAGGCCGGCCTCGTCGAGCATGGCCTGCAGGCCACGCGCGTACGCGGCCGTCGGCTGCATGTCGCCGAAGACGGGGCGCGTGGACAACCGCAGCGTCTGCACGTCGTACCCGGCGTCCCGGCACGCGGCCTCGGCCCGGCGCAGCGCCTCGGCGGCCTTCGTGACGACGTCCTCGGACAACGGATGCGGCTCGGCCACCCCGAGCGTCAGCGTGCGAATCGAAACCATCATCCGATGATGTCAAAGAAGCCGTCGGCGATGAGATCGGGCAGCACGTCCCACGCGCGGGACCGTACGTCGGCGGGGTCGGCGCCGGTGAGCTGGGCGATCGCGTCCAGCAGCGGCCCGAGAGGCAGGTCGCCGTCGCACGCGCCGGCCAGCGCCGCCGGGACGGTGCCCACCTGCGCGGCGCGTCGCAGGCCGCGCGTCTGGCGCAGCACGATGCGCTCGGGATCCTCGGCGCCGGGCCGCCCGATCTGCTCCTGTACGACTCCGCCGGCGGTGCGCAGCGTCGTTCCGGGCGTGAGGTCGTCCGGCCGGCCGCGTACGACGTCCTGCACGTAGGCGCCGACCGGCTGGTCGACCGCCTGCCGCAGCTCCTCGGCGCGTACGCTCTCGCCGCCGGACTTGTGCAGGGTGATCCAGCCGAACCCGACGCCGGTGACCTTCCGGCTCTCGAAGTAGTCCAGCCAGGTGTCATAACGGTGCCGGTATTCGGGCGTGCCCGCCTCACAGGAGTCGCGCAGCCACAGCTCGGCGTACTCCGCGGGATCCTGGACGTCACGCTGGACCACCCAGCCGTCCACGCCCTCGATCCAGCCCGCCACCCGCTCCTCCCACGCCTCGCCGTCGATGTGCAGCCAGTTGGCGAGCAGGTGGCACCAGCCGCCGTCGGCGAGGTGCTCCGGCGCCTGCCGGACGAGCCGCCGGCAGATCTCGTCACCCGGCAGGCCGGACTCGCGGTAGCCGAACCGGAGATCCGGTGAGATCACGAACGGCGGGTTGGAGACGATCAGGTCGAAGGTACGGTCCTCGACCGGTTCGAACAGTGAGCCGGCCAGCAGCTCGGCCTCGATCCCGGAGAGCGCGAAGCTCAGCCGGGCCAGGCCCAGGGCGCGCGGATTGACGTCGGTCGCCGTGATCCGCCGGGCGCGACCGGCCAGGTGGAGGGCCTGCACACCGGAGCCGGTACCGAGATCGAGGGCGTCGTCCACAGGCCTGTGGACGACCAGCTGGGCGAGACTGCCCGACGCCCCGCCCTGGCCGACGACATGGTCGGGCCGCAGGCGGACGCCCCCAGGCCGCGCCTTCAGATCGGAGACGGCATAACCGCAGCTGGATGGCGCCGGGACGTCGCCGGATCGGCCGGACGACGAGGTTCCGGGCGCGGGTTCGACCGGCTCGACGTGCAGCAGTGCCGCGACCTCACCGCCGGAGCGCTCGACCAGGCCGAGCGTGACCATGTCGTCGAACGGCAGCGCCGAGTCGGGCACCGGCACCTGTAGCCAGAACAGCCGGAGGAGGGTCTCGGCCGGTGTGCCGCCGCGTGCGGCGCGCAGCGCCGGAACGATCTCGTCACGCGCGAGTGCGCGTCCGGCGACCGGCCCGAGCAGTTGGCGCACCCCGTCGACGGTGTATCCGGCCTGCTCGAAGAGGCCGCGTACGCGCGCTGCGGCGCGATGGTCGATGGGCATGTCGTCCATTCTCCCGCCCGGGCGGGAGAACCACGGTCAGGAGAGGAACGTGACGAAGCCCTGGGAGAGCGCGTCGGCCATCTGCTGACGGCCCTGAGGGCTCTTCATCTTCGCGGCGTCGCCGGGGTTGCGCATGTTGCCGCATTCGATGAACACCGCCGGCACCTTCGCCAGGTTGAGGCCGCCCAGGTCACTGCGGATGTTCAGCCCGTTCTTGCCGACGTAGTCGGCGTACGGGATCCCGGTGCCCTGATGGAAGGCGTCCCGGATATCGAGGCCGAGCCTGCGGGAGACGGGCACGACCTTGTCGTTGTAGTTGTTGATCACGGCCGGCTCGATGACGTGGAAGCCGTGGTCCTTGGGAGGCGCCCCGTCGGCATGGATGGAGAGGGTGGCGTTGGCGTGCGCCCGGTTCGCGATCCTGGCGCGCTCGTCGACGCAGGGGCCGACGCCGTTGTCGCTGTTGCGGGTCAGGACGACCTTGGCGCCCTTGGCCCGCAGAATCTTGGCCAGGCGATTGGCGACGTCCCAGTTGAAGGCGTGTTCGGGGTAACCGTCGTCGGTGGCGGTGCCGGTCGTGTTGCAGGGCTTGTAGCCGGTGAGGACGTAGACCCGCTTGTTGATGATCTCCGGATGCTTCGCGTTGCCGCCGTTGTGGCCCGGGTCGAGGACGATGACCTTGCCGGCCAGCGAGCCCTGCGGCGACGACGACGGCGTCGTACTCGCAGAGGCCGGCGCGGGCGACGGCGGAGCCGCGGAGGCGGACGAGGAACCGCCCGAGCCGCACCCGCCGAGCAGGCCTGCCACCGCGGCGGCGGCCAAGGCGCCGAACGCTCGTCGTCCGGAGTGAGTCATGAGAAGGCGCATCGCCTCCCAGTCTGCCAAACGCGGGGTAGAGCTTTGGCCGTATGAAGGCAAAAGGTCCGTCGTCATCTGGATGACGAACCGCCGTGACGGCCGAGGCGACCGGTGAGCAAGGTGACCGCCGTCGCCCTCTCCGCGCTGAGTAGGCGACGACGGTCACGCCCTGAGTCGGAGCGGCCGCGCGGCCGCTCGCGGAGTCCCCGGCGCCGTAGAGTGCGCAGGGTGCGCCCCGAGGCTCCGGCCTAGAGGAAGGCGTGCTCCTTGCCGAGCAGCGCGGCGAGCGCACGCGCCTCATCCGCGTCGAGGCCCAGCACCACCCGTGGGCGGCCCCACGGATGATCGATCGAGTGGGCCACATAGCTGGCGACGGACTCCGACGCCTCTTCGATCAGCCCCCGCGCGTGCCGCCACTGCGACCAGGCGCGTTCAAGCTCACTCGCCGCACGCTGCGCGCACGACACCAATTCCGGATCACGCATGATCAGCCCCCTGGGTCCACATGATCCACTTTGTCTGCCGCCCGGCGGTCCCCCCACGGCGACACCGGCCATCCCCCCCGGTACGGCCGGTGATGTCGCCCGTTCCCAGCCCGCCGAGCGGCTGGTACACGCAACCATTAAGACCGGCGTGGCGGCCGGCGGCATCCGGGTTCGGCGAGGCTTGGGAAGGCCCTTACCGTCACAAGACCTGGAGCCGGATCCCCGCTCCCGTACGTAGATCAGCGATGCCGTAGGTAGATCATCCGGGCGCGGCGCCGGTGGTCGCCCTGATCACCAGATGCGGCACGACGAGCGTCTGGAGCGGCTCGCGGAGCGGGTCGTCGATGCGGGCGCACAGGCGCGCCGCGGCGACGCGGCCCATGTCGCGACGCGGCTGGTCCACGCTCGTGAGGGCGATGTGCCGGATCGCGGCCAGGTGCGTGTTGTCGTATCCGACGACCGAGACGTCGGCGGGCACCCGCAGGCCGAGCTCGTCGGCGGCGGACAGGACGCCGGTGGCCACCAGGTCGTTCGGAGCGAAGATCGCCGTGGGGCGCGAGTCGCAGCCCAGCAGCTTCCGCGCGGCGTGGTAGCCCCCTTCCTCGGTGAAGTCACCAGGCTCGACGACGATGCGGTCGTCCAGGTCATGACGCCGCATCGCCGCCTCGTAACCCGACCGCCGATAACGCGCGGTCGTCGACGGCGAACCCTCGATATGAGCGATCCGGCGATGCCCGAGCCCGACGAGATGGTCGACGGCGAGCCGGGCTCCCAGCTCGTCGTCGTCGACCACGATGTCGACGCCCTCGATGTCGCGCTCGCCCACGACGACGACGGGGACGTTCTTCGAGGCCTCCTTCAGCGAGTCGGGCACGACGCTGAGCAGCACCAGCCCGTCCACGCGCATCTCCAGGAACGCCTCGACCGCCTCCGCCTCGAAGTGCGGGTCCCAGCGGCCGCTGCCGACCAGCATGCGCAGCCCCTCGCCGTGCAGGCTCTCCTGGAGCCCGTCGAGGAACTCGGCGAAGAACGGGTTGTGCAGGTCGGCGACCAGCGCACCGATCAGGCGGGTGCGCCCTTCGACCAGGCTGCGCGCAACCGCGTTGGGGCGGTATCCCAGCTCCCGGGCCGCCTTGAGGACGGCCTGCCTACGCTGCTCGCTGACGTGCGGCGATCCGCGCATGACGAGGGAGACCAGCGACTTCGACACGCCTGCCCGCTCGGCCACGTTGCGAATGGTCGGCTTGGCCGCCACAACCATCTCCTGGCGTCGTTCCTCTGCTGGCATGGGGTCTCCTGGTCTCGGCGATCACCTGATTCACGGACAGAAGCAGGCGGACCGCCGCAAGGGAGGAGATGCCATGATGCCCCCACATCGGCCTTGCTGGTTGTAACAGTGCGTAACGGGCAGCCCTGACGTGGTTTTCGGACCCGGCCGCTAGCCGCTACCCCTGCCCCGACCTGGGATTGACGGTCCTCTATTGGACGCGGGCTCGGATACGCTTCCAGCGTGGGTGATCACGCAGCGGGCGGTAAAGAGCCGGCGGAAGCCACCCCGCGCTCTTCCGGCGGCCGGCCGGGCAGGCGCCGGCTCAGCGTCGACGAGCGCCGGGAGGAACTGATCTCCGCCGCTCTCGAGCTGTTCAGCGACCGGCCGCCCGAGGACATCTCGATCGACGACGTGGCCGACGCGGCCGGGGCCTCCCGTGCACTCGTCTATCACTACTTCGGCGGCAAGCAGGAGCTGTACCTGGCCGCGCTGCACAGCGCCGCCAAGCAACTCAGTGACCTGCTGGAACCACCAGCCACGGGCAGGCCGCTGGAGCGGCTGGCCGTCTCGCTGCACCGCTATTTCGACTTCGTCGAAGACCACGCGGCCGGGTTCGTCGCCCTACTGCGGGGCGGTCCCGCGTACCGCTCCGGCGAGGTCGGCAAGGTTCTCGACGGAATCCGCCGCCTCGTGATGGCCCGCATCATCGCGTCGATCGGCGTGGAGCAGCCGGGGCCGGTCCTGCGCATAACGCTGCGGTCGTGGATGGCGTCGGTGGAGACGGCCGGTCTCGACTGGCTCGAACACCGCGACCTGTCCCGTGAGGAGCTGGAACGCCTCCTCGTGGACCATCACGTCGTGCTCTTGAAGGTCGCCGCCCAGCACGACCCCGAGGTGGCCTCGCTGATCGACCGCCTCGGCGGCGAAGAGCCGGCTTAGAGCGACCGGCGCGTCCTGACGTCACCGGGATGTCAGCCCGGAAAATCTCTTGCGTCCCCGGGCGTGTCGCGCACGCCCCCCGGCGTGTCGCGCACGCCCCCCGGCGTGTGTTCAGGCAGCACAAGTGTGCCCTGCCCTGCCCGGTCTCGGACGGGCATCTGTCACGTGGACATGGGTCCGCCTCCGGCCCGGAGACGCCCACGCTCCTTGCGAGAGCGGAGGCCCTCCGGGCCGGAGTACGGCCCGTGTGGAGTCCTGGAACCCCCCAGCACGACCCCGAGAGTTCACGGGGCCGATGGAACTTCGTTGTAAACCCCCCGACCGTCCGCGGGCGGCGGGGAACCCGCCACGTCGCGGCTTACGCAACGACCGGCTGCGGCTTACCGCGGCCGACCGGTGCGTGCCCCCCAGTAGCGACCATCGGCGATCCGTGAGGCTCGCCGATCCGGGATCGGGGTGCTTCGGAGTTACTCCGAACGCTGCTGCGGGATCCCCCCCAGCAGAGCGCGGACCTCGGCCTCGCGGTAGCGCCGATGCCCCCCCAGCGTCCGGATTGACGTCAACTTCCCAGCCTTCGCCCAGCGGGTGACGGTCTTGGGGTCGACGCGGAACATCGTCGCCACCTCTGCCGGCGTCAGCAGGGGCTCGGCCTCTGGCGTACGAGCTGACATTTGTGCGGCCTCTCCTCCGTGGACCGATGACAGCGATCCAGCGTTTGATCCTCGCGCGTGCCACTGATGTCTCTTATGGTCTGGATGAACCACTTTGACATCACAAGACGTAACCATGCCACCACTCAGCGCAACAGGCAAGTCCCTGATGGCAACTCTGCGATTTTTGGTGACTGAGTCACGCTGCGTGATTCTAGCGACACGTATAGTCGCATCGCGCGCTGATTCAGCTAATTTTGTTCAGTTCGCGGATTCGAGGGCCTGTACGACGCGCCAGCGGGCCACCACCCGCTTGTACATCGCCACCGCGAGCTCGGCCTGTCCGGTCTCCATCCCGGTGACGGCGGCGGCCACCTCGGCGACCGACTCGTCGGCCCGCAGCGCCGCGTCGTCGAGGATGTGCACCAGCCCGCCGTAGTCGAGCTCGACCAGCGAGTGAGGGTGGAACTCCTCCAGCCAGCGCCCCACCGACTCGACCTCGCTCAGCTCAAGCCCCTCACCGACGTGGCGTCGTACGCCGTTGAGCGCGCGAGCCACGCGGCGGCGCGCCTGGGCCATCGGCGTGACGTATATCAGCGTACGCGTGGGAGTGGCCGTCGTCGGGCCACCAGAGCCACTCTCGTTCTGGCTGCCGAGCACCAGCCACCGCTCTTTCGCGACGAACGGGACAAACCACCCTAGGGGGACCTGCCAGGTGCTCGACAGAATGTGCGGGCTCAGCGTGCCGGACCCCTGCTTCCACCGCTCGAACTCCGCGTCGGCCTGGTCGGCCACGCGCTGCGGCACGAACTTGTCGGCGAGCCGTTCCGGCGTCCCGGCCTTGAACCGGTCGAACGCCAGCCACGAACGCAGCCGCGTCTCCCAGGGGCAGATGTAGGTGATGTCGTCCGCCCGCCGCACGTACGCGTGGCGGCTCTCCCGGATCGGCGCGACGATCGGCGGAACCGCGATCAGGCGCCGAAGCGCGCGCGCGTGCTCGACATCCAGCGCCCCGGCCCGCCGCGGCCGTTGGTCAGACCCGGCATAGGCCGCCCACCTGGACCTTTCCGGCTCGGCAAACGCGGTCAGCGATTCGTATACCCGAAGGTACGCGGCGTAAGGCAGCACGACCGCATCGTGACACGATCTCACCGCGGAACGCTCGCCGTCATGGCCGTCGAGATTCTCCTGAGACCTGTTCCGCCGTCCTCGGGCCGATCACTGCGCGCGTGCTCCGGTGCGCCTACCCTGATCCTGTCGGATTCATGCCCCGGAGCTGGTCGCATGTCGTGCGATCCACGGACATGTCGCCCGGCTATCGGGTACCGGGTACAGAGCTCGCGCCGCCATCGCGGCACCGGGCGCATGTGCGCTCAGAGAGGAGCCACAACAGTGACGAAGATCTTCGGCACCCCCCACGAACAGGTCGTCTTCTGCCATGACGAGGCCAGTGGCCTGAAGGCGATCATCGCCATCTACTCGACCGCGCTGGGTCCAGCGCTCGGCGGCACCCGCTTCTACCCCTACGGCTCCGAGGACGAGGCCCTCACCGACGCGCTCAATCTGTCCAAGGGCATGGCGTACAAGAACGCTCTCGCCGACCTGGACCTCGGCGGCGGCAAAGCGGTCATCATCGGCGATCCCACCACCGGCAAGTCCGAGGCGCTGCTGCGGGCGTACGGGCGGTTCGTGCAGTCACTGCACGGCCGCTACTTCACCGCCTGCGACGTGGGCACGTTCTCCGAGGACATGGACGTCATCGCGCGTGAGTGCGACTACGTGACCGGCCGGACGCTCGCGCACGGCGGCGCCGGCGACTCCTCGATCCTGACCGCGTTCGGCGTGTTCCAGGGCATGCGCGCCGCGGCGGAGCACAGGTGGGGCGACCCCACCCTGCGCGGCCGGCGCGTGGGCGTCGAGGGCGTCGGCAAGGTCGGCCGGCGGCTGGTCGAGCATCTTCGGGCGGACGGCGCCGATGTCGTGGTGACCGACGTGCACGCCGCCGCCATCGACCGGGTGCGAGCCGAGTATCCGGAGGTGGAGGTGGTCGAGGGACACGCCGTCCTCGTCGGCGCCGACGTCGACGTGTACTCCCCGTGCGCGCTCGGCGGCGCCCTCGACGACGCCACGGTCGATGTGCTGCGGGCGAAGATCGTGTGCGGCGGCGCCAACAACCAGCTCGCCCACACCGGCATCGAGAAGCAACTCGCCGACCGCGGCATCCTCTACACGCCCGACTACGTGGTGAACTCCGGTGGCGTCATCCAGGTGGCCGACGAGATCGAGGGGTTCGACTTCGACCGCGCCAGGCAGAAGGCGAGCGGGATCTTCGACACGACGCGCCGCATCTTCTCGATCGCCTCGGACGAGGGCGTGCCCCCGGCGGTTGCGGCGGACCGGCTCGCCGAACGCCGGATGTCCGAAATCGGTCGCCTGCGCGGAATCCTGATCAACTCCTGACCCTTCTGAGGCGGGGATCTCCAGCATGACGAAGATCCCCGCACCACTCTCCCGCTTGGTCGGCTAAGCTCGGCAACAGCCGCCACCGCGTAGACGACGTACCGAGCCGGGCGCAAAACGGGTACGGTTGTAGCCGTAGCTGGTGCGTGGGGTCATGCCGCGCCCGGCTGTGGGTGCGTAAGCGAGCGTAAGTGGGGCCAACGACGGGTCCCCGACCATCGAGGGGGTCGAGCCAATGGGGCGCGGCCGAGCCAAGGCCAAGCAGGTGAAGGTTGCTCGCCGGCTGAAGTACAACAGCGGCGGGACCGACCTTGACCGTCTGCGCGGCGAGCTGGGCGTCAACCAGAACTCGCAGGATGACCATGACCCCTACGACGACGACTCGTCGTACGAGGACCTCGCAGACCGCTATGCGGACTACCCCGAGGACCACGACGAGAGCGACGGCAAGAGCACGACCAAGTAATCGCCGTCTCCGTGTCTGAGACCGCCCCGGTCGCCCGATCGGCCGAGGTCTCAGGGGCCATGCTGGACGCATGATCGCAAAGCGTTCCTGCCATCACGGCAGGGGCGCTTTGCGTATGTGAGGCGTGGGTCGAGCGACGCAGATCACACATCTCCCCATTCCACGGCGTGTCCTCCGCATGTCGCCCCACCTGCGATCGTGGTGAGGGCCGCAGGTGTACGCATGGACGCCCTGTTGGCTCGAACGACTACCGCGTTGGTGGAGTTATCACCGTTTGCCCCTCTCCCATTGGCCGATCGACGCGGGTTAGGATTTCTTCGGGTCGAACTCTGTAAGGCCGCGAGTCAGGGGGGCGCGCGAAGTGGGGGAACACCGAGGCTGGATCGCGGCAGTGCTGCTGATCACCCTCGTCTTCATCGGGGGCCCTGACGTCCTCGACACCACGCCGCCTCTGGCCCAGAGCAAGATCACCTCAGCGGAGTCCACCGAGACGCGAGACCAACGGGTGCGCGACGACGCCCATCCGCAGCACGGAATCGCCGATCCCGGTACGCCGGGTCGCCGCTGGCTGCCCGCGCTTCCTCCGTCGTCGCAGACGCACGTGTCCGCGTGGGCCAGAGTCACCGTGGTCCCGGCCGACCGGGAGTCGCCGGCCGCCGCCACAGACGCCCCGCGAGGGCGACATCTCAACGCGTGCTCGCCGGCGACACTTCAGATCTTCCGCTGCTGAGCCTGCCGTAGGGGGCCCGGCCGCCGACCGCCGTCCCTTTTGCCCCAGGATGGCGCATCGCCGCCGTCCGGCTGACACCCGCCTGTGGCGGCCCGATCGGCGCCGCACTTCGCAGCGCTTCGTCAGCCCTACGGACCCACAGAAAGGCTCTGCCATGCAGTCGTTGATCGACAATGCCCGCGGATTCCCCAAGCGGGCGGCCGACCGGCGTACGGACCTCGGCCGTCTCGCGGCGAGACAACGCCCGGAGGCGCTTTTCATCACATGTTCCGATGCACGCGTCATGCCGGCTCTGATCACCGGGGCGCGCCCGGGCGAACTCTTCGAGCTGCGCACCGCCGGAAACATCGTTCCCGTCTATCACTCCGAACGGGTCTCCGGTGAGGTCGCCACCATCGAGTACGCCGTGGAGGTGCTCGAGGTGCAGAACGTCATCGTCTGCGGCCACTCGCACTGCGGGGCCGTCGGGGCGCTCGTCCGGGCCGACGACCTGACCGGGGTGCCCGCGGTCCGGCGCTGGCTGGCGGACACCGAGCCCCATGACGACGCACGGAACGCCGCGCGGAGCGCCGACGGCGAAGCGATCACCTCGGCGGTCCAACAGCATGTCCTGGCCCAGATCGAGCGGCTCCGCGGCCACCCCAGCATCGCGCGGCGGCTGGACCACGGGCGGCTGCGGCTGCACGCGTGGTTCTACGCGATCGACACCGGAGTGGTCAGCGTCCACCGGCCGCGAGCCGGGACGTTCCTGCCGCTCTGACCCGTGGCCGCGCCCTGCCGGAGCGACCCGTCGCTGCGACCTGCCGCCTGGCCCTGCCGCGCCGGCACTGCCGCCTGACCGCGCGGCTGTGACGTGCCGCGTCGACCCCGCCGCCATGACCCGCCGCTGTAACCGCATCCGCGAACAGGTGAAAAATGGAACTCTTAACGATACGTGAGACCGTGCGGCGTGACTTCCTCGCCTCGGTCGTCGTCTTTCTCGTTGCCCTGCCGCTGTGCATCGGGGTGGCCGTGGCCTCCGGGGTGCCCCCTGAGCTGGGCCTGGTCACCGGCATCGTCGGCGGTCTCGTCGCCGGCGCCATGCCCGGCAGCAGCCTTCCGGTCAGCGGCCCGGCCGCAGGGCTCACCGTGCTCGTGTACGAGGCGGTGCACACGCACGGCCTGCGGATCCTCGGAGTCGTCGTCGTGGCCGCCGGACTCGCGCAGCTGGCGATGGGCGCCCTCAGACTGGGCCGGTGGTTCCGCGCGATCTCGATCTCGGTCGTGGAGGGCATGCTCGCCGGCATCGGCCTCGTGCTGCTGGCCGGTCAGGTCCACACGCTCTTCGACGGCCGCTCGCCCGGTGCCGCCCTGGCCAACCTCGCCGCACTGCCCGGGCTCGTGTCCGACTCGGCGGGCGACCCCTCGGCGCTCGCGGCCGGCGGTATCGGGGCCGGCACGATCGCGGTACTGGTCTGCTGGCGCTTCACACCGCGCCGCCTGCGCGTGATCCCGGCCGCGCTCGTCGCGGTGGCGCTCGCGACCGGCGTGACCGTGCTGTTCGACCTCCCGGTCCAGCGCATCGAGGTTCGGGGGCTGCTGGACGCACTACAGCCGCCGGCGCTCTCCGATCTCGGCCGGCTGACAGAGGCCGGCGTGCTCGGCACCGTGGTGGCGTTCGCGCTCATCGCCTCGGCCGAGAGCCTGTTCAGCGCCGCGGCCGTCGACCGTATGCACGACGGTCCGCGGACCCACTACGACCGGGAGCTCATCGCCCAGGGTGCCGGCAACACGGTCTGCGGCCTGCTGGGAGCGCTGCCCATGACCGCCGTCATCGTCCGCAGCGCGGCCAACGTACAGGCCGGCGCCCGCACCAAGGCCTCCCGGATCCTGCACGGCTGGTGGCTCCTGGCCTTCACCGTGCTGGCCCCGGCGGCGCTCACCGTCATCCCCGTCACCGCTCTGGCCGCCGTCCTCGTACACGCCGGCTGGAAGCTACTGTCGCTGCGGGACGTGGGCCGGTTGTGGCGTACGGAACGGGGTGAGGCGGTCGTGCTCACCGGGACCGCCCTCGGAATCGTGGTCACCAACCTGTTCGAGGGCGTCCTGATCGGGATGCTGCTGGCGGTCGCGAAGACCGCGTGGGACGTCTCCGACATTCACCTGGACGTCCAGGAGGGCGACGGCAAGGGGCCGATCAAGATCATGCTCACCGGAAACGCGACATTCCTGCGCCTCCCCAGGGTCCTGGACACCCTGGAGGCGATACCGCACGGGCGGCCGGTCGAGCTCGATCTGTCCAGGCTGCGCCATCTGGACCACGCCTGCCGTACGGCGCTGCTCGCCTGGGCCGCCCAGCACGGCGGCCGCGACGACACGTCGGTGAAGGTCTCGGATGTCGTGGTGACCCCGTAACGCCACCGGGCCGGTGCGGCTTCGTGACGCCAGGCTCCGGTCAGACGACTCGCGCCTCACCCGAACCAGGGACGATCTCACCGAGCGTCCACGCCGGCACACCGCGCTCGGTGAGCAGGCGCAGCGCGGCGTCGGCGTCGGCGGCGGCGACGACGGCCGCCATGCCGACGCCCTGGTTGAAGGTCTTGTCCATCTCCGCCTGGGGCACAGCGCCGTACGACTCCAGTACCGAGAAGATCGCCGGCGGCGTCCACGACGAACGCTGGAGGACCGCGTCACAGGCGGACGGCAGCGAGCGGGCCAGGTTGGCCGCGAGACCGCCGCCGGTGATGTGCGCGTACGCGCGCACCTCGCAGGCCGCGGTGAGCGCCAGGCAGTCCTTCGCGTAGATCCGGGTCGGGGTGAGCAGTTCCTCGCCCAGCGGCCGGTCCAGTTCCGGCAGGGCCGCGTCCAGCGACAGCCCCGTCTCGCGCAGGACGTGGCGGACGAGGGAGTAGCCGTTGGAGTGGATGCCCGACGAGGC
The DNA here is from genome assembly GCA_025964625.1 of Actinoallomurus sp. GTDB lineage: Bacteria > Actinomycetota > Actinomycetes > Streptosporangiales > Streptosporangiaceae > Actinoallomurus. Next base: position 16,891 of record JAOPYL010000117.1, on the reverse strand, counting down.
GAGGCCCAGCACGACGTCGCCGGGCGAGACGCGCTCGGGCCCGAGCACGCGGGACGCCTCGACCACACCGGTGCCGGCGCCCGCGAGATCGAACTCGTCGGCTTCCAGCAGCCCCGGGTGCTCGGCGGTCTCGCCGCCGATCAGCGCGCAGCCGGCCAGCGCGCAGCCGTCCGCGATGCCGCCGACGAGGGCGGCGATCCGCTCCGGCACGACCTGCCCGCAGGCGATGTAGTCGGTCATGAACAGCGGCTCGGCACCGCAGACGACCAGATCATCGATCACCATGCCGACCAGGTCGTGCCCGATCGTGTCGTAGACGCCCAGCCGCCGGGCGAGGTCGACCTTCGTGCCGACGCCGTCCGTCGAGGTGGCCAGCAGCGGCCGCTCGAACCGCGCGAAGGCGGAGACGTCGAACAGCCCGGCGAAGCCGCTGGCGTCGTGCACCACCTCGGGCCGGTGGGAGCGCGCCACGTGCGACTTCATCAGCTGGACCGCGCGCTCGCCGGCGGCGATGTCCACGCCGGCGGCCTCGTACGACGTAGTCCCCGTGGAGCCCCCCGGATGGCTCACTGTGCCTCCTCGCCGGCGCTCGTCGGACGCGTTCGCGAAGCTGCTGTATTGAATTGTTCGCTCGCAGGCTCGCTCACTTGCGGGCCTCTTCCAGCAGGTGCTTGCCGCGGGCGTTCTCGGCGACATCGATGGGGTAGATACCGTCGAAGCAGGCGCGGCACAGCTTGTCACGGTCCACCCGGGTGGCGGCGATCAGCTCGTCGAGGGAGATGTAACCGAGCGAGTCGGCCCCCAGAGACGCCCGGATCTCCTCCACGGACAGGTTGCCGGCGATGAGCTCGGCGCGGGTGGCGAAGTCGATGCCGTAGAAGCAGGGCCAGGAGACCGGCGGGCTGGAGATGCGGACGTGCACTTCCTTGGCTCCCGCCTCGCGGAGCATTTTGACGATGGCCCGCTGGGTGTTGCCGCGCACGATCGAGTCGTCGACGACGACCAGGCGCTTCCCCTCGATCGCCTCGCGCAGCGGGTTGAGCTTCAGCCGGATGCCGAGCTGGCGGATGGTCTGCGAGGGCTGGATGAACGTGCGGCCCACATAGGAGTTCTTGACGAAGCCCTGGCCGTACGGGATACCCGACTCCTCCGCGTAGCCGATCGCGGCCGGCGTGCCGGACTCCGGCGTCGGGATGACCATGTCGGCCTCGACGGGGTGCTCGCGGGCGAGCCGGCGGCCGACGTCGACGCGGGTGGCCTGGACGCTGCGGCCGGCGATCGAGGTGTCGGGGCGCGCGACGTAGACGTACTCGAACAGGCAGCCCTTCGGCTTTGCCGGGGCGAAGCGGCTCGACCGCACGCCCGCCTCGTCGATGGTGATCAGCTCGCCGGGCTCGACCTCCCGGACGAACGTGGCGCCGACGATGTCGAGGGCGGCGGTCTCGGAGGCGACCACCCATCCGTTCTCGAGCCGTCCGAGCACCAGCGGGCGGATGCCCTGCGGGTCGCGAGCGGCGTACAGGGTGCGTTCGTTCATGAAGACCAGGGAGTACGCGCCGCGGACGAGCGGCAGGATCTCGAGCGCCGCCTGCTCCACACCGCCCGGGCCACCGGCCAGCAGCGCGGTGAGCACCTCAGTGTCGGTGGTCGCGGTGAGCTGTCCCTGGGGCAGGCGGGCGGCGAGCTCCGGAGTGTTGATCAGGTTGCCGTTGTGCCCCAGCGCGAGAGCGCCGCTGTCGGTGGACCGGAACGTCGGCTGGGCGTTCTCCCAGACGCTGGAACCGGTAGTGGAGTAACGGCAGTGGCCGACGGCGATATGGCCACGCAGCGTGTTGAGCACCGGCTCCTCGAAGACCTGGGCGACCAGGCCCATGTCCTTGAACACGACGATGCGCGCCCCGTCGCTGACCGCGATGCCGGCGGACTCCTGGCCGCGGTGCTGCAGGGCGTACAACCCGAAGTAGGTGAGCTTGCTCACCTCCTCGCCCGGCGCCCAGACGCCGAAGACGCCACAGGCGTCCTGGGGGCTGTGATCGAGGGGGTCGAGATCGTGACTGAGCCGTCCGTCTCCATGCGACACAGGCCCAGTGTAGGCGGTGACCTGGGCTCCTCCAGACGGGAGGTTCGGCGCGCCGTAGCGCCCGTGCGGCTCCGATCCCCCACCATGGAAAACCGGAAGGAGCTGTCATGGCGTATCAACCGGCGGCATACCCGCCACCGCAGCGCAGAGGGCTCGGCGTCGCCGCGCTCGCCCTCGGCATAGCGGCGATCATCACGTTGCTGCTGTGCGGTTTCGGGGCCGTCGTCGCCATCGCCGGCCTCGTCGTCGGCGTCATCGCCGCCGTACAGAACAACGGCCGCGGCATGGCGGTGACGGGAATCACATTGTCGGCGGTGACCCTGGTGATCGCGATCGGCGCGGGCATCTGGTTCTTCAACCGGGTCTCGCCGTGCACCGACCAGATCCATTATCCGACCAAGGCCGACCGGGACCACTGCCTGCAGCACCGGGTGCCCTTCTTCAAGGCCACCTCGAAGCCGATGCGCTAGCCGTTCAGTGCGGAAAGCCCTTTTCTCCCTCATTCACCGCCTGCGCCGCCGTACGGCCTGACCGGGAGCCGGTCGGAGAGATCGGCTCGCGCGCCGCTCGCCGCGAGGCGGTCCCGGGCGTCGTCCCAGGCGAGACGGCCCGTCGCCAGCATGATCCAGGTCTCCGCGTCGGTCTCGATGACGTTCGGGGGCGTGCCACGGGTGTGTCGCGGCCCTTCGACACACTGCACGGCGGCGTACGGCGGCACCCGCATCTCCACCGAGCGGCCCGGCGCCTCGGCGGCGAGCCGGTCGAGCAGGATCTTCACCGCCAGCTTCACCGCGGCGCGGACCGGCTCGCGACCGGCGTCGTACGCGGAGAGCACGGCGTCGACCAGGGCGTCGGCGAGCCTCGTGGCCGGTACGGCATCGGGAGCCTGCCCCAGCTCGGTGAGCTGGGCATCGAGTGCGGCGCGCAGCCGCTCAGATGTTGGTCGGGCCATGGCGGCATTGACGGTACCCGCTGCACGGGACCCGGGTTTCGCTCGCAAATCGGATAGTTCCTGAGCCGTTCCCGCTAGTCTCACATGTCACAGTTGCCCGCCAAGCTGCTCGGTGACAGGTTTTCCCGGGGATTTTCCGCAACCGGTGCCCCTCCCCTGTGAGCGGTCTCTCCCCTCGACCCCCTGAGGAGTCCACCCTGTGAGGGTTCCAGCCAGAAGAATCCTGATCGCCTCCGCCGCCGTCGCGTGCACGGGCGCCTCGGTCCCCGCCTATGCCGCCATCACAACGCCCGTACCGCGCGTCGCGGTCATGTCCGCATCGAGCAACGGCATCGCCGGCCAGTACATCGTGACGGTGAAACACCGCGACCGGCTGTCCCGGATGATCGGTTTCCCGACGATCCACCGCTTCGACGACGGGTTCGCCGCCCGGCTGACGCCGGCGCAGCTCAAGAAGATGCAGAGTGACCCCAACGTGGCCGGCATCGAGCAGGACCAGATCGCCACGATCGACACGACCCAGCAGAACCCCACCTGGGGCCTGGACCGGATCGACCAACGTGTGCTGCCGCTGTCGCACTCCTACACCTACAAGCACACCGGCGCCGGCGTCGACGCCTATGTCATCGACACCGGCATCGACACGTCCCTCAGCCAGTTCGACGGCCGCGCGAACACCGTGTACGGCAAAACGGACTGTAACGGCCACGGCACGCACGTCGCCGGCATCATCGGCTCGAGGTCCTACGGCGTCGCCAAGAGCGTGCGCCTGCACGGCGTGCAGGTGCTGGACTGCGACGGCAGCGGAACGTACTCGGCCGTGATCGCGGGCATCGACTGGGTGATCAAGCACCACGCCACCCGATCGGTGGCGAACCTGTCGCTGGGCGGCCCGAAATCGACCGCCCTGAACAACGCGATCACCAAGCTGTCCAAGTCCGGGGTCTTCGTCGCGGTGGCGGCGGGCAACGACAACGGGAACGCCTGCTCCGGGTCGCCGGCCAGCGCGGCGAGCGTCGAGGCCACCGCGGCCAGCGCGTCGAACGACACCCGCGCCTCGTTCAGCGACTACGGCACGTGCGTGGACATCTACGCACCCGGCGTCAACGTCAAGTCGACGTACCCGGGCGGCACCGCGTACATGAGCGGAACCTCGATGGCGTCGCCGTTCGTGGCCGGCGTCGCCGCGCTCTACAAGTCGGCCTACGGGCAGCGGTCGTTCGGCACGATCCAGCAGTGGATGACCGCCCACGCCACCAACGGAGCGATCAAGGGGAACAAGCCGGGGACGTACAACCGGCTCATCGACAAGAGCTCTCTCTGACGTACAGGCGGAGCCCGCCACTCACCACGGTGAAGTGGCGGGCTCTCCGCTCGTGGACGCGACTCTCGTTCAGCCGAACAGGGCGGGCAGGGCGCCCTGGTGCACCTCGCGCAGCTCGCCCAGCGGGATCGAGAACTGGCCCTCGACCTCGAAGGCGTCGCCGCCGACCGTGCCGATGCGGCGCACCGGCACGCCGGCGGCCTCGCTCAGCGCCACCACCCGTGCCTCGTTCTCCGGGCGTACCGCCACGACGGCGCGGGCGACCGACTCGCTGAACAGCTCGACGAAGGGGTCGTCCGGCAGGCTGACCGTGCAGCCGAGGCCGCCGCGCAGGCACGACTCCAGGAGCGCCTGCGACAGGCCGCCGTCGGACAGGTCGTGCGCGGCCTCCATGACGCCCTCGTGCGCGCCGGCCACGAGTACCGACCCGAGCGCCGCCTCGGCCGCGAGATCGACGCGCGGCGGCAGGCCGCCGAGATGCCCGAACACGACGTTCGCCCACTCGGACCCGCCGAACTCCGCCCGCGTCTCGCCGAGAAGCAGGATCGACATGCCCTCGACGTTGAACGACATGCCCACCCGGCGGTTCACGTCGTCGTGCACGCCGAGGACGCCGATGACCGGCGTGGGGTTGATCGGCGTGGTGCCGGTCTGGTTGTAGAAGCTGACGTTGCCGCCGGTCACCGGGACGCCCAGCGCCCGGCAGGCCGCCGCCAAGCCCTCGACGGCCTGCGCGAACTGCCACATCACGCCCGGATCCTCCGGCGAGCCGAAGTTCAGGCAGTTGGTGACCGCGAGAGGCCTGGCCCCGGTCGCGGCGACGTTGCGGTACGCCTCCGACAGCGCGAGCTGCGCCCCGGCATAGGGGTCGAGGCGGGTGTACCGACCGTTCCCGTCGGTGGCCAGCGCGATGCCCTGCGGTCCCTCGCCGATCCGGATCACCCCGGCGTCCTCGGGCATCGCCAGCACGGTGTTGCCGAGCACGTACTTGTCGTACTGCGAGGTCACGAACGACTTGTCGGCGAGGTTGGGCGCGCCGGCGAGCCACATGACCGTGTTGCGCAGTTCCTCGGACGTGGACGGCCGCGGCAGCCGGCCCGGGCCGTCCGCCTGGAGCTGCCCGAGGTCGGCCGGCGGCTCGTACGGCCGCTCGTAGACCGGCCCCTCGTCGGCGGCGGTGCCCGGCGGGATGTCGACGATCGTCTCGCCGTTCCAGGTCATCCGGAGCCGGCCGGTGTCGGTGACCTCGCCGATCACGGTCGCGGGTACGTCCCACTTGCCGCAGAGCTTCAGGAACCGCTCGACATTGGCCGGTTCGACCACGGCCATCATGCGTTCCTGCGACTCGCTCATGAGGATCTCTTCGGGCCGCAGCGTCTGGTCGCGCAGCGGCACCATGCCCAGATCGATGTCCATCCCGCCGGTGCCGGCCGCGGCCAGCTCGGTGGTGGCGCACGACACGCCCGCCGCGCCCAGATCCTGGATGCCGACGACGAGGTCCTCGGCGAAGATCTCCATGCAGCACTCGGTGAGCAGCTTCTCCATGAACGGGTCACCGACCTGGACCGACGGCCGCTTCCGGTGAGACTCCTCATCGAAGGTCGCGCTCGCCAGCACGGACGCTCCGCCGATGCCGTCCGGCCCGGTGAGCGCACCGAACAGGATGACCTTGTTGCCCGGCCCGGGCGCGATCGCCCGCTTGATGTCCTCGGGCTTCAGGACCCCCACGCAGAGCGCATTGACCAGCGGGTTCGCCGCATAGCAGGGGTCGAAGACGACCTCTCCGCCGACGTTGGGCAGGCCGAGACAGTTGCCGTACCCGCCGACTCCCCGCACAACACCGTCCAGGACGCGCCGCGTGTCCGGCGCGTCCGGCGGCCCGAACCGCAGGGAGTCCATCACCGCGACCGGCCGGGCTCCCATCGACAGGATGTCGCGGACGATGCCGCCGACCCCGGTGGCCGCGCCCTGGTACGGCTCGACGTACGACGGGTGGTTATGAGATTCGATCTTGAAGGTGACGGCCCAGCCGTTGCCGACGTCGACGACACCCGCGTTCTCGCCCATGCCGACGAGCAGTGCGTCACTCTGCGGGGCCTTGTCGGCGAACTTCTTCAGATGGACGCGGGAGCTCTTGTACGAGCAGTGCTCGCTCCACATGACCGAGTAGATCGCGAGCTCGGCCGAGGTCGGCCGGCGCCCCAGGATGTCGCGGACGCGGGCGAACTCCTCGTCGTTCATGCCCAGTTCGGCATACGGCAGGTCGCGCTCGGGCGTCTCGGCGGCACGCGCCACGCTGTCGACGCCGGTGGGCGGACCGGCAGGCCGCTCCGCCTGCCCGGCGTCCGACGCCTGCTCCGCGCCTTCGACGTGTTCCACGCTCGTCACCTGCTCCGCGCCTCCTACCTGCTCCGTGCCTATGGCGTACTCAGGGCCACCGCCGCCTACCTGCTCCGCGCTCCCGGCGTGCTCGGGGCCCCGGCCCCGGTCCGAGCCTCCGGCCTGATCCCGGCCCGGCTCGTGGATCTGCTCGGTCATGCGCCGACCAGCCGCTGGAGGATGGAAGAGAAGAAGCCGAGCCCCTCGGTCGACGGGCCGGTCAGTGCTTCGACGGCGTGTTCGGGGTGCGGCATCAGCCCCACCACATTGCCCGCCTCGTTGCAGATGCCGGCGATGTCGTTCAGCGAACCGTTCGGGTTCACGTCGACGTAGCGGGCCACCACCCGGCCACTGGACTCCAGCTCGTCGAGGGTCTCCTGGTCGGCGATGTAGCAGCCGTCAATGTTCTTGATCGGCACCACGATCTCCTGACCCTCCTCGTAGGCGCGGGTCCAGTCCGTCGCGGCATTCTCGATCCGCAGCCGCTGGGCGCGGCACACGAAGTGCAGGCTGGTGTTCCGGGTCAGCGCGCCGGGCAACAGGTGTGACTCGCACAGCACCTGGAAGCCGTTGCAGATGCCGAGCACCGGCAGGCCGTCGTGGGCCGCCGCGACCAGCCGGTCCATCAGCGGCGCGAAGCGGGCGATCGCACCGGCGCGGAGGTAGTCGCCGTAGGAGAAACCGCCCGGCAGAACGACCGCGTCGACGTCGTTCAGCTCCGCCTCCGCGTGCCACAGCGGCACCGGCTCGGCACCTGCCAGGCGCACCGCTCGCGCGGCGTCACGGTCGTCGAGGGACCCGGGGAAGGTGATGACGCCCACACGGGCTGTCATGTGCACACTCCGATCAAGACGTGACGGGAACGTGCACCAGCTTATCCGGGCTCTAGCCTGCGGTTTTCAGCAACTCCGGCTGACGGAGGCGTATCGGGGGCTCCTCCCGCCAGCTCAACCGCTTCTGGAGGTAGACGACCGTGCCGCTCTCCGGACGGCTGTCGAAGCTCACATCGTCGACGAGCGCCTTCATGATCTTGATGCCGCGCCCGGACTCGGAGTCCGCCTGGACGCTTTTCTCGGATTGGTCCTCGAAGCCCTTGCCCCGGTCGACGACCTTCAGCACACAGTGGCCCCCGTCGATGCCGACGGTCACTTCATAGCGTGATGTCGAATCCGCGTGCTGAACCACGTTGGTGCACGCCTCCGAAATAGCGACGAGGATGTCGGCGATGCACGCTTCGGAAACCCCCAGGCCGCTCAGCGTGTCACCCAGCACCCGTCGGATCACCGGGATGCTGAGGGTCTCACGCGGCAAGTCGAGTGAGAACTTCATATCCACCGGCCACCTCGTGTCGTCCTTACCCCGTGACATGGGACTCGCCCCGTCTCCTCGAAATCTTTCAACGAAGGTAAGGCTTCCCCGGCGGAAACTGCCGTAATCGCGTCGCCGACTAACTTTCGGCGACTATTCCGCGCGGAGTTCGAAGGTTTCGATGACGGGGTTGGCCAGAAGCGTCTCCGCCATCTTGCGAACCCGTTCGGTGGCCGCCTCGTCGGCCGGCCCATCCAACTCGATCTCGAACCGCTTGCCCTGGCGTACACCGGCGACGCCTTGGAATCCCAGCCGCGGCAGCGCACGTGCGACGGCCTGGCCCTGCGAATCGAGAATTTCCGGCTTGAGCATGACGTCGATGACGAACCGCGCCACGACAGACCCCCTCTGATCTGCGAGTTTTCGTACGGCACCGAAGCGTACGGCACGAGCGGAGGGCAATGACGCAATGGCTCTCCCGATGGGATCGTAGGGGCCGGTCCCCGAGGAGCCGGCATGCGTGCGGCGCATGACGGGCTACGGCTCCAGGGAGACCAGCCGGATCTCGGTCATCTCCTGGATCGCGTAGGCGGGCCCTTCGCGGGTGTTGCCGGAGTCCCTGACGCCGCCGTACGGCTGCTGGTCGAGACGGGCGGTGGGCACCTCGTTGATCAGCACGCCGCCGAACCGCAGTGCGCGGGCGGCCTGCAGGGCCTTGCCGAGATCGGAGGTGAAGACGCCCGCCTGCAGCCCGTACCGCGAGTCGTTCGCCATGGACAGCGCCTCGTCGAACGCCTCGTACCTCGTGAGGGTCACGACAGGCCCGAAGATCTCCTCGCGCTGCAGCCGGACGGTGGCCGGCGCGCCTTCGACCACTGTGGGCCGCAGCACCCCGTCGGCCGTGACGGCTCCGCCGCAGAGGACCTTCGCGCCGGCGGAGACGGCCTCGTCGATCCATTCCGCGACCCTCGTGGTGTCCTCCTCTGAGATCAGCGACGAGACGTCGGTCTTCTCATCCATCGGGTCGCCCAGCGTGAGTGCCTCGACCCGCCCGACCAGGGCCTCGGTGAAGTCGTCCGCGACGTCCTCGTGCACGTAGACGCGCTGTGTGGAGATGCACGACTGCCCGGCGTGGGAGAAGCCGGCCACCGGGACCTTCTCCGCCGCGCGCGCCCAGTCGCCGTCCGCCTCGATGATCAGAGGCGAGTTCGAGCCGAGTTCGAGTCGTACCTTCTTACGCGGGGCCTTCGCGGCGAGGGACCAGCCCACCTCGGCCGACCCGGTGAAGGTCACGTACGCGACGTCGTCGTGGGTGACCAGGGCGTCCCCGACCGTGGAGCCGGACCCGGTGATCACGTTGAGCCATCCGCGCGGCACGCCGAGTCCGTCCAGCAGCTCGGCCAGCAGCAGCGCGGACACCGGTGTCTGCGAGGCGGGCTTCAGGACGACGGGGCAGCCCGCGGCCAGCGCCGGCGCCACCTTGTGCGCCACGAGGTTCAACGGGAAGTTGAACGGGGAGATCGCCGCGACCACGCCGACGGGCACCCGCAGGGTGAAACCGACCTTGCCGGCTCCGGCCGGGGTGGCGTCCATCGGCACGACCTCGCCGGCCAGGCGACGGGCCTCCGCCGCCGCGAAGGCGAAGGTCTCGACCGCTCGCGTGGCCTCGCCACGTGCCGTCTTCATGGGTTTGGCCGACTCGTACGCGATCGCGCGGGCGAAGTGCTCGCGCCGGTCGTTCAGCGCGGCGGCCGTCTGCTCGAGCACCCGGATCCGGTCCACGCGGGGGAAATCGTCGCGTTCGAGCGCCTGGCGGGCCGCGGACACCGCTCGCTCGACGTCACGGGTGCCGCTCGCAGGCACGCGCGCGACGACTGAGCCGTCGTAAGGTGCTGTGACCTCGGCCGTTCCCTTTTCGCCGGTAGGCAGCCACTCGCCGTCGACCAGCATCCCGGGGATCTGGAAGAGCGTCATGGAGAACCTCCTCTAGCGAACCTATGCCCGGTACGGCGTTAGTGCCATGACACAACGTTCCGGGTACGTTTCCCGTAGGCGCCATGGCTTGCGTCCTAGTACGTGACGTCTGTCACGATGACGGGATACGTCTCCCGTACCCGCCGGGATCCGCGGGAGGGGCGACGCGCAAACAGGCCGCGTGCGGTGACCCCGTGCTCCGGCCCTGAACGCACAAGGAGTGGCACGTGACCGTCGACGCCGCGCGCGGTGCGCCCCTGGGCACCGTCGCAGAACCCCCACCGGAACTCGTTCAGCTGCTCACCCCGGAGGGCGAGCGTGTCGAGCATCCCGACTACGACGTGGATCTCACCGCCGATGAGATCAAGGGTCTCTATCGCGACCTGGTGATCGTCCGCCGGCTCGACGCGGAGGCGCTGGCACTGACCCGCCAGGGCGAACTCGGCGTCTGGGCCTCACTGCTTGGGCAGGAGGCCGCGCAGATCGGCTCCGGCCGTGCGCTCAGGCCGACCGACATGGCGTTCCCGAGTTACCGCGAGCACGGCGTGGCCTGGTGCCGGGACGTCGACCCGGTCAAGGTGCTGGGGCTCTTCCGCGGGGTCAACCACGCCGGGTGGGATCCCAAGGAGCACAGGTTCCACCTGTACACGATCGTCATCGGCAGCCAGACCCTGCACGCCACCGGCTACGCCATGGGCATCCAGCGGGACGGCGTGGAGGACGCCGCGATCGTCTACTTCGGTGACGGCGCCACCAGCGAAGGCGACGTCAACGAGTCGTTCGTCTGGTCGGCCGCGCAGAACGCACCGATCGTCTTCTTCTGCCAGAACAACCAGTGGGCGATCTCCGAGCCGCTCGAGAGGCAGTCGCGGATTCCCCTGTACCGCCGCGCCGAGGGGTTCGGGTTCCCCGGCGTGCGGGTCGACGGCAATGACGTCTTCGCGTGCCTCGCGGTGACGAAGAAGGCCCTCGACAACGCGCGCAGCGGCCAGGGCCCCACGCTGATCGAGGCGTTCACGTACCGGATGGGCGCGCACACCACCACGGACGACCCGACGCGCTACCGCCTGCAGGCCGAGCTCGAGGCGTGGAAGCTGAAGGACCCGATCGAGCGGGTCAAGGCGTACCTCGTCAAGAGCCAGATGGCCGACAAGGAGTTCTTCGACGCGATCGACGCGGAGGCCAAGGCCGTCGGCTCGGACCTGCGCAGGCGGTGTCTAGAATTGCCCGACCCCGAGGCGACCGCGATCTGGGACAACGTCTATGCGACCGAGCACTCACTGCTGGCCGCCGAGCGCGCCCAGTTCACGTCCTACCTGGGTTCGTTCGAGGAGGTGTCCCGATGAAGCGGCGCGCCCGTGCAGCGCTTCACCGGTCCGGCAGTGCGTGTGGAGGGGAGTACGACGGTGAGCACTGAGACCCTGTCCCTTTCCCGGGCCATGAACGAGGGCCTGCGCAAGGCCATGGAGAACGACCCGAAGGTCGTCGTCATGGGCGAGGACGTCGGCAAGCTCGGCGGCGTGTTCCGGGTCACCGACGGCCTGCAGAAGGACTTCGGCGAGAACCGGGTCATCGACACGCCCCTGGCCGAGTCGGGCATCGTGGGCACCGCCATCGGGCTCGCGCTCCGCGGCTACCGGCCGGTGTGTGAGATCCAGTTCGACGGCTTCGTGTTCCCCGCCTTCAACCAGATCACCTCCCAGCTCGCCAAGATGCGGATGCGCTCGCTCGGCACGCTCGAACTGCCGGTCGTCATCCGCATCCCGTTCGGCGGCGGCATCGGCGCCGTCGAGCACCACAGCGAGTCCCCGGAGGCGTACTTCACCCACACCGGTGGCCTGCGCGTGGTCTCCTGCTCCAACCCCTCCGACGCGTACACGATGATCCAGCAGGCCATCTCCTGTCCCGACCCGGTGATCTTCTTCGAGCCGAAGCGCCGCTACTGGGACAAGGCGCCGGTCGACTTCGACCTGGCGAACGCCGCCCCCTTCGAGCAGGCCGTGGTCGCCCGCGAAGGCACCGACGCGACCCTGCTGGCGTACGGTCCGATGGTGAAGACCTGCCTGGAGGCCGCCCAGGCCGACGAGGACCGTTCCATCGAGGTCGTCGACATCCGTTCCCTCAACCCGCTCGACGAGGCGACGGTGCTGGAATCGGTGCGCAAGACCGGCCGCTGCGTGGTCGTGCACGAGGCGCCGGTCTTCAGCGGGTACGGCGCCGAGCTGGCCGCCCGGATCACCGAGAAGGCCTTCTACCATCTGGAGGCGCCGGTGCTGCGGGTCGGCGGCTTCTCGACGCCGTATCCGCCGTCGCGCCTCGAAGACCACTACCTCCCCGACCTCGACCGCGTCCTCGACGCCGTCGACCGGACCTTCGCGTGGTGACCATGGGTGAGCTGAAGCAGTTCAAGTTGCCGGACGTCGGCGAAGGCCTGACCGAGGCCGACATCGTCAAGTGGCACGTACGGCCGGGCGACGCCGTCGAGATCAACCAGACCATCCTGGAGATCGAGACGGCGAAGGCCGTGGTCGAGCTGCCCTGCCCGTTCGAGGGAACGGTCACCGAACTCCTCGTCGAGGAGGGCACGACGGTCGACGTCGGCGTGCCGATCATCACCGTGGCCGTCGGTGGCGACGTGCCCCCGGGCGACGCACCCGGGGGCGGCACACCGGTCTCGCCGGCCGGGGCGAAGGAGGACCGGGTGCCCTCTCCGCCCGCCGAGGGCGCGCGGGAGCCGGGGATGGAAGGCAGTATCGCTCCCAAGGCCGATCCAACGGCTCCGGGACACAAACGCGTACCGGTACTCGTCGGCTACGGCGTGAAGCCGGGCTCGACGACCCGCCGCCCGCGCAAGGCCGGTGCCGTCCACTCCGTCGCGGAGCAGGACACCTCCTCCCGCGAAGTGCCCCGGCCGCGTTCCGGAGACGTACGATCCGCCGCCGCCCGGGCGGCCGCCGGAGAGGTGCCTCCCGCCGGTGCGCGCATCGCGGTGCTGGCCAAGCCGCCGGTCCGCAAGCTCGCCAAGGATCTCGGGGTCGACCTGACCGCGGTCAGCGGGAGCGGCCCGCAGGGCTCGATCACGCGCGCGGACATCCAGCAGGCCGCGGCCACGCCGGTGCCCGCGCCCGCCGGCCGTGTACGCGCCGAAGGCGTGCGGGAGGAGCGCATCCCGGTCAGGGGAGTGCGCAAGCACATCGCGGCGGCGATGGTGCAGTCGGCGTTCACCGCCCCGCACGTGACCGAGTGGCTGCAGGTCGACGTCACCGAGACGATGAACGCGGCCAGGCGACTGCGCGGCCTGCCCGACTTCGAGGGCGTCAAGGTCTCGCCGCTGCTGCTCGTCGCCAAGGCGCTGCTGCTCGCGGTGAAGCGCAACCCGATGGTCAACGCCTCGTGGGACGAGCAGGCCCAGGAGATCGTGGTCAAGCACTACGTGAACCTGGGCATCGCGGCGGCCACCGAACGCGGGCTGATCGTGCCGAAGGTCAGGGACGCCCAGGATCTCTCGCTGCCGGACCTGGCACGGGCGCTCGCCGACCTGGCCACGACGGCGCGGGCCGGCAAGGCGTCCCCGCAGGACCTCTCCGACGGCACGATCACCATCACCAACGTCGGCGTCTTCGGCGTGGACGCCGGCACTCCCATCCTGACGCCGGGAGAGTCGGCGATCCTCGCGTTCGGGCAGATCAGGGACATGCCCTGGGTGCACGAGGGCGAGATCAAGATTCGCAAGGTGACGACGCTGGCGGTGTCGTTCGACCACCGCATCGTGGACGGCGAGCTCGGCTCGGCCGTACTCCGAGAGATCGGCGCCATGCTCGAAGACCCCATGCGGATGCTCGCCTGGTCCTGACGGTGATCAGGGAGTGTCCGGCCGGTGGGACCTGGTCGAGACCTGGTCGCGATCGGCCGGCCACTCCCTGAGCCGGCGTCGGACGAAGGGTCGCGGACGCCAGGATGAGCCTGAATTGTGACTTGAGTTACAGCTGCGCCTTTGTGATGATCGTAAAGATCTGACGTCAACTCCTCAAAAAGCGTGAACAGCCTTCCTGGGAGACGCGGCATGACGATCACGCGGGTGGCGGCCCTGGTAGTGGCGACGGGTCTCGCCCTGTCCGGATGCTCGGGCGGCGCGAGCGGGGGCGGTGGCACCACGATCCGGATCAGCGCCAACGCCATCAAGGGCGGCAAGAACTCCACCGAAGCCGAGTGGATCACCGACTACGTCATCCCGAAGTTCACCGCCCTGGAGAAGAGCAAGGGCACGAAGGTCACGATCCGCTTTGAAGGCACCGGCGTCGACGATGCGCCGTACAAGGAGAAGACGGCGCTCGATCTCAAGACCGGCACCGGCGCGGACCTGATCTCCATCGACGGCATCTGGGTGGGCGAGTTCGCTCAGGCGGGCTACCTCAAGCCGCTCGACCAGGTGGCCGGCGCGAGCGTCGACCAGTGGGACGGCTTCCGGCAGATCCCCGGCCCGGTGCAGAGCATCATGTCCTTCGACGGCCAGAAGTACGGCCTGCCGACCGGCACCGACGGCCGAGTGATCTTCTACAACAAGCAGCTGTTCGCCAGGGCGGGCCTGCCCGCGGACTGGCAGCCGAAGAGCTGGGACGACATCCTCGCGGCGGGGCGGAAACTCAAACAGCTCCACGGCGTGACACCGATCCAGCTCAACGCCGGCACCGCGATGACCGAGGCGACGACCATGCAGGGCGCGCTGCCACTTCTCGCCGGCACGGGCCACGAGATCTATGAGAACGGCACATGGCTGGGCAACACACCGCAGGTCAGGAGCGTGCTCGACCTCTACAAGAAGGTGTACGGCGGCGGGCTGGGCGACCCCAAGTTGCAGCAGAATCCGCAGGGCCGTGACGAGTCGTTCCAGCGGTTCTCCAAGAACGAGGTCGGGATCCTGCTGGAGAGCGACTACTTCTGGCGTTCGGTGGTCAACCCTCAGGGTGGCATCGACCCCATGCCGGCCCGCGACAAGGACGTCGGGTACGCCTTGATCCCGGCGGCCGCGCCGGGGCAGGGCGTCCGCGGGCAGGACGCCGTCAGCATGTCCGGCGGCAGCGGCTGGGTCATCAACCCGCACACCAGGAACCCGTCGCTGGTGTGGGACCTGCTGACCTTCATGGGAGGCCATGACGCGGTGAAGGACGAGGTCCGGCGCGCCGCGGTCGGTATCAGCCCGCGCCAGGACGTCAACGCCGAGACCCTTTCCGGTGACCCGCTGCTGAACTTCATCGCGACCAAGGTGCTGCCGATCACCTCGGTACGGCCGGGGCTGGCCGCCTACCCGCAGGTGTCGACGGCGTTGCAGAAGGCGACCGGGGACATCGTGGCGGGCGGCAGCGTGGACCAGGCCGCGAAGACATACGAGCAGAACCTCGTACAGGCGGTCGGTGGCGCGGGCAACGTCACCACCGGTTGAGCGGCCGGAGGCGGTCCACCCGGATGCGAGCCGAAGCAGGCGACGGACCCGGCCTGGCGCCGGCCGCCGCCGGACGACGACGCGGCGAGCGGCCGCCGGGCGGCCGCTCGCAGGGGCTGGTGTTCGTCATCCCCGCCCTGCTGCTCATCACGGTCTTCCTGATCCTGCCGGCCCTGTGGACGCTGTACCTCGGGCTGACCGACTACCGGCTCACCGGGCTGCAGGCCGCCCATCCAAAGGTGATCGGCACCGGCAACTACACGCAGGCGCTGGGAGACAAGGAGTTCCGCGACGCCCTCGGCCGTACGCTGCTGTTCGTCCTCGGCTCGGCGGTCATCGGCCAGAATGTGCTGGGATTCGTCCTGGCGTGGGCGCTGCGATCGGCCCGCGCCTCGGTCCGCGCGCTCGTCGAGACGCTCGTGCTGCTGGCCTGGATCCTGCCCGGCGTGGTGGTGGCGTGGCTGTGGATCGCCTTCCTGAAGGACCAGGGTGGAGCCCTCAACACGATCCTGCACACGTCCGGGCACGACTGGTGGTTCGACCACCCCATGGGCTCGTTGATCGTGTTCAACACGTGGCGGGGGACGGCGTTCTCGATGATGCTGTTCTCGGCGGCGCTGTCGAGCGTGCCGCCCAGCCAGCTGGAGTCCGCGCGGCTGGCCGGAGCCGGCGGCTGGCAGCAGCTCCGCGACGTGGTGATCCCCGGCATCCGCGGCCACATCCTGACGAACACGCTGCTCATCAGCCTGTGGACGTTCAACGACTTCACGCCGTATCTGATCACCAAGGGTGAGCCGCACAGCGCGTCGGCGGTGCTGCCGGTCTACATCTACCTGACCGCGCTGCCGGGTGAGCGGCTCGGGTACGCCAGCGCCATCTCGCTGATCATGCTGGTGATCAACCTGCTGCTGGCGCTGGCGTACGTACGGATCCTCCGCCGGAGACCCGCATGAGGGGGGCGCGACCGTGAGTCCGGCTCGGCTGCTGCGGCGCATCGGGTTCTACGTCTTCGTCGCCCTCGTCACGGCGTTCTTCGCGCTGCCGATGCTGTGGCTGGTGACGGCGCCGTTCAGCCGCGACCCGACCTTCTCGGTGACGTGGCCGCACCTCACTCTCGCCAACTTCAAGGCACTGACCGGCAACCCGGACGCGCTCCCCTCGCTCTACAACTCGGCGGTGCTGTCGCTGTGGACGATGGTCATCACGGTGGCCACCGCAGCCCTCGCCGCGTACGCGCTGAGCCGGGTCCGCATCCCGGGCCGCGACGGGATCCTCTACCTGCTCCTGCTGCTGTCCTCGGTGATCAGCGGTACGGCGGCGATGGTGCCGATCTTCCAGCTGATGTTCGAGCTCCACCTGCTGGACAAGGACGTCGGCGTCGTCCTCGTGATGACCGGGGGCCTGCTCCCCGCGGCGATCTTCATCCTCAAGGAC
>JAOPYL010000078.1 GCA_025964625.1 Actinoallomurus sp. | reverse complement strand
CATGGCGATGCGCGAGCATGCGGGGTAGGCCTCATGGCGAGCTCCTCTGGTTTCAGTCCCCCGACTGCCGGCTGCTACGGACGGACGTCGATGAGTTCTGTCTCCATGAGGTCGGCGAGGGCGCGCAGGTCGGCGATCCGGTGGCCTGTGCCCAGCGCCCAGTGGTGGGAGATGCCGGTGGCGCTCCAGGCGTCGGTCCACTCCCCGGGGTCACAGCCGAAGTCGACGCGCGAGGTGGTGTTGCCGATCCGCAGGTGCGGTCCGTCGACGACCTCGCCCTCGGAGGCGACGAACGCGAACCGGCCGTCCCGGCCCTGCCGGATCCCGAGCGCGGTGACCGGCCCGTGCCTGACGTCGAACTCGACGGAGACGCCGTAGCCGCGTTTGCCGTGGTAGACGCCGAGCCCGCGGAGCAGCGGCTTCCCGTCGCTGATGGCCAGGTGCGCCGGGCCGTCGTGGCCCATCTCCACGTGGCCGCGCTGGAAGTCCAGCGCCTGGAACTCGGTGAACGACCCGCCCGCGCCGAGCCGGTCCATGATCAGCATGGCCAGTGAGGTGCGCAGCTCGTACTCCCCGGCGGCGGGCACGCCCCGCGCGGTGAGCAGCGAGGCACCGAGGATCATGCCGGCGCCGAGCCGCTCGTGCACCTCGCCGTCCAGGCCGCGGTGGTAGTAGGCGAGGCTGTCCAGCCCGAAGTCCTCGACGAGGCGGTCCAGCCCGACGGCGGCCTTCGCCGCCCACGTGAAGTCCTCCTCGTTGACCGAGCCGTCCAGCTCGAAGATCTCGGTGGCCTCCTTCTTCTTCGCCTCCGTCTCGGCGTCGGTGACCTTCTCCACCCGGACCCGCAGGTCGTCGAACTCCAGGACCTCCGTGTGGCCGCCGAAGTTGGCCGTCACCAGCGTCAGGTCGGTGGAGACGTCGAGCATCCCCGGGTACAGGTGCCCCATCAGGCCGTGCCGGCCCCGGCGCAGCGCGGCCCGTACGCCGGCCGCCCGCACCCAGCGGCCGATCTTCGCCCAGGCCCGCTCGTCCTCCAGATACCCCGACACGGAGCGGAACGGGATGCCGCAGCGCAGGAAGGCGTTGGCCATCTCCGGCAGCGGGCAGGCGCCGCAGTAGGCGAGCCACTGCCCGGTGTCGAAGGTCGCGTGGTCCATCGTCTCGGTCGGCTGCAGGTTGATCAGCAGGACCGGGGCGCCGCTGCGCTGGGCGATGGGCACCAGCATCGTCGCGGTCATGTACGTGGTGAGGAAGCCGACGATGATGTCGCAGCCCGCCGCGCGCAGCTTCTCCGCCGCGGCGGCCCCCTCCTGGGCGTCGGAGATGAAGCCCACGTCGACGACGTCGGCGCCGAGCTCGCGCATCCGCTCCGAGACGCGCTCGGCGGACCGCTGAAGCTGCGGCAGCAGGTCGGGGAACTGCGGCCAGTACGCTCCGAGCCCGCCGGCGACGAGTCCGACGCGTACCCCGGTATCTGTCATCTCATCCACTCCCCCGGTGTCGCCGATCACGATCGGCTACTCGCTGTCACGATGTGCCGCCCGGCCGCCACGCCGTCGGCGTACACGTACGCGCCGTCACTGATCACGTTCTTGGCCGTGGCCTTCCCGCCGGCCCACACAGTGCGCCCGTCGAGCGTCACCCGGGACGTGGACGCCGACACCGGCACGGCCAGCCGGCCCGTGGTGCCGTGCGGCGCTGTGACGCTCAGCCGGAAACCGTCCTTGCCGAACTGCCAGGAGGCGTCGATGTCCCCCTCCGGCGTCGGCACGGTGCCTTCGGCCCATTTCAGGCCCCCGGTGTGCGGGACGACCGCGTAGGAGGTGAAGCCGGCGGCGGTGGGCTGGACACCGAGTACGCGAGTGGTCAGGATCGTCGTTGGCGCCGCCGCCCAGCCATGCGCCAGGCTGGAGAACTGCTTGAGGTTGGGGGTGCCGTCGGGCTGGACGTGCTCCCAGAAGGTCGAGCCCGGGTCCTGGGCGAGCTGCCACCCCCAGAATGTGCGGATCAGGTCGAGACCCGACGCGTCACCGGTGACGAGCCGGGCATCCGCCTCGAACCCACTGGGCAGCGGCGCGTAGAACGGACTGAGCGAGGCGTTCGCGGTGCCGACGGTGAGCGAGCCGAGGCTCGACCAGTTGTGGGCGCGCAGGTGCGCCAGGGAGCGCTTGGCCCGCGTGACGTCGGCCACGCCGGTCAGCACGGCGGTGGCGTTCGCGTCCTGCGGGTAGGCGCCAGGGATCTCACGCGACAGCCGGTACGCGCCGACGGTGTCGTCCCACAGCTGGGCGTTGATGGCGTTCTTCACGGCCACCGACCGGTCCGCGTAGGCGGCGCCGGACTCGCCACGTGCCCTGGCGAGCTCGGCCATCTGCGCGAGGTTGCGCACATACAGCGCGTTGACGTAGGTCTCGTGGCCGCAGTCGGAGTACCCGTAGTGACCGCAGGAGCCGACCGCGCCGAACGCGATCAGACCCTGCGGGTCCTGCGCCCGGACCGACTCCAGCCAGTCCATCGCCTGAGTCAGGGCGGGCCACCATCGGTCGAGGTAGGCCCGATCGCCGGTGTAGAGCCAGTGGTCGTACATGTTGTTGACGAACCACGTGACGTACTCGCCGTAGGTGCGCAGCTCGTCCTTGTTGTGCTGGCCGGCCTGGCTCTCGGCGGGCATGAAGCCGTCCGGGAGCTGCTGCGCCGCCAGCGAGGACAGGGAGTTGTCCACCGCGTCCACGTCGTGAGTGGTCAGGTACGTGACGGGCGCCTGCACGCCGAGGTCGCCCTGCCAGACGATGCGGTCGCGCTTGCCGCCGTCGAAGATGACCTCCTTGTGCGGGTCGGCGTACGGCACGGCGGTGTCGGAGTGGTCCTGCTCGCCCGTTGTGTACGGCCAGCTCTTCGCGGTGTCCGCCATGGCGGTGTTGATCTGCACGGTGTACGCACCCGCGTACCAGATCTTGTTCAGGAGGTTGTCGCTGGACAGGAAGTGGCCCTGGTAGGCGTTCGGATGCCGCTGCAGCGGGGCGGCGGTGAAGTCGGCCGAGACGGCGTCGACGTCGACTTGGCCGGGGCCGTCGAGGAAGAGCGTCGCGTAGCGGAAGCCGCCGCGGATCTGTTTGTCGGGCGCGTTGAGGGTCAGCTCGTGACTGTCGGTGTCCTGGGTGTACGGCACGCCGGGGAAACCGTTCCAGATGTTGGCGGTGTCACACCCCGGCGCGATCTTTCCTTCGCCGCCGTTGTCGTCCGGCGCCTCGGCCAGGTAGCGGCGGGACTCGCTGAAGCAGGCGTGCAGCGAGCCCGTGCCGGTGGCGCGCACCGTGATCCGGCCGGCGACCTCCTTGCCGAAGTCGAGGACGAGCATCGGAGATCCGGCCCGGTCGGCGGCACCGACCAGCCGTACCGTCCGGCCATCGGCCCTCAGTGCGTTCCGCGGATCGCCCTCGATGCGGCCCTGGCGGGCCACCGCCTTCAGTACCGATACCGGCCGGACGGTGTGCCCCGCGGGCGCCAGCACGTACGGCCGCCAGTCGCCGGGCCGCGGCGTATACGACGCGTTGTGCCAGGGGGTGTCGTCGGCCGCCCGCGCCGGCAAGGCGAGCGTGGCGAGGCCGGCAGCGGTCAGTGCCGCGACGCTCAGTCCTCGTGACATCCGTATTGTCATCGGGGTTCTCCTCAGTCTTGTGCGGTGAGGGTCGACGTGCCGGAAGTGAGCGGCCCCGATGTGGCCACCGGCGGAACGCGGCTGCCACCCCCGCATTCACGGGAAGGTGCAGCCGGGACGTGTGGGTCAGGCCCCGGCGGTCGCAGGGTCACAGCGGGTCGGGAATCACCGGCCGAGGACGGTGACCGTGACGGTGTGCGAACCGGCGGGGATGTCATGCGGGGTGACGTAGCCGTCCTTGTCCGTCGCCTGGTAGGCGGGCGCGCCGGTGCCGCTCCATGCGACCTTGCCGTCGATGGCGTTGCCCGGCACGTAGGTGGTGGGCCGGCCGTTGTTCCCGTTGTGGGGCGCGTGGTACGAGGAGGCCGTGTCCGTCGTGCCGGACGGCCACGTGGGCTTGGGTGCGGGCGCCTGGCGGCTGAGGGTGGCGGTGCCCCGGCCGAGCAGGCCTCGCGGGTTGGTCACGTCGCCCGTGGCGGAGACCACGCGCACCGGCCGCACATGGCGGCTGGAGGGGGCCTGGCGGAACTTCGGTACCAGTCGCATCGTTGTCCCTTTCTCGGGGTTCTGCCGGCAGTGAGCGGCCCCGATGTGGCCATCGGCCGGACTGGAAGCGGCGCGTGGCAGCGCGCTGTCGGCCGGTGGCCACGTGGCGGTCAGCGGAGGAACGCGGCTGCCACCCCCGCGTCTACGGGAATGTGCAGGCCGGTGGTGTGGGTCAGGTCCCCGCCGGTGAGGGCGAAGACGGCGCTCGCGACGTGCTCGGGCAGCACCTCGCGCTTGAGCAGGGTCCGCTGGGCGTAGAACTCGCCGAGCTTGTCCTCCGGCACGCCGTACACGGCGGCGCGCTTGGCGCCCCAGCCGCCGGCGAAGATGCCGGACCCGCGTACGACCCCGTCGGGGTTGATGCCGTTGACGCGGATGCCGTGCCCGCCCAGCTCCGCGGCGAGCAGCCGCACCTGGTGGGCCTGGTCGGCCTTTGCCGCCCCGTACGCGACATTGTTGGGCCCGGCGAAGACGGCGTTCTTGGAGGAGATATAGATGATGTCGCCGCCCATCGCCTGCTCGGTCATGACGCGCGCGGCCTCGCGGGAGACGAGGAACGAGCCGCGGGCCATCACGTCGTGCTGCAGGTCCCAGTCGTCCGCCGAGGTCTCCAGCAGGGGCTTGGACACGGACAGGCCGGCGTTGTTGACGACGAGGTCGACTCCCCCGTACGCGAGCACCGCCTGCCGCAGCGACTCGGTGATCTGCGCCTCGTCGGTGACGTCGACGGCGACCGCGATGGCCACATCCGAGGGCCGGAACGCCGCGGCGCCTATCTCGGCGGCGACCTTCTCCGCCGCGGCGGCGTCGCGGTCGGCGACGACGACGCAGGCGCCCTCGGCGGCCAGCCGCCGGGCGGTGGCCGCGCCGATGCCGGAGCCGCCGCCGGTCACGAACGCGACGCGGGTGGCGAGGGGCTTCGGCTTCGGCATCCGCCGCAGCTTGGCCTCCTCCAGCTCCCAGTACTCGATGCGGAACTTCTCCGACTCGGGAATCGGGGCGTAGGACGACAGTGCCTCGGCGCCGCGCATCACGTTGATCGCGTTGACGTAGAACTCGCCGGCCACGCGTGCGGTCTGCTCGTCCTTGCCGAAACTGAACATGCCGACGCCGGGCACGAGCACGATGGCCGGGTCCGCGCCGCGCATCGGCGGGCTGTCGTCGCCGGCGTACCGCTCGTAGTAGGCGCGGTACTCCTCGCGGTACGCCTCGTGCAGTTCGCGCAGCCGCGCCCGTACGTCGTCGAGGGGCGCGTCCGGCGGCAGGTCCAGCACGAGCGGGCGGACCTTGGTACGCAGGAAGTGGTCCGGGCAGGAGGTGCCGAGCGCGGCCAGCCGGGGATGCTCGGCCCGCGACAGGAAGTCGAGGACCTCGGGCGCGTCGGTGTAGTGGCCGACCTGCGGCCGGTCCGCCGAGGCGAGTCCCCGGACCAGCGGAAACAGCGCGGCGGCCCGTGCACGCCGCTCGGGCTCGTGCGGGGGCTCGTGGACCACCGGGCCGAACGGCTCGGGGCGGCCGTGCTCCGCGATGTACGCCTCGGCGGTGCGGATGATCTCCAGGGAGTTCGCCTGGCACTCGTCGCTGGTGTCACCCCAGGCGGTGATGCCGTGCCCGCCGAGAATCACGCCGACGGCCTGCGGGTTGTCCTCCTTGACCGCGGCGATGTCCAGGCCGAGCTGGAAACCGGGCCGCCGCCACGGCACCCACACCACCCGGTCACCGAAGATCCGCCTGGCCAGGTCCTCACCGTCGGCCGAGGTCGCGATCGCGATGCCGGAGTCGGGGTGCAGGTGGTCCACATGCGCGGCGTCCACCAGGCCGTGCATGGCGGTGTCGATGGACGGTGCCGCGCCGCGCCCTGTCAGTCCGGACCCCACCACCCCGCCCAGGCCGTGCAGGCAGTAGTCGAACGCGGCGACCATCTCGTCCTCGCGCTCGACGCCCGGGTACACGTCCACCAGGGCGCGCAGCCGGTCCAGCCGCAGCGCCGCCAGGCCCTGCGCGGTGAGCGTGCCGAGGTCGCCACCGGACCCCTTCACCCACATCAGCTCCACCGGGCTCCCGGTGACCGGGTCCTCCGCCACGCCCTTCGCGGACGTGTTGCCGCCCGCGTAGTTGGTGTTGCGGGGATCGGACCCGAGCGCTTTCGAACGCCCGAGCAGCTGGTCCACCTCGGGCGGGTTGCCCGTCATCGAACTCTCCCTCACGCGCCCCATCCGGCCGCCTGGCCGTCCTTGCGCTCGTCGCGGATCTTCTCGAAGTAGCCCGATCGCGCATAGGCGGCCATCGGGTCCGGGTCCAGCCCCATCTCCTGGCGGAGGTCGGCCAGCAGCGGCCGTACGTCGGTGTTGTAGGCGTCCATCAGCACGGCGTTGGCACCGAGTACGTCGCCGCTCCGCTGAGCGCGGCCCAGTTCCTCGATGTCGACGAGCAGGGCCTTGGCCGTGGCCTCCTGCACGTTCATCACCGAGCGGATCTGGCCGGGGATCTTCGGCTCGATGTTGTGACACTGGTCGAGCATGAACGCGACGTGGTCGCCGTACCCGCCGCCCTGGATCACCTCGTGCATGATCCGGAACAGCTGGAACGGGTCGGCGGCGCCCACCATCAGGTCGTCGTCGGCGTAGAAGCGGGAGTTGAAGTCGAACCCGCCGAGCTTCTCCTCCCGCAGCAGGAACGCCACGATGAACTCGATGTTGGTGCCCGGCGCGTGGTGCCCGGTGTCCACGACGACCTGCGCCTTGGGGCCGAGCTTGACGCAGTGCGCGTACGAGGTGCCCCAGTCCGGCACGTCGGTCGCGTAGAAGGCCGGCTCGAAGAACTTGTACTCCAGCAGGAACCGCTGGTCGTCGCCAAGCCGGTCGTAGACGGCGGCCAGGGCCTCGGCGAGCCGGTCCTGGCGGGCGCGGATGTCGTCCTGCCCCGGATAGTTGGTGCCGTCGGAGAACCACAGCTTGAGGTCGCGTGATCCGGTGGCGTCCATGACGTCGACGCACCCGAGCAGGTGGTTCAGCGCCTTCTTGCGCACGGCGGGGTCGGGGTTGGTGACGCTGCCCAGCTTGTAGTCCTCGTCCTGGAACACATTGGAGTTGATCGCGCCGACGCTCACGCCCCGGTCACGGGCGTACGCCGTCAGGGCCGCGTAGTCGTCGACCGTGTCCCAGGGGATGTGCAGCGCCACGGTCGGCGCGATGCCGGTGAACCGGTGCACCTGGGCGGCGTCGTCGATCTTCTCCTGCGGCGTGCGCGGCACGCCCTGCTGGGCGAACACCTTGAAGCGGGTGCCCGAGTTCCCGTACGCCCACGAGGGCGTCTCGATGTGCTGCTCCCGCAGCGCGGCCTTCACTCGGGCCGTGTCCGTGGTCATGAGGGGTCCCCGATCAGTCCAGGTGGAAAACTTCGGTGAGGGTCAGCAGACCCTCGTCGGGACGGCGCCCTTCGAGGTCCTCGAAGAACGGCGCCATCTCCGCCTGCCAGCGGGCGTTCACCTCGGTGCCCGCCATCGCCTGCTGCGCGGCCTCGAAGTCGTCGGTCTCCAGGTAGCCGACGAGCAACCCGTCGTCGCGCAGGAACAGGGAGTAGTCGCGCCAGCCCGCCGCGCGCAGGGCGGCCAGCATGTCCGGCCAGACCGCCCGGTGACGTTCGCGGTACTCCTCCAGCCGGTCCGGCCGGACTGATCGCAGGAAACAGACGCGTTGCACGAGGGCTCCTTCTGGGGCGGGGCCGCGCCGGGACGGCCCCGCCCGCGCCGGCTCAGAAGTGGAAGTTGTCGATGTTGGACTTGTCGAAGACCGTCGGCGGGCCGAGGATGACCTCGCCGTCCTTGCCGATGGTGCGCTCGCCGAGCCTGCCGGCCTTGAACGTCTCGCCCTGGGCGCCGGTGATCTGGCCGGAGGCGAGGGCGGCCGCGGCGTAGGAGGCGAGGTAGCCGAGATCACCCGGGTTCCACAGCTCGAACTTGCTCACGGTGCCGTCCTTGACGAACTTGCGCATCTGGTCCGGCGTGCCCAGGCCGGAGACCTCGACCGTGCCCTTGTACTTCGAGCCGGAGACGTAACGGGCGGCGGCGGCGATGCCCACGGTCGTCGGCGCGATGATGCCCTTGAGGTCCGGGTAGGCCTGGAGCAGGCCCTGCGTCTGCTGGAACGACTTCTGGTCGTCGTCGTCCCCGTAGGCGACCTTCACGAGCTTGATGCCGGCGTACTCCGGCTTCTTCAGCTCGTCCTTCATGAAGCCGATCCAGGTGTTCTGGTTCGTGGCGTTGGCCGTGGCCGACAGGATCGCGATCTTGCCCTTGCCGCCGATCAGGTCGGACATCACCTTGACCTCGCTGCGCCCGATCTCCTCAGAGCTGGCCTGGTTGATGAACACGTCCCGGCATTCCTTGGCGGCGTCGGAGTCGTACGCCACCACCGCGATCTTGCGGGACATGGCCTGCTTGAGCGGGCCGCACACGGCGTTGGGGTCGTTGGCCGCGATCAGGATGGCGTCCTGCCGCTGCTGGATCAGCGTGTTCAGGTAGGAGATCTGCGACGAGGCGGAGGCGTCGGACGGGCCGACCTCCTTGGCCTGGCCGCCGAACTCCTTGGCCCCGGCGATGCCGGCATTGTCGACGATCGTCTCGTAGGGGTTGTTGACCTGCTTCGGCAGGAACGCGAGCTTCAGGTTCTTCTTGATCGGCGCGTTGGGGTTCGCCTTGCCGCCGCTCGTCGCGGCGGCTCCGTTGTCCTTCGCCTCGGAACTCTTCGTCGTGCCGCCGCAGGCGGAGGCGCCGACGGCCAGCACGGCCGCGAGTGCCACTGCCGCCAGGGGAGGTTTCTTCATTGCCATTTCCTTTTCGCTGGTCAGGACGGGGCGGGCAGGGAGCCGCGATGATGTCGGCGCGCCTCGCGCACCCGCGCGACGATCCGCGGCGTGAGCACCGAGACGATAAGGAGGAGGCCCGTGACGATCGACTGGATCTCGGTCGCGACGTCGCGGAGCATGAGCAGGTTGCGGAGCAGGCCGATCAGCAGGACGCCCGCGACCACGCCGCCGAGCGTGCCCCTGCCGCCGTCGAAGTCGACGCCGCCGAGCAGCACCGCCGCGATGACTGCCAGCTCGAGGCCGATGCCGTTGTCGGCGCGGGCGCTGCCGTACCGGAGCGTGTAGACGGCTCCGGCGAACGCCGCCACGACGCCGGAGACCACGAACAGGAGGAGCTTGATGCGCTTCACCCGGATTCCGGCGAAGAACGCGGCCTCCTCCTGGGCGCCGATGGCGAACAGCGCCCGGCCCAGGCCCGTGGCGTGCAGGACGATCGCGGTCGCGATCGCCAGCACGACGAACAGCGCGAACGGATACGGGATCGGGGTACCGGGGACGGTCTTGACCGCCATGTCCGCGTAGTTCTGCGGGAACTGCGCCACCGCCTTGGTGCCCAGCACGACGTAGGCGAGTCCCCGGTAGAGGGTCATCGTGCCGATCGTGACGGCCAGCGACGGCAGCCCGAGCCGGGTGACGAGCAGCCCGTTCACCAGCCCGCCCAGCGCGCCGATCAGGATCAGCAGCGGGATGATCGTCTCGATCGCCCAGCCGGCGTTCCACAGGGCGCCGAACAGCGCGCTGCACAGGCCCAGCACGGAGGCGACCGACAGGTCCACCTCGGCGGCCACGACCAGGAGTGTCATGGGCAGCGCGATCAGCGCGATCTCGCTGAGGTCGCCGAGGGCGAAGGAAAGGTTGTCGCCGGTGGCGAAGTCGGACGTGCCCAGAGCGCCGCCCGCGAAGACCACGATCAGCAACGCCGTGACGATGACGTCCCAGCGGACCAGCCGGGCCGCCCCGCGCGGGGCCGCGGCACGGGCCGCGGGGGCCCGGGTCTTGGCGGGTGCCTCAGGCGCCATGACGGACGTTCCTCCTTCGCAGCGCGCGGGTGACGCGCAGGCCGAGCAGGCGGTCCACGCTGATCGCCAGGAGCAGCAGCAGACCGGCGATGGCGTCCTGCCAGAAGGAGTTGACCTTCAGCACCACGAGGACGCTGCCGATCGTGGTGAGCAGGAGGGCGCCGAGCGCGGCGCCGTACACGCTGCCGAGCCCGCCGACGATGGCCACACCGCCGACGACGACGGCGGCTACCACCCGCAGCTCCCAGCCGTGCGCCGCGTCGGCGACCACGGTCCCGAAGCGGGCCAGCCACAGCACCCCGGCCAGCCCGGCGAGGACGCCGCTGCAGACGTACGCCGTGAGGATCCGCTTGCGGATGGGGATGCCGGCCAGCCGCGCGGCGTCCGGGCTGGAGCCGATCGCGTAGAACTCCCGGCCGGACGGGTAGGAGCGCAGGTAATGGCCGACTGCCAGCATGACGACCACCGTGATGAGCGGCAGGTACGGGATGCCCAGCACGCTGCCGTTGCCGAGCTCCAGCAGGGAGCCGGGCATGTCCGCCGCGTTGATCTGCTGGCCGTGCGCCCAGAAGTAGTCGGCGCCCTGGATGACGTACAGCGTGCCGAGCGTGACGACCAGCGCCGGCACCCGGAAGAAGCTGACGAGCACGCCGTTGACCAGGCCGCAGCCCGCGCCGATCGCCATGCCTGCGACGAGCACCAGCAGCACGTTGCGATCGTGCCCGAGGACGAACTTGCCGGAGGCGAACGCGACAAGGCCGACCACGGAGCCGACCGACAGGTCGATGTTCCGGGTGACGACCACGATCGTCTGGCCGACGGCGAGCAGCGCCAGGATCGAGGCGTTGAGGAAGATGTCCTTGACGCCCTGCGAGGACAGGAACGAGGAATTGACCGCGGTCGTGACGGCGACCAGAACGATGAGGGCGGCGAGGATGCTGAGCTCCCGGGCGCGCACCATGGTGTCGACGAGCCGGCGGCCGCCGTTCGCGGTGATCGTCGCCATCACGCCGCCTCCTGCCGGGTGCGGCCGGTGGCGGCGGCCATCACGGTCTCCTCGGTGGCCTCGGCCCGCGGAATCTCGGCGGCGAGGCGCCCCTCGTACATGACAAGGACGCGGTCGGCCATGCCCAGCACCTCGGGCAGGTCCGAAGAGATCATCAGGACCGCGAGCCCCTGCGCCGCCAGCTCGGACAGCAGACGGTGCACTTCGGCCTTGGTGCCGACGTCGATGCCGCGGGTCGGCTCGTCGACGATCAGCACCGACGGCTCGGTGGAGAGCCACTTGGCGAGCACGACCTTCTGCTGGTTGCCACCGGACAGCACGCCGACGGCGTCGCTGAGCCGCGCGTACTTGAGCTGGAGCCGGATCGCCCAGTCGGCGGCCCGGTCGCGCTCGGCCTTCCGGGAGACGACCGGCCCGCGGCGCAGCGAGCGCAGCCCGGTCAGGCCGATGTTGCGCTCGATCGAGGCGGCCATGACCAGGCCCTGCTGGCGCCGGTCCTCGGGGACCAGTGCGATCCCGGCCGCCATCGCGGCGGTGGGGCTGCCGCCCGGCAGCCTCACGCCTCCGACCTGGACGCCGCCCGCATCGTAGCGGTCCACGCCGAAGACGGCACGGGCCACCTCGCTGCGCCCGGCCCCGACGAGCCCGGCGAGCGCGACGATCTCCCCTGCGCGCACGTCGAACGACACGTCGGTGAAGACGCCCTCCCGGGTCAGCCGCGAGACCTTCAGCACGGCCTCGCCGGGCGTGGTGTCCTGCTTGGGATAGAGCGCGTCGAGCTCTCGCCCGACCATCCGCTGGACGAGGTCTTCCGGAGTGAGGCCGTCGAGTTCCTCGGTCGCGATGAGCCGGCCGTCGCGCAGCGTCGTCACGCGCCGGCAGAGATCGAAGATCTCCTCCAGCCGGTGCGAGATGAACAGCAGCGCGCAGCCCTGCTCGCGGAGGGTCCGGGCCACAGTGAACAGCCGCGCGACCTCGTTGCCGGACAGCGCGGCCGTCGGCTCGTCCATGATCAGCACGCGGGCGTCACGGGAGAGCGCCTTGGCGATCTCCACGATCTGCTGGTCGGCGATGGAGAGGCCGCGCGCGGCACGGTCCGGGTCCAGCGTGACGCCCAGCCGCTCGAAGAGACGGGCCGTCTCGGCCCGCACGGCGCGCCGGTCGATGCGGCCGAAGCGGGCGCGCGGCTGGCGCCCCATGAAGATGTTCTCCGCGACCGACAGGTCGGGGAACAAGGTCGGCTCCTGGTAGATGACCGCCACACCGGCCTGCTGAGCGTCGCCGGGACCGTGGAAGTCCTGCGGCGTGCCGTCGAGCAGGACCTGTCCCTCATCGGGACGATGGACACCTGCCAGGATCTTGACGAGCGTGGACTTCCCCGCCCCGTTCTCACCGGCGAGCGCGTGGATCTCTCCACCGCGCAGCTCCAGTGAGACGCCCTGCAGAGCCCGCACCGCGCCGAACGCCATGCTGACGTCCGCCAGGGCGAGAATCGGAGGCGACTCGCTCATGCTCCCTCCGGAAGGTGAACGACGTAAAAACGTTTTAACAGGATTGACCCGGGACGCTAGGTCTGGGAGCGAAGCGCGTCAAGAGCGGGTTTCGTCCGGTTCGCTGCTTGGTAGCCGGCCATATGCACGCTGAGCTGGAAAAACGTCGTGACTATAACGAGACGGTCTCCCTCGTCGCCGCGGGATGAACCGTTCCGGGGTTGTTGACACGTTTTAATTGGCTCGTCACAGTGAACGCCAGCACATGCGGAGAGGGGCACCGGCACAGCGATGGTCACCGTCGGCATCAAGGAGGTCGCGCAGCGCGCGGGCGTGTCACCTGGCACGGTCTCGAACGTGCTGAACCGGCCTGAGCGTGTCGCCGCGGCGACACGCTCCCGGGTCGAGCAGGCCATCCGGGAGCTCGGCTTCGTGCGCAACGGCTCCGCGGCCACCCTGCGGGCCGGGCAGAGCCGGACTGTGGGGCTGGTCGTGCTGGACGTGGGCAACCCGTTCTTCGCCGAGGTCGCCCGCGGCGTCGAGGACGTCGTCAGCGACCGGGACCACGCCGTCATCCTGTGCAACTCGGGCGAGTCACCTGAGAAGGAGTCACGCAACCTGCGGGTCCTGGCCGAGCAGCGGGTCCGCGGCGTGCTGATCACGCCCGTCGGCGAGGACACCTCGCGCCTGCAGCGGCTGCGCGACCGCGGCGTCGCGGTCGTGCTGGTCGACCACTCCGCCTCCGGCGACCTGTGCTCGGTCGCCGTCGACGACGTGGCCGGCGGCGACCTGGCCACAAGCCACCTCATCTCCCGCGGCGCGGAGAGGCTCGCCTTCGCGACCGGCCCGCTCGCCATCCGGCAGTGCGCGGACCGGCGCAAGGGCGCGCGGCGGGCGCTGCGCAACGCCGGGCTGCCGGTCCGGAGCATCGAGGACGTCGTCGTCCCGGAGATGAACGCGCACGGCGGCCGGCTGGCCGCGGAAAAGCTCCTGGCAGGCGACCTTCCAGAGGCCGTCTTCTGCGCGAACGACCTGCTCGCGCTCGGCGTCCTGCGCACCCTCCTGCAGGCGGGCGTGCGCGTGCCGGACGACGTCGCGCTCATCGGCTACGACGACATCGAGTTCTCCTCCGCCGCGGCCGTGCCGCTCAGCTCGATCCGCCAGCCGACCTACCGGCTCGGCAAGATCGCGACCGAGCTGCTCCTCGACGAGTGCGACGACCCGGGCGGCCACGCGCACCAGCAGATCATGTTCCAGCCCGAACTGGTCGTGCGTGAATCGAGCCGCTGACATGCGGTCCGCCCCACCTGCCCCGGCCGCGAGTGCGTGCCACCGGGCGTTCGTTAAAACGTTCCAAAGCCCATGACCACGGATCGAGGAGCAGATGTACGCGCGTTCATTCGCCGCCGTGGACCTCGGCGCCTCCAGCGGCCGGGTGATGGTCGCCCGCGTCGGCGACGATGAGCTGAGCCTGCGGGAGGCGCACCGCTACACCAACCGCCCCGTACGCGTGGCCGGCACGCTGCACTGGGACATCCTCGGCCTCTACCGGGAGATACTCGACGGCCTCCGCGCCGCCGGCGATGTCGACTCTGTCGGCATCGACTCCTGGGCGGTGGACTACGGGCTGCTGGACGCCGCCGGCACCCTCCTCGCCAACCCCGTCCACTACCGGGACGGCCGCACCGACGGCGTCATGGACAAGGTCATCGCCCGCGTCGGCGCGGACACGCTGTACGACGTCACCGGTCTGCAGTTCCTGCCGTTCAACACCGTTTACCAGCTGCTGGCGTCGGCGGTCCCCGAACAGGCCCAGACGCTGCTGATGGTCCCGGACCTGCTGGCGTACTGGCTGACCGGTGAGATCGGCGCCGAGGTGACGAACGCGTCGACCACCGGCCTGTACGACATCCGCGCGGGCGACTGGTCCTTCTCGCTCATCGAGCGGCTCGGCCTCCCGCGCCGCCTCTTCCCCCCGCTGCGCCATCCGGGCGATGTCGCGGGCACGCTGCGGGCCGACGTCGCCGCCGAGACCGGGCTGCCCGAGTCGCTGCCGGTCACCGCGGTGGGATCGCATGACACCGCCTCCGCCGTCCTGGCCGTCCCCGCCGAGCACGATCGCTTCGGCTACGTGTCGTGCGGCACCTGGTCGCTGGCCGGCATCGAGCTGACCGCGCCGGTGCTGACCGAGGAGAGCCGGGCCGCCGGGTTCACGAACGAGGTGGGCGTCGGCGACACCGTCCGCTACCTGCGGAACGTCATGGGTCTCTGGCTTCTCCAGGAGTCGCTGCGCACCTGGCGGGACGAGGCGTCGCTTTCCGTGCTGCTCGCCGCGGCCGCCGAAGCACCGCCGTTCGCGGCCCTGGTCGACCCCGGCGACCAGGCCTTCCTGCCGCCCGGCGACATGCCGGCCCGTATCGCCGCGCACTGCGAGCGGACCGGCCAGCGACCGCCGGGGAGCCGGGCGGAGACGGTCCGCTGCATCCTGGAGAGCCTCGCGCTCGGGCACCGGGCCGCCATCCGCGACGCGGCGCGGCTGTCCGGACGGCCGGTCGAGGTCGTGCACATCGTCGGCGGCGGTGCACGCAACGCGCTGCTGTGCCGGCTGACCGCCGACGCGTGCGGGCTGCCGGTCATCGCCGGGCCGGTCGAGGCCACCGCTATCGGCAACGCGCTGGTCCAGGCCCGCGCGCACGGCTTCGCCGGCGACCTACGCGAGCTCGTACGGCGGACACAGAACCTCACCGTCTACCACCCGAGCGGAGACGACGCCGCCTGGGACCGTGCCGCCCGGCGCATCGGGGTCAGTTAGCGGCCAGCGCGTATCGCCTGGTCACGCGCCCACTAGCGCCCAGGTAGATCTTTTTGGGCGACGCTCGGTTATTCGTCCTGCGTCGTTCAGTGCAGCACCATCTCGCCACTAAGGTGCGTGCATGCGTTTTGCCCCCTTTGTCGCGATTTTTGCCCTGCTGACCCTCATCGCCGCCTCCCCCGCCCACGCGATCACCAACGGCTCGCCTGACGGAACCGGCCACCCGGAGGTAGGCGCTCTGATCGGCGACCACGCGTACCCCGACGGCACATGGTCCTACTGCACCGGCACGCTCATCTCGCCGACCGTCCTGCTCACCGCCGCCCACTGCGGCCAGTCCAAGCAGAAGACCGCGATGGTCTCTTTCGCCGGCCAATACCGCCTTGGGGAGGATGTCCACGTCGGACGCTACGTGCCCGACCCGCGATACACCGCCAAGTCCGAACTCCACGACATCGCCGTCGTCATCTTCAAAACGGCGATCCCGAACATCAAGCCCGCCGGCCTGCCCACCGCGGGCATGCTCGACCGCCTTGAGGCCGACGGCACCCTGAAGGCGACGGCATTCGCCCCCGTCGGCTACGGCTCGCTGGCCCCCACGCACGGACAGAAGTTCCAGTACACCGACACACGCCGCCAGACGTCCATCTCCTTCCACAAGCTCACCGGCACATGGCTCGAACTGTCGGAGAACCCCGCCAAGGGCGACGGCAGCACCTGCTACGGCGACTCGGGAGGCCCGAACTTCCTCGGAGGGCCTGCCTCGGACCTGCTCGTGGCCACCACGATCAGCAGCGACGACGACGTCTGCCGGGCGACCAACCTCGACTACCGGCTGGACACCGCCACGGCGCGGCAGTTCCTCGGAAAGTTCGTGACTCTTCCCTGAACCCGGGGCTGAAGCCGGCCGCTATGGCTTCTTGACGTCCTCCTCGGCGTGAACGCCGGGGATTGCAACCCCGCTACCTGTTAAGAAGAGGCAAGGAGTTGCGGTTCGCGGTTCATCGCTCTGCGGCGTGGCGCCGAAACGCCTCCGGACGAGGGCCTACTTCGCGAACAGCTGTGACTCGTCGCGGAACGCCTTGAACTCCAGCGCGTTGCCCGCCGGGTCGCGGAGGAACATGGTCCACTGCTCGCCCGGCTCGCCGGCGAACCTCAGATAGGGATCGATCACGAACTCGGTGCCGGCCGCGCGGAGCCGGGCCGCCAGCGCGTGGAAGTCATCGGTGGACAGGACCAGGCCGAAGTGCGGCACCGGCACGTCGTGCCCGTCGACCGGGTTGCTCCGCGCGGTGTCCGGAGAGTCCGTCACCTCATGCGTGACCACCTGATGGCCGTAGAAGTTCCAGTCCACCCAGGAACTGGAGGAGCGGCCCTCTCGGAGGCCGAGCACGCCGCCGTAGAACGTGCGGGCCCTGCTGAGATCGTCCACCGGTATCGCGAGATGGAAACCGGGACGTGTGGTCATCATGACTCCTTCACCAGCGGGGACGCCTCACACTGGCCCATTCAGAACCCGTTGTCGAGCCGACCGGCCGCTGTGCGGCGCGGCGGCGGGCGATCAGGGCGTACGCGCGGCGCGCGCGGCCGCCGCCAGGTCCGGCAGGGCGCTCTCCGGGACGAGCGAGAGATTGTAGAGCGCGATGTCGGAGGCGCCCGCCTCGATGACCGTACGGACGTCGGCGGCGAAAGCGTCACCGGTCCGGCCGGGCGTCCAATTGAGAGAGGCGAGCAGCGGGCGGTCCCCGGCCAGCGAGGCCAGCGCGCCGAAGCGCTCGGCGAGCGCCGGACCGGTCCGCACGTCGCAACCGACCCCGACGGCGTCGGCCGCCTCGAATGCGACCGGAGCGGCACCCTGCAGGGCGGCCGCCTCCGGATCGCCGAAGATCAGCGGACGCACGGCCGCACCGTACTTCTGGACGACCGCCGCCGCGGCGGCAACGACGCGCCTGGCGCCGCTCGCGCGTACGGCGCTCAGCTCGGCGGCCCCGGCCCCGGCCCCGTCGCGGGCCCGGCGCTCCAGCTCGGCGGGGTCGTGGCCCAGCTCCTTGATCAGGCGGACGCAGGCGGTGCAGAAGCACTGCCCGGCGATCGCCCGGGCCGCCCCGGTCAGCGGCGCCAACTCCAGCGAGATGACGTACGAGGGGTCCCATGCCGGGTACAGCGCGGACTCCAGCTCGACCAGGTCCGGCCGGAGCTGCTCGCAGACATCCGCGACCAGCGCCGCCGCGTACTCCACGACGTCCGGGTGGCTCGGGCACAGCGCGTGGATCGTCGGCGTGCCGTCGAACGTGCGGGCCGCGACGCCCGGATGCGCGGCCACCACCGGGTCGTCGTGCAGCATCACCATCCAGGCGTGGAACGCCAGGCCGTGCCGGGTCGCCTCCTCCCGGAGCGCGTGGACCGCCGCGATCTCCTCGTCGCCGGCGACCGTGACCGGGCGCAGCCGCCCGTACCACGTGTCGGCCGGGCGGAAATAGGTGATCCCCGGCGGCGAGTGGCGTACGAGTCCGTGCCTGGCGAACCACCGTCGCGCGGGGTGGTAGCGGACCGCGACCGCGATGGCGTCGGCGCCGAGTCCAGCGGCCAGCTCGCACAGCGGGCCGGCCCCGGTGAGCACGGCGTCCTCGGGATAGCAGAAGACCTGAACGGTCACGTGAGACTCCTCGGCTCGGCGTCATGTGATCATCCAGGATTCCGCACAGTGTCAAGAGCCGGGAAGACCGTCCTCAGTTCTCCACTTTCGCGACGGTGAGCAGCATGACCGAGTCCTCGATGGCCTCGATGCTGTGCCGCAGTTCCGGCACGATGAGCATGTCGCCTGATCGCCCCTCCCATGCGTCGTCCTTCGCGAGGAGACGCACCCGCCCCTGGAGGACGAGCACGGTAGCCTCGCCGGGATTCTCGTGCTCGGACATCGACCGGCCGGCCATGATCGCGATGAGGGTCTGCCTCAGCACGTGTTCGTGGCCTCCGTACACGGTGATGGAACTGCGGCCCGTGGAGTCCGATCCGGCCCGGTTCGAGTGCTCGCGCGCCAGCGCTTCCAACGACATTTTCTGCATGCCGTCCAGTCTTACAGTCTCCCCGGCGGATGGTTCATCAGCATTCCCCAAGCGTTTCCAGACCGCCGTCACCGGGGCCTCCGTCAAGATCCGCGCCGAGGCCTCCGCCGCGCCGCAGGCCGTCGAGGAACAGCCCGACGTAATACCTGCCGACCGCGCGGGCGTCGAGGGGGCCGTCCGGGTGCCACCAGGTGGTGATCTGGTGGACCGCGCCGAAAAAGAAGCTGACGGCCAGGTCGGCCGGGACGTCCGCCCGGAAGCTCCCGGCCCGCTGCCCCTCCTCGACGAGCGAGCGGAAACGCTCGTGGTAGCGGCGGCGTTCGGCGCGTACGCTCTTCCGCTTCCCATCCGGCAGCAGATGCATCGAACGGAAGAACACGGTCAGCTCATCCAGGTGGGTGAAACTCGTGTCGATGACGTCGACGGCCGCCGCGCGCAGCCGCTCCTCCGGAGTGCCCCCGCCGCCGGCGAACCGCTCGAGCCGCTCGGTCTGCACCGCGAGCAGCCGATGGTAGATCGTGTAGAGCAGGTCGTCCTTGGCGGCGTAGTAGTGGTACATCGCCCCCTTAGTGACGCCCGCGGCCTCGACGATCTCCTGCACCGAGGTGCTCTCGTAGCCGTTCTCCGCGAACAGGCGGGTGGCCACGCCGAGCAGGCGCTCCGGAAGCGGACGCGCCTGCCCGGTCTCGCCCGCGGACCCGCGTGGCATGGTTCTCTTCTCCCTGCCGGGGGCGTACTCAGCGCGCCCGGTAGGACGCCAGCTCGCGCCGGGCGATCGACCGCCTGTGCACCTCGTCGGGACCGTCCGCCAGGTGCAGCGTCCGCATCCCGGCCCAGAGCTCCGCGAGCGGGTAGTCCTGCGACACTCCGCCGCCGCCGTGCGCCTGGATCGCCCGGTCGATGACCCAGCTCGCCATCTCCGGCACCGCCGCCTTGATGGCCGAGACCTCGACACGCGCGCCCTTGTTGCCGGCGGTGTCCATGAGCCACGCGGTCTTGAGCACGAGCAGCCGGGCCTGCTCGATCCGGATGCGCGCTTCGGCGATCCAGTCCTGCACGACGCCCTGGTCGGCCAGGGGCACGCCGAAGGCGACCCGGGACGTGACCCGCGCGCACATCAGCTCCAGGGCACGCTCGGCCATGCCGATCGCCCGCATGCAGTGGTGGATACGGCCGGGCCCCAGCCGGGCCTGGGCGATGGCGAAGCCGCCGCCCTCCTCGCCGATGAGGTTGGTCACCGGGACGCGTACGTCGGTCAGCGTGATCTCACAGTGCCCGTGCTGGTCGGAGTAGCCGAAGACGGGCAGCGGACGGACGATCCGCACTCCGGGGGTGTCGAGCGGGACCAGCACCATGG
>JAOPYL010000066.1 GCA_025964625.1 Actinoallomurus sp. | reverse complement strand
GGCGTCGACGGCGAACAAAGCGTGGAGCCGGTCCTTCTGCTTCTCAGTGAGCAGCCCGGCGCCGGTGTGCAGCGTCCGACGTGCCGAGTAGAGCGGGTCGTCCTTGCGGCCGCGGTGGCCGTGGACGGCTTGCTGGACTCGACGTCGGCACCTGTCCAGAGCGTCGCCGGCCAGCCGGACGATGTGGAAGGGATCCATCACCGCGGTCGCGTCGGGCAGTTCCTCGGAGGTGGCGGTCTTGAAGCCGGTGAACCCGTCCATCGCGACCACCTCCACTCCCGCGCGCCAGGCCTCGGGCCGCTCGGCCAGCCACGTTTTGAACGCCTGTTTGGAGCGGCCCTCGACCATATCCAGCAACCGCGCTGGCCCGGTGCCCTCGCGGACAGGAGTCAGGTCGATGATCACCGTGACGTACTTGTCGCCACGCCGGGTGTGACGCCACACGTGCTCATCGACCCCGATCACCGCGACGTCGTCGAAGCGGTCCGCATCGTCGATCAGCACTCGGCGGCCTTCGGCGAGCACCGCGTCGTTGGCGGTGTTCCACGCCACCCCGAGGCCCTCGGCGACACCCGCCACGGTCAGGTGCTGGACCACGATCCCTTCCAGCGCCCACCGCAACCCACGACGCGACAGCTTCGCCCGCGGCTCCGCGGCCTTAGACGTGTCTTGGCGCCACACGTAGCCGCAGCCAGTGCACCGGTAGCGACGGACCGTGACCACCAGCAGCGTGGGGCGCCATCCCAACGGTTCGTGCGCCAGCCGCCGGACCACGGTGTCACGCGGCACGCCCTCGCATCCGCAGCGGCGGCACCACTGATCGGGCTCGACGACCCGGCACGCGAGTACCGTCCGGTCGGGATCCAGCCGTTGACCGACGGCCTCGAGTCCGAGCTCATCGAGGCGGCAGAACTTGGTCAGGTCAGGGCAGGCGAAGGTAGCGTCAAGCACGTCGAGGTCTTCTGGATGGGCAGTGTGTAGGAACCTTCATCATCAGGAGACCTCGACATCTACCCGGCGACTGCGTCAAGTACCCACCAGGGGTCGGTAGGTGGCGGTCGCGCCAGTCGGTCGGCGTGACCAAGGCGACGAAGTCTGGTCGAACGGCGGCCCTCAGACGTATTCACGCGCCGCGCTGCGGGCCTCCGCATGCTCATGCCGTAGGCATCGCGCAACTGCGCCAGGTCGGTGGTGGGGGGAGAGAGATCAGCCCAGCGTCGTGGTTGCCGTGCGAAGGTCCTCCAGGGCAGCCAGCGCATGGTGTGCGAGCCCTGTTGTGTCATCACGATCGGTTTCGGACCACTGGGCGTAGCCCCGCTTGAAGGCGAGGACCCCCAACTCGGCCGCGAGGTGCGCGGTCGGATCGGGAACGCCGCGGGCAACGAGCGCGCCTGTCATGGCGGCCGCGAGACCGATGCTCTTCAGCGCGTCCCGCTCCTGAAGCTCGGTGCTGGCCGCCACGGCTGCTTTCAGGCGGGGACCGAGGTCGCGATTCACTGGCCCCATTTCGCTCGATGCGCGCTCGAGACCAGCGGCGACCGCCTCGAGTGGGCTGGCGCTCGCTGGCGCTTGCGCGATGCCCTCGGCGAGGAGCTGGCTCAGTGTCGCCTGCCCGGCCACCAGGACCTCACGCTTGTCGGAGAAGTGCCGGAAGAAGGTGCTTCTGGTGACTCCGGCGCGCGCGGCGATCTGCGCCACGGTGGTGGCGTCGTACCCCTGCTCGGTGAAAAGGTCCACGGCCGCCACGACCAGTCGCTCTCGCGCCCCCGGTTGCCATCGAGCCATGCCATCACTGTAACAGAGCGACGGGACAGGTGTCCCGTCGCTCTGTTACAGTGATGGGACAGCAGTCCCGTCACCTATCAGGAGAGCCCTCATGCATGTCTTCGTCACCGGCGGTACCGGCACTATCGGCTCCGCGGTCGTCGCCGAACTACTCGCCAACGGCCACACCGTCCTCGCGCTGGCCCGCTCGGACGCCTCCGCGCAGACCCTCAAAAACGCCGGGGCCGAGCCGCTGCGAGGAGAGATCGCGGACCTCGACGTCCTGCGCGCCGGTGCCGCGCAGTCCGATGGCGTGATTAGCCTGGCGTTCAGCCGCGACTACAGCGACCCGGACGGGCTCGCACAGGCCGTCGCCCAGGAGAGCGCCGCCATCGCTGCCCTGGGCAACGAGCTCATCGACAGCGACCGTCCGATCGTCACCGTCTCGGGCACGCCCTGGGTACCAGGCCGCCCCTCCACCGAGACCGATCCGCTGCCGACCGACGGACCTGTAGGCGGTCGAAGCCGTTCCGTCAATGCACTGCTGGAACTAGCCTCGCGCGGTGTGCGCGCCACGGCTGTCCGGATGCCGCGCACGGTCCACAACGAGGGCAAGGGCGGATTCGCCGGCCTGTTGACCGATCAAGCGCGCCGCACCGGAGTGGCCGGCTACCCGGGCGACGGCACCCAGCGCTGGCCGGCCGTGCACGCCCTCGACGCAGCGGTCCTATTCCGGCTGGCCCTCGAATCGGCGCCGGCCGGGACAGCCTGGCACGCCGTGGCCGACGAGGGCGACGCGGTGCGCGACATCGCAACAGTCGTTGGTCGGCGGCTGGGCCTGCCAATCGAGGCGGTATCAGAGGAGACCTTCGGCCCGTTCGGCCCGATCTTCGCGATGGACCAGCCAGCGTCCAGTGCCCACACCCGCGATGCCCTCGGATGGCAGCCGACGCACCCCAGCCTCCTCGAGGACCTGGAGAACATTCAGCCCTGAGACCGTCAACCCTGTCCCCGTGGCCGAGCCGAACGGCCGGCCAGGGCCACACCCTCAACTGTGAAGAGCCCTTTTTCGCCGCATCAATATTGGGTTCCTCCGCCGTTACCGGGTCGACCGGAGGGGCTATTTTTCTTCCCACGAAACTTGCGAAATCCCGCTGCGATGGCTCCAGCGATCGCTGTGATCAAGCTAATCAACATGATCCGTCCATTCTGACGACCTCGATCATCGAGGTGCCCATAATTCCTTCTCATCTCCGAGCGGCCCATGTAGGCCAAGCTCGCCCTTGAAAGATAGGACGATATAAGGCTGCCACCATCACCCCAAGGGGTGACTCCCGGTACCAGATCACAAGCGACAGGTCATACCAAGGATCAACGCCACGACCCCCTGTTATGACGACACCGAGGCGAGGCAAAGCACGATTGGACACACCCATCAAGCCACCTGACTGACAAATAAAGAGCAGGCAATCATGAGCCTCCCCGAACCGTTCTCGATCGCAGGAGTCCGAGTCTTCGGCGGCCACCGCCTCAGCCTTGATCGACTCGCGTCTCCATCTCGACGGTGTGAGCAATAACGCTTCCTGCCTTTCGCCTTGCGAACAGCATGGCGGGACCCCGTTGTCCAGCCGACTCAGCCCTGGTGGGGCTCCGTGTCAGCTGTCGGCCGGGTGGGCCGCGGTCGGCTCGTTCTTGAGCCAGGCCAGGAGTCCGGCGTAGAAGGCGTCGACCCTGGCGGGCTGGTCGTCTCCGAGGAGGTCGGTGCCGACGCGGTATCCGCGGCGGTCCAGGTAGTAGGCCAGCAGCGCGTAGGAGGGCCGCCGTCCCTTGATCACTTCCGGGGCGATGGGGATGTTCTGGCCAGGGACCTTGGGGGCGAGGGTGTCACGCTCGTAGATCGCGTCGAGCGACAGGACTCCCCAGGTGCCGTTGCGGCGCTCCAGGCGGTAGTTCAGGCGGGTGTAGGAGATCAGGTCGGCGCGGACGCCGTCGAGATCGATCTGGAACTCCACGGCGGTCGCCGCCTCGGCGTACGCCCTGTCGCCGTGCACGTGCACCACGGGTGCCGCGATCCGGTGCACGGAGCGGTCGCCGCGCCCGCTCATGTCCTCTGAGCGGGCGACGAAGTCGGGGCCGCTTCCGGTGAACCAGCTCAGGTTCACCGTGGAGTCGGGCCAGAACGCGTCACGCATCTGCTGCCACCAGCCGCGGTCACGGCCCTGGCGTTCATGGAGGATGAGCTGGGTTACCTCGTTGATGTCAGACACAGGAAGCCTTTCGGGAAAGTGCGAGCGGGCGCTGCCGGTGATCCACAGGTCATTGGTGGCAGGTGGCAGCACGACGCGTGGCAGTGGGCGAGCGCGAAGCCGCAAGGAGTCAGGCGGGGATGTGCTCGACGCCGCCGCACCAGATGCGCTGGATCTTCCGGGTGCGGCGGATGTCCGCGAGCGGGTCACCATCGATCAGGACGAGGTCGGCGCGCAGGCCGGGTTCGACGGCGCCGCGGTCGCTAAGGCCGAAATACTGTGCGGGCAGGCACGTGGCGGCGCGCAGGGTATCCACGGTGGACAGACCGGCCTCGACGAGCAGTTCCAGTTCGTGGTGCATGCCGGTGCCGTACGGCACCGCCGCGGGGGCGCCCGGCGCCGCGTTGGCGTCGGTTCCGGCCAGGATGGGCACACCCGCCCGGTACAGGGCGGTGACGCTGGCCCTGGCATGGGCGTAGTCCACACCCGCCCTGCCCGCGTACTTGGCGATGCCCTCCATCATGGACAGGGTGGGAACCGCGATGCGTCCGTCGGAGAGCATCCGTGCCACGGCCTGGTCGTCCAGGGGCTCGTCCAGCGGGGCATGGGTGATCACGTCGGCCCCCGCCTCCTGGGCCATGGCGACAGCGCCCGAGGCGACGGCGTGGGCGATCACGAGCTTGCCGTGTACGTGGGCAGCGGTGACCAGGGCGTTGAGGGTGGGCTGGTCGAGTCCCTCGGGTCCGGGACGCTCGGTGACGATCTTGATGTAGTCCGATCCCTCGGCCACCCGGGCGTCCACGAAACGCTGCGCGTCCGCGGGCCCGGTGACGATGCCGTCGCGAGGGAAGCCGGGCAGCTTGGCGTGGTTGCCGCCGGCTCCGATGGCGGGGGTGCCGGCGCTGCGGATGTCGGTGAGCCCCTCGGCGTCGCGCAGGGAATCGACCAGGGCGGGCGGCCAGGCGGCCATGTCCAGGCCCGTGGTGACGCCGTAGTCGCTCAGTTGCTTGAGCGTCCCCAGGCCGTGCAGGTGGATGTGGGCGTCGATCAGGCCGGGCAGCAGAACGGCCCCGTCGGCGTCGATGACCTGGGCACCCGAAGGGTCGGTGCCGATCACCCCTCCGTCGATGACGACCGTTGAGGGTGCCGTCAACCGGTGGCCGTCAAAGACGCGGACATTCGTCAGGGCCGTCCTGCTGCCTTCGGACGCACCGGATCCGGGCTGTGTCGCTGCGGTCATGAGGTTTTCCAGCTTCCACGGAACCAGACGGCCCTTAAGAGACAATCTTGTCTACTATTTTGACGGTAGCACCTTTTCCGGTTCGATGCTTCTCAGCCCTCGCGGCTATACAGGACAGGTGATCTCCATGAATGACGGGCCCCTTCCGGATGCCTCCGCCGCGCCTGGACCAGGGCGCCGCCGGGGCGCGGCCCTGACTCGGGCCATCTATCTGGCGACCTTGGCCGAGCTCGCGGAAAAGAGCTTCGAGGAGCTGAGCTTCGACAAGATCGCCACCCGGGCCGAAGCCGGCAAAGCCTCGCTGTACCGCCGCTGGCCCACGCCGGCCGCCCTGCTCCTGGAAGCCCTGGCCGACCCCTCGGTGGGCTTCAGCGAACCCGCCTTCCCGGACACCGGATCATTGAAGTCGGACCTGATGGCGACACTCACGGACTTCGCCCGCGCCCTGGACCAGCCGCACGGCCAGGCCCTGCGACCACTGATGACCCGACGCCCACGCCACCCGGAACTCTTCGACGAGGTGCAACGGATGGTCGTACGGCCGCGCGTGGACGTACTCACAGCGATCCTGCGGGCCGGCGCGGATCGCGGTGAGGTCGCCCCTGACGCGGTCACCGCCCGGATCGCGGGCGTGGGCCTGCAACTGCTGGTCTCCCGGCACATGGCAGGCGGCACCATCCCCGAGCGCGAGATCGAGGCAATCGTCTGCGAAGTGCTGCTGCCCCTCACCGCACCGCGCGGCGGAACGCACCACTGAGAGCCCCAGGACCGCGAAGAAACAGCAAGCCCTCATCATCGCCATTGCCGATGAGAACGACGAGCCCTTCACCTGCGGTGTCTCAGGCCCTCGTGGCCGGCGGTCGGGCTGTTTCTGGAACTCGTGCCCGAAGAGCCGGCCGAACCATGGTTCGCCGCGTTCGATGAGCCAATCGAGCGGGGGACTTCCTCGGGGTACTCACCATCTGGTCGTGACCGGCGTGAAGAAACGGCGAGTTGAGCAGGAACTCGCCGCCCGAGCCCCGCCCAGATCCCTCCCCAAAGGCTGCGACGCTGGACCGGTCAGCCATCCAGACCGGTCAATACCACCAGGTCCCAGCGCCCGTGCTGACG
This sequence comes from Actinoallomurus sp., assembly GCA_025964625.1. Lineage (GTDB taxonomy): Bacteria > Actinomycetota > Actinomycetes > Streptosporangiales > Streptosporangiaceae > Actinoallomurus. The sequence goes on along the minus strand of JAOPYL010000066.1, from coordinate 1,380 downwards.
CTCCACAGAGCACCTGAACGTGTAGCGGACCATCGGCAGCACCACCGGGCTGGGTGACGAGGGCACCGAGTCCACCATGCCCCCCATAGTCGCCCGAGTGCGAACAGCCCCGATGGTCACCTTCTCGCCGGCGAACTTCGCCGACGGCGACTTCAGCCGATCCTTCACATACCGCTCACACGCCGCGCGAACCTGACCCGGGCTGTCCTTTCCGCCATCGCCACCGCTGCAGCCGCCGACGAGTAGGGGAACAAGCACATAGGCGCCGAGTCGCGCGAGGCGAAGCGCTCTCGATCTCTGACCGGTCATGACGGTGAGGATGACGGATATCTGGCCATGCGCGTGTGTCGTGGCCGAACTGGGCCACCCCGTGAATCACCCGATACCGGCAGGTACGGTGCGGCGATATCGACCGGGTGAACACCCTCCGGCCCCACGAGGGCTACTCCGGCCGATATGCCAACGTAGGTCAGGTGCCGGTCGTGGGCCGCCGGCGGGACGATGGGATCAAATTCGGTACTGCTGGCATGGCCAAACGTAGAGCCCGGAATTATCTGCGCCGCCAGCGTCCCATCCAAGACAGGTCGGTGTTGCCGCCGTTGCTGGCGGACCTCGCCCAGGTGTGCGCGTCGCGGTGCATGTCACGCGCTTCGGCGGACATGACGGCACTGTCGCGGGACTGCCAGCCACCCCGAGACCGCGACCCATCGGATGCGGCACCCCGGCCTCCTTGCACGTTCACACCGCTCTCGGTGTGCGCTGCCTCTCCGAGGAACATCTTTCATGTCTTCGCCTTCGCGAATCCCGTCGTATGCGGCTGTCCTGCGTACCCCTCGCGCCTGCCGGGTGTTCGGCGCGGCCCTGCTGGGCCGATTGTCGTACGGAATCCTGCCTCTCTCGCTCGTGCTGGCCCTGACCGGTGCCACCCGGTCGTACGCCGTGGCGGCGGGTGTGTGCGTCCCGCCGCTGGGCCCCGTGATGCGGACGCTCTGGAGCGAGCTGCTCTCCGATCCCGCGCTGCTGCGGCGCGGCTACAGCCTGGACACCGTCGCCGAGGAACTGCTCTTCGTCGCCGGGCCGCTGCTTGCCGGGTTGGTGGCCAACTTCGCCACGCCGTCGGCTGGTGTCGCCCTCAGCGCGGGCCTGGTCCTGGCCGGAACCCTCGCGCTCGTCTCGTCCGCACCCGTACAGGGGGTGGGCAGATCCCGGGACATGACCGCCGCCGGGCCGCGGCGGCGGTCCCGGATCGGCTCTACGGCTGAGCCGGACCTCAACCACGCGGTGCCGCACTCACCTGGGTCGGACGCCCAGAGACTGCCGCTCGGCCTGGGCCGGCTGTTCCCGGAGCTCTGGCCGCGGTCGGAGCCCTGTGGTGCCAGC
>JAOPYL010000037.1 GCA_025964625.1 Actinoallomurus sp. | reverse complement strand
ACCTGCCTGTTGTCCGGTTGGACCGGTGACACAGCCGGCGTCGCAGACGTACAGCGTCGACTACGACATTGCGCTCCGGATCGTCCCAGAGATCGACGACGCCGTCCGCGAGCCGCACCGCTCGATGACCGGGTCACGTGACGTCGGGCCGCGGGACAGTTCCGTCTATCGCCTCGACCCCACCGAGGGCTACTCAGCTCCAAGCGGGCCGCCCGGCGTGCGGCGCCGGCCGTGATCTCGGCCGGCGCCGCGCTGTCAACGGATTTCGATCGTGTCAGCCGAGTGCGCGGGTGTGCTCGATGCCTACCGCCTGGAGCGCGTTCGGGTTGAGGCCGAGGAGTTTCAGGATCGTCGGGGCGATCTGGGTGGTCTCGACCGGAGTGCGGTCGGTCCTGCCGTTGTGATGGGCGGCCAGGTCACCCACTGAGGTGACGAGGATCGGCACGTTCCGGTCCTGCTGGTCAGCGCCGCCGTGCTCGGCGATCTTCGCCTTGCCCCCGGTGTAGACGACGCCGTGCTGGACGATGCCGAAGACGTCCGCGTGGCGGGGGTCGCTCACCGGGACGCCGAAGAACTTCGCTGCTTCGGCACCGGCGTAGGCGGTCTTCAGCCCCGAGGCGCTCAGGGTCCGTGCCGCACCGGTGACGGTGTTTCCGGTCGCGGAGTGGGTCAGGAGGAACTTCTTGACGAAGTCGGCGGCGGCCTGGGAGCGGTTGCTGAGCCAGAGCTGCATGACGTCGTCGTCGGTGGAGAACTTCACCAGCGGGGCGGCGCCGGGGTGCGCCTTCGTCCACGCGGCGTTGATCGCGTCCTTGATCGGGCCGTCATCGATCCGGGTCAGCGTCGTGGGGTCGGTCGGCGACTGGCCGTGCTTGGCGGACAGAATGATGGTCGTGTTGTTCGCCAGGCCCTGCTTGCGGATCTCGGCCGTCATCGTGCCGACCGAGGTGTTGATGAAGTCCAGGGCGCGGGACACCAGTGGGCCCGGAACGGTACCGCCGGCCAGATAGCCACCCTTGAGTCCGTTGGACGTGGGGAGTTTCTGGGCGGTGGACACGGTCTGGAAGTTCGTCCCGAAGACGGCCGGGGTTCCGGCCTTCACGGACCGGCTATGGTCGTAGCCGTCGATCTCGTTCAGAACCGCCTGGACCTTGTAGCCGTCGTACTGCTGGGTCGCGGCGTTGTCCATGGTCCAGTCCTGGCCTGCCGGGTAGCCGATGGCCTGGCTGTTGATCTCCGGCGCGAACAGGTCGTCCAGGCCCGTGCCGGAAGGACCGCCGAGGATCTCGTAGGCGGGGTGTTTGTCCGACCAGGCCGTCCGCAGGCCCTGCTTGTGCGCCACCTCGAAGACGGTGTTCACCTTCAGGTACTGATGCGGGCGGACGGGTGTGCACGTCTTCGGGTCGACGGGCAGCTTCGCCGGATCGATCAGTGTCTGCGGTTTTCCGGTCATCTTCAGGATGCTGCCCGGCAGGCCGCTGAGCCCCTGTCCGGCATCGAGCGAGTTCTTGTTCTTGTCCAGGTCCTCGGTGAAGTCGACCTCCGCGCCGGGGGCTACGCCCGCGCACTTTGTCGTCCCCGCGGGCAGGAGCGCGTGGTTGAACGTGTCGTCGTAGTAGACGCCGGTCGTCTTCGGGTTGCCTCCGGTCAGCTGAGCCGTCATACCGGGGAAGGAGTCCGACGGCACCGTGGTCCGCGCGTTGGAGTAGTCGACGCCGGCTCCCGCCAGCGCCGCCAGCGCCGAGTGAGGGTGGGCGTGTACGTACCAGGCGAGGTCGGACTGGTGCATGCCGTCGACCGACAACAGCAGCACATGCTTGCTATGGCCGCTGTTCTGGTTCGCTGTCGAGGCGAAAGCCGACGTGGCGGCCGCACTCGCCAGCGCACCGGCGATGCCGATGGCAGCCATTCGTTTGATCGGGGTACCGAACAACACATCCTCCAAGTGCGACGCGGGCGTACGCCGGCCGCACCCAGCTTTCTATGGGCCTGGCGCATCGCACGCTGAACACCGGGGGGAACTCCTGGCAAACGTTGGCGGAATCGGACAAATCGTCACCCGGCGAGGTGCGATGCGTGAGCCAGCCCGTCGTTGTCTGCGTCGTGCGCCTCATCTCGAGCACCTGCGGTAACCGAAGACAATGATCGGGTGACGGCTCATCCACTGCTCGTGGTGGAGGACGACCACGGCGTACGGGGACGTGGTGGCCCGCGGGCTCCGTGAGGAGGGTTTCCACGTTCTGACAGCCGTGGATGGAACGTCCGCGCTCCGTACGTCGGAAGAGGTGCTGGTGTTCCGATCGCTGCCTGGGGCGGCAAAGGCGCTGCTGTGGGTACGCCTTCTCAACCAGGTCGGCGCCTTCGCCCTCGCCTTCCTGGCCGTGCTCGCCGGCCCGCACCTGGTTACCACCGCCCTGACACTTTTCGGACTCGCGGCACTGGCCTCACGTTGGGCGGGCGGCATTCTGCTCGACCGCGCGGCGCCCCGAACTCTGGTGGCCGCCGGGCTCGGCGTGCCCGGCGTGGCCTGGTCGCGGTGGCCCTCGCGCGCACCCCGGCGCAGGTGCTGACCGCCATCGCCGCGACCGGGCTGGCATTCGAGATCTACAAGCCTGCCACCTCCGAACTCCTCGCCCGGGTCACCACGGGCGCGCAGCGCCAGGACGCGTACGCCGTCCTCGGCACGTCGCACTGCGCCACCTGCCCCGGGAACCACCGAAGGCGCCGGCTCCACGCCGGGAGCGCAAGCGGTGGCGGCCACCGGTGAGGTTGGTGCGGCTGACGCTCGCCGCGACGGCCTTCGCGTTCGGCTACCTGGCCGTCATGATGTTCCTGCCGTTCGTGCTCCTCCAGCGAGGGGCACCCACCTGGCTTCCCGGCCTCACCCTCACCACAGCGGCACTGCTGGCCCCGGCCGGCGCGTACTCGGCCCGCAGACTCCTGACCGGCTGCCCACGTACGCTCCTGCTCGCCGCGGGGACAGGCGTGCTCGGAGGACTCGCTCTGCTGATGGCCGGCACGCATGACGTCCTGCTCACCGCGTCGGCCTACGTGGCATGGGCGATGGCGGGCGGTGCGCTGCTGGGCCACTGGCCGGCGATGGCCGCGGACAACGCGCCGGAGGCCGACCGGCCCAGATGGTTCGCGTTCCTCGGCCTGTCCTGGGGCGTCGCACAACCCGCTGTGCCCGGCACGGCCGGCCTGTTCGCCGGCCTGGCCGGAGGTGCGGCCACCGCGGCGTTGCTGGCCGGCGGTGTCGCGTTCCTGGCCGTCCCCGTCTTACTGGCCACTGCCGGAAAACCGTCGATTTCAGCGGTAAATCGCCGAGAGACTCATTCCCAGGCGTAGCCTCCGCGTCCGGTCACACCGGCCGTACGTGGCGGGTCACAGCTCGGGCAGGTCGGCTTGGGCGTGCTCGACGGCGGCGCGCAGCTCGGCGGCGAGCGGGGCGATCCGGTCCTTGGCGAAACGCGCGGTCGGGACGGCGATGGAGACCGCCGCGACGGGACGGCCCGCTCCGTCGCTCAGGCTGCGGCCGATCGCGGAGACACCGGTCTCGGTGCCCTCCATGTTGAGCGCGTAGCCGCGTCCGCGTACGGCGTCGAGCTCACGGCACAGCGGGTCGAAATCGGGCTCGTCCTCGTACAGCTCGCGCAGCTCGGTGGGGGTGAGCAGGGCGAGGAGGGCCTTGCCGCCGGAGGTCTTGCGGGCGGGCAGCACGGTGCCCTGCCGATCTCCGACGTGCAGCACCTGGTCCGACTCCACGGTGGCTATGAACCGGGTCTGCGTGCCGACGCGGACGACCAGGTTGACCGTCTCATCGACCCGCTCGCACAGCGCCTCCAGGTGCGGGAGCAGCGTACGGCGCAGGTAGCGCATGGGGCGGCCGGCGACGGGTGCGGCGGACAGTGCCGGGCCGGGGAGGTAGCCGCGCTGGTCGTCCTGCACGGCGAAGTCGCGGTAGACGAGCATCGCCAGCAGCCGGTGCGCGGTGGACCGGGCGATGCCGAGCTCGGCGGCGGCCTCGCTCACCCGCAGCCGGCCGTTGTCCCGCAGGAGCTGGAGCAGCCGCAGGGCGTTGTCCACAGATTCCAGCGGGTACGGCGGCTTGTTCTTCATAGCAGAATTGTATTCCCATGGGCGGAATTGTTTGCCTACCGTAAGCGCCATGCCTCCGACGAGAAGAACCAAGGAGGATCGCATGTCGGAAGAACAGTTGTACAAGGACTTCGAGGCGGAGAACCTGCTGCCGCTGTGGACCCAGCGCGCCGACCTGATGCCGACGCATCCGGCGCCGGCGGCCGTGCCGCACGTCTGGAAGTGGTCCACGCTGTACCCGCTGGCGCAGCGCGCCGGGGACCTGGTCCCGGTCGGCCGCGGCGGCGAGCGGCGGGCGATCGCGCTGGCCAACCCGGGCCTGGGCGGACGCCCGTACGCCACGCCGACGCTCTGGGCGGCCATCCAGTACCTGGGCCCGCGCGAGGTCGCCCCCGACCACCGGCACACGCAGAACGCCTTCCGCTTCGTGGTCGAGGGCGAGGGCGTCTGGACGGTCGTGAACGGGGACCCGGTCGCGATGCGCCGCGGTGACTTCCTGCTCACCCCCGGCTGGCACTTCCACGGTCACCACAACGTCTCCGACGCGCCGATGGCCTGGCTCGACGGGCTGGACATCCCGTTCGTGCAGCACCTCGACGCCGGGTTCTTCGAGTTCGGCCCGGACGAGGTGACCAGCGAAGAGACCCCGAGCGTGTCCCGCTCCGAACGGCTCTGGGCACACCCGGGGATCCGCCCGGTGTCACAGCCCGGCCCGCGCCCGAGCTCGCCGATCGCCGCGTACCGCTGGGAGCACACCGACGCGGCGCTGCGCGAGCAGCTCGCGCTGGAGGACGAGGGGCACGCGGTGACCCTGGAGCCCGGCCACGCCGCGATCCGCTTCACCAATCCGACCACCGGCGGCGACGTCATGCCGACCATCCGGGCGGAGTTCCACCGGCTCCGCGCCGGCACGCGGACCACGGCACGGAGAGAGGCCGGCTCCTCGGTCTGGCAGGTCTTCGACGGAACCGGCGTCCTCGTCCTCGACGGAGCCGAACATCCCGTCGAACGCGGCGACCTCGTCGTCGTACCGTCCTGGTGCCGGCTGAGCGTCGGCGCCACCACCGAGCTCGACCTGTTCCGCTTCAGCGACGCCCCGATCTTCCACGCCCTCAACCTGGAGAACAGCGAATGAAACTCGCCACCCTGCGAACCCCCCGCGGCACCACGGCCGTACGCGTCGACGGCGACACGGGCGTCGAGCTCGGGGCGCCCGACGTGGGCGTGCTGCTCGCCCGGCCCGACTGGAAGACGCGGGCGGCCGCTGACGGCCCCCGGCACGCCCTCGGCGACTTCGCGCCCGTCGTTCCGCGCCCCGGCAAGATCATCTGTGTCGGGTTGAACTACCGCAACCACATCCTGGAGATGGGGCGCGAGCTGCCGGAGTACCCGACGCTGTTCGCCAAGTACCCGGAGGCGCTGATCGGCGCGTACGACGACATCGTGCTGCCGTCGGCGAACACCGACTGGGAGGCGGAGCTGGCCGTCGTCGTCGGCACCGCCGTACGGCACGCCTCGGAGGACGAGGCGGCGGCCGCGATCGCCGGGTACTCGGTGCTCAACGACGTCACCGCCCGGGACTTCCAGTACCGCACGCTGCAGTGGCTGCAGGGCAAGACGTTCGAGGCCACGACCCCGTTCGGGCCCTACCTCGTGACCCCCGACGAGCTGCCCGCCGACCTGGAGCTGGTGGCGGAGGTCGACGGCGAGGTGGTCCAGCGGGCCGGCACGTCCGATCTGCTGTTCTCCCCCGCCGAGCTGGTCCGCTACATCTCGCGGATCCTGACGCTGAACCCCGGAGACGTGATCGCCACCGGCACGCCGGGCGGGGTCGGTCACGCCCGCGAACCGGCCCGGTACCTCACGGACGGCGCGAAGCTCGTCACCCGGATCGGCGGGATCGGCGAACTCGTCAACGTGGCCCGCGCGTCATGATCGCGCTGGACTGGATGCGGGAGGGCACCGCGTTCTTCGACGCGGTGTCGGACTGCGATCTCGACCGGCCCTCGGCGCTTCCCGGATGGACGCGCCGGCACGTCGTCGCGCACGTCGCGTACAACGCCCGCGCCCTCGTCCGGCTGCTGCACTGGGCGCGGACCGGCGAGGAGACACCGATGTACGCCTCGCGCGAGGCGCGGGACCGGGAGATCGAAGAGGGCGCGAAGGACCCGGCGCTCCGCGAGCTGTACGCCACGGCCCGCGACGAGCTGACCGAGGCCATCCGCGTCACCGAGTCGTGGGACGCGCTCGTCGTCACGGCACAGGGCCGTACGGTGCCGGCCTCGGAGATCCCGTGGATGCGGACCCGCGAGGTGTGGATCCACGCCGTGGACCTGGGCGCCGGCGCCACGTTCGAGCAGTTCCCGGACGCTCTGGTCGACGCGCTCATCGACGACGTGATCGAGCTGCGGCGACGCCGGGACCAGTCGCCCGCGCTGATCGTCGCCCCGGCCGACCGCGAACGGCGATGGCGGACCGGCGGCCCCGAGCCGCGCACCCTCACCGGTAGCGCGGTCGAGCTGGCCGCCCTCCTCACCGGCCGCGCTTCCGGACCCGACCTCGGAAGGTGGCTGTGAACGCCGGCGTCACCGTCGTCGGCGGCGGCATCGGCGGCCTGGCCACCGCGTACGCCCTGGCCAGAGGGGGGCACCAGGTGCGCGTCCTGGAGCAGTCCACCCGGTTCGGCGAGGTCGGCGCCGGTCTGCAGCTCGCCCCGAACGCCACGCGGGTGCTCGCCGAGTGGGGGCTCCTCGACGAGGTCATCGCGGCCGGCGTGCTCCCCAAGCGGATCGTGCTACGCGACGCCGTCGACGGCGGCGAGCTGACCCATCTCGACCTGGGCGAGGACTTCCGCCGGCGCTACGGCGCCCCGTACGTCGTGGTCCACCGCAGCGATCTGCACCGGATCCTGCACGACGCCTGTCAACGCTCCGGCGTCGACCTGCGGACCGGCTGCCGGGTCGGCCACGTGGAGAGCGGCGGGTCGTCGGCGTTCACGTACTGCGCGGACGGCACCGTCCATGAGAGCGCGGTCGTGCTGGGCCTGGACGGGCTCAACTCCACGCTGCGGCGCGGCATCGTCGGCGACGAGCCGATTCCGTCGGGCTATGTCGCCTACCGCGGCGCGGTACCCACGGCCGACGTCACCCTCGACCTGGACCTGGACGACGTCGTGGCCTGGATCGGCCCCGGCTGCCACCTCGTCCAGTACGGCCTGCGGCAGCGCGAGATGATCAACCAGGTCGCGGTCTTCCGCAGTCCCGCGTTCGAGCGCGGCGCCGCGGAGTGGGGGACTCCGGACGAGCTGGACGACGCATTCGCGGACTGCTGCGACCACGTCCGCACGTCGCTGGGCTCACTCTGGCGCGACCGCCGCTGGCCGATGTACGACCGGCTCCCCGCCGACCGCTGGGTCGACGGCCGCCTCGGCCTGCTCGGCGACGCCGCCCACCCGATGCTGCAGTACCTCGCGCAGGGCGCCTGCCAGGCCATCGAGGACGCCCACGTGCTGGCCGCCCAGGCGTCTCAGGCGGACTGGCCCGACGCCCTGCACGCCACCCACCGGATACGCGGCCCGCGTACGGCCACGGTCCAGCGCCGGGCCCGCGCCTGGGGCGAGATCTGGCACGCCGACGGCATCGCGCGCGCCCTCCGGAACGAACTCCTGACCGGCCGCTCTCCCTGCGACTACACCCACATCGACTGGTTCTACGGCCGATAGACACCGCGTGCCGCCGGGCTCCGGGAACGCACCGCCCAGCCGACCATGGGCATGCTCGACCGCCTGCCCGCATGGATCAAGGCGGCGGACTGTTCAGCGAAGACCAGCGAACAGGTCGTCCTCCTGCTCCGGCGCGGTGACGGTGCTGATGCGGCGGACGAAGGACTCGAGGCCGAACGCCTGATGCTGGGCGTCCTCGGGCAGCCGCAGCAGGAAGATGTTGTCGCCCTGGCTGGCGTGCGCCTCGAGCGCCTTCCGCTTGCGCCCGACGTACGGCGAGACGTCCACCATCGTGGTGATCTCGTCGTCCGGGGTACCGAAGTCCTCGGGCAGCTCCACGTCACCCACGTCCAGGCCGCTGGACCGCAGGTACTTCATCATCTCCCCGAACCGGGCCCGCGGAATGGCCGTGTAGTAGAGCTTGCGCGGGATGGCGCTGGCCTCGATCGCGGCGAGCGTGATCCGGTGGGCCTGGATGTGATCCGGGTGGCCGTACCCGCCGTTCTCGTCATAGGTGACCACTACCTGCGGGCGGTAGCGCTCCATGAGCGCGACGAGCCGCGCGGAGGCCTGGTCGACGGGAACGTTGCTGAAGACGTCCGGGTTGCCGTTCGCGTCCCAGCCGGCCATGCCGGAGTCGCGGTAGCCGAGGAGCTCGACGTGGTCGATGCCCAGGTGGGCGACGGAGTCGCGGAGCTCGGCGAGCCGGCGGCTGCTCACCGCGGTCTCGTCGTGCCCGTGTTCGCCGGGCTTCACCCCGTCCGGGCCGTCGCCCTGCTCGCCGTTGGTGCAGGTGACCAGGACGGTGCGGATTCCCTCCTCCGCGTAACGCGCGAAGACGCCGCCCGTGCCGAGCACCTCGTCGTCCGGGTGAGCGTGCACGGCCATCAGTGTGAGTTCACGATCCATGGGCTACAGCATGCCCCCACGGACGGGCCTGTTGTGTCGGCCTCACCGCCTACGCTCGCACCATGAGCGATCACGAACGTCACTGCGCGGCGGCCGAGGCCGAGATCGCCCGTTTCGCCGAGGTGACCCAGCACGCCGACCCCGCGGCTCCGGTGCCCACCTGCCCCGGATGGACCATCACCGACCTCATCCGGCATCACGGCACGACGCACCGCTGGATCACCCACATCGTGCGCACCCGTCCGAAGGAGCGCGTCTGGTCACGCGACCTGGACCTCGGGCTGCCCGCCGACGACGCCGGTTATCCGGGGTGGCTCGCGGCCGGAGCCGGGCCACTGCTGACCACGCTGCGGGAGGCCGGCGGCGACACCCCCGTCTGGACCTTCGGGCCGGACCAGCACGTGCGCTTCTGGTCCCGCCGGGTGCTGTACGAGGCCGTGGTCCACCGGGCCGACGCCGAGCTGGCCCTGGGCCGCACGCCGTACATCGACCCCGAGACGGCCGCCGACGGCATCGAGGAGTTCCTCGCCAACATTCCGGTGATCCCCTGGGTCGCCGAGCAGCTGCGGACGCTCGGCCGGACCGGCGAGACGCTGCACTTGCATGCCACCGACCACGACGGCGAATGGATGATCGCCCTCGGACCCGACGGCGTCACCTGGGAGCACGGCCACGGCAAGGGCACCGTCGCCGTACGCGGCACAGCGAGCGACCTGCTGCTGCTCACGTACGGCCGGCTCCGGCCAGGCGACGAGCGCTTCGCGGTCTTCGGCGACCAGGAACTGCTGTCCGGCTGGCTGGCGGCGGCCGCCTGCTGAGCGGCCCCGTCCGGCCGCCGGTCGCGGCGGCGTCAGCGGGCGCGGCGCCGCCGTCGCTTCCAGATCGCGGCGCATTCCGCGCACGTGTCCGGCGGAGGCGCGGCCGACGACTCGCCGCGGACGGTCATCACCGCACCGCAGTAGGCGACGACGGTCGCGCCCACCGGTCGGGCGGGCGGCGGGTAGCCGTGCGTGACCTCCTCGGCGCCTTCACTGGCCGGCCGGGGAGCGGATTCGGTCGAGGACTGCGACGCCACCCCTCAACGGTAAGCCACGCGAGCCCGGACGGCCTCAGATCGCCGGACGCGGGACGCACGCATGGACGGCCGGCCCGGGCACGAGCCGCCGGTTGAACCGGAGGAGGAAGCACCGGAGGAACGACGTCACGGCTGACCGCCCTCCTCGAGCACGCGGTGGCGTTCGCAGCGGGCCCGGCCGGCGTCGTCGCCGATCGAGCGGTACAGGCTCTCGGCGTCGATCCACGCGTCTTCCGCCGCGCCGGTATGGCCCTGCCCACGCAGCGCGACGCCGGTCAGCTCACGCGCCTGCGCACGGCCGGCGATGCTGCGGGCCTGCTTGGCCAGCCTGACGGCCTTGTGAAGGTGATCAACGGCCGGATCGTGCCGCCCCAGCCCGATCTCGATCCCGGCGAGATTGATCAGATCGGTCATCCGGCCCTCGAGATCCCGCTGGGGGCGGGCCTGCCGGACGTGCAGCACGTCGTTGCGGGCGGCTTCCAGGTCGCCGTCGGTGGCGTTGCACAGAGCCCACTCCGTATTCAGCTGCGGCCGCCACGGGGTACGGCCGTGCCCCAGCGCCTCGGCCTCGTTGAGCAGCTTCCGGGCGTCGCCGGTCCGCGCGTCCCGGCGGGCGATCGCGGCCATGCGGATCAGGGCGACCGCCTGTGCGGTGACGTCGCCGACTTCGCGGGCGCGGGCCAGTATCGCTTCGGCCACGTCCCACCGCTCGCGATTCCGCTCCTCCCGGGCGAACCACAGGTCCAGCGCGTCCGCGATCTGCCAGAGATGGGACGCCGCCCGCTTCGGGGGCGAGGGCACACTGAGCAACCCCAGCAGCGTGACGTCCTGGGCCGCGAACCACCGCGCCCCCTCGGCGTACTGCTCCCCGCCGAGGAGCACGGCGTTGGCGTCGGCCAGCTTGGCGTAGAAGGCGACGAGGCGAATGTGCACCTTCGCCGCCTGGCTGTCCGGGATCTTCCCGGCGAGATGTGTCGCCGGCCGCGCCACGCGGGATCCGGACGAGCTGCGGTGAACGAGGAAACGCCGGCTGAGCTCGGTCAGGTGGAGGTCGGCGTCCTCCACCGAGATTTTGGCCAGCGCGGCCACGGCCGCGTCGGAGAACTCGACATCGGGCGCGGTGACGAGCTGCGCGAGCAGCAGCCGTGCGGCGCCCGACATCCCCGCGAGGGCACTGTCCATGATCTGATCAAGTGCGACGACGGGCCCACCCTGCTCCAGGGTGCGCAGCAGATCGGAGATCTTCTCGCCGGGGTTCTGGGACAGCCAGCGGCCGAACTGGATGGCCACACGCGGGTGCTGGAGGTAATGCTCGGCCAGCTCCCTCGCCGGCTTCCGTTCGTCGTTGACGCGCTCGGCGATGGAACGCCGCCGAACGTCGGAGTGACTCTGCGCGTGCCGCACCCGGTCCACCAGTCTCTTGAAGCGTCCCCCCGTCGGCTCGGCGTCCTGGTGGCGCAGGAGCCTGAGGGCGTCCTCCGGCTGGAGGCCCTGAACCGGTACGTCGGCGACACCGGTCAGCTCATTGGTCCTTATCTCGCCCGCGATGATGATGCGCGCGCCGTCCACGCCGTGCGCGACCCAGCGAACCTCGTTCACCTCGGCGGCGTTGTCGATCACGAGCACCAGTCCGCTGCCCCGCAGCTTGTCCGCGACCGCCTGTGCGGCCTCTTCGTCGGACATCCGGAGGTCCAGCCCGAGCGTCCGCAGCACCGGCATCCGCACCCACCGGGTGCTGTCCCGCAGCAGCGGGATCCGTGCCGGCCAGACACTGCTCGGCCGCACTTTGCGCAGGTCCACGTACAGCTGGCCCGCCACATCGGGTACGAGCAGCCGCGCCGCCGTGATGGCCACGGAAGAGGTACCGATGCCGCTGGGCCCGTGCACGACGACCACCCCGTGGCCGCGTGCCCTCGCCAGGACCGTCGCGACCGTGCTGTCCCGCCCGATCAGCTTGTCGACACGTGGTAGCCACCTCTCGAGCGGTGGTTCCGGGGGTTCCGGCGGCCACAGAAACGAAAGTATCCACAGCACGAGACCGATCACGCTGCCCGCGATGATGACGGTCCACGGCACCCACGCGCCGAGCACGTTCAGCTGGTTCGCGGCCACTTCCCGGACGATCTGGAGCACGACCCCGCTGACCACCGCGTACCCGGTGTACCCGGCGGCACGGCCGAACCTCTGCCTGCGACGCGGGCTCATCGGCGGACTCCCTGGATGAAGCCCCGGACCAGCCACTTGCCGGTCAGGAGGACCAGAGCGAGCGGGACGAGGGTGACGACGACGGCTCCGGCCGCCAGCACCCCGGAGGAGGTCGTGAACTGCCGCGCCTGGTCGTACAGCACGAACGTCACCTGACCGGCCTCCGGGCCGCCGAGCAGCAGGCCGACCACGAAGTCGTTCCAGACGAGCACGAACTCGAGTACCGCGACGGTGACCACGGCCGGCCAGCTCTCGCGCACGACCGCGAACAGCACCGATCCCGGGGCCGGATCCAGCAGCCGGACCCGGACCAGCTCGGGACGGGCGGAGGCGAACGCGGCGCGCAGCAACAGGACGGCGAGCGGCACGCCGAAGGCCGTGTGCACCAGGGTGAGCGCGGTCGGTGCGCCGAGCAAGTGGAGATCGTCGAACACGCGCCCGAGCTCGACGATCACCGTCTGCGGCGGCACCACCGCGAGCACCGTGGTGACCGCGATGAGGATCCGGCCGGCCCGACGGGACAACCCGCCCCACGCGATCGCGAACGCCGCCGGCACCGCGATGATGAGCAGCAGCAAGGCCGCCATGATCGAACGGACGCCGGTGTTCAGCAGGGCGCTGAAAAGCTCACCGCTCGCAAACGCCTGCCGGTAGGAGCCGAAGCCGAATCCGCCGCTCCACCACCCGCCGCCCGCGGCGGCCCGCGGCGTATGGAGCGAGGTCAGCAGCACCACCACCATGGGCAGCACCCAGACGGCGACCGCGAGGATCCCGAAGACGTGCCCTCGCCGGCTCGGCGGTGGTTCCTGCGGCTCCTCCACACGGTTCGGCCATTCCCGGCTCAGCCCCCAGAGCAGGGCCAGCGCCAGGACGGCGACGGAGAGGAAGGAGATCACGGTGAGCGCCGCCGACGTGCCCTCGGTCAGGTCGGCGCGCCACCGCCACCAGTGCACGCCGGCCACGTCGACCTCGGACTGCACCGAGCCGGGCGCGGTGATGAGGATCAGTTCGAAGGCCCGCGCGGCGGCGAGCAGCGCGATCATCAGTATGAGGGCACCGGCCGGCACCAGGGCGGGGAGGGTCACCTTGCCGAGCCGCCACCACGGGCCGTGCCCGAAGGCGCGGGCCATCCGCATGAGGCTCCGCGGGATCGCGTCAAGGCCGGCCCGGAAGACCACCACGGCCAGCCCGGCCCACTGCCACGCGAACGCCAGGCCCAGCACGAGCCAGATGCCCGGCGAGCCCAGGAAGTCCGTGCTCACCGCATCCGCGGGCCCGCCGGGCTCGAAGATCAACCGGAACGCCACCGCGGTCACCAGGGCGGACACCGCGATTGGTGCCGCGAGCACGCCGAGACGCCGGGACCCGCGGGCCAGCCAGGCGAGCAGCAGCCCGAACAGGCAGACGACCGGCGCCAGGACGAGCCACACCAGGCTGTTGAGGATCGCATTCCTGGTGCCATGGTCCGTCCAGAGCGCGACGTAGCCGCGGCCGCCGTCCTTGAGGCTGACCACGATCGCCCAGACGAGAGGAAGCACGATGACCGCGCCGACGAGGACCGCGGCGGGCAGGAGGTGCAGGAGGGATCGCCATGGGCGGCGCGGATGCCCGCGCACCGGAGAGCGGGTGTCCTCTCGGAGGAGGATCTCGGACGGGGTCATGACGACGCCGCCTTCGCCGCGGCGAGCGCGTCCGAGGCCCGGTTCGCCGCACGCTCCAGAGGTGCTCTGTCGACCGCGACCTCGGCGAAGAAGTCCTGGAAGATCTTCCAGGTGCCGCGGCCGTCGGCTCCGGTGAGCCGTCCGCCGAGCTGGTCGGACAGATCGAACGCCGGGCGGCCGGCCGTCTCCTTCTGGATCTCGTCGGCCAGCGAGGACAGGTCACCGGGATAGCCGGTCACAGCCGGGTTCACCGACAGGAACCCGCCCGCCTCCGCCCAGATCTGGGCGGCCTCGGGTTTGCCCAGCCACGTGATGAGGTCTCTGCCGCCGCGGCTGTGCCGGTTCAGGAGGACGGCCGCGTCGCCTCCCACCATGAGGGGCGGGCGCTCGGTCTCCAGGCTCGGGAATCGGAACCACTTCGCCGGGGCGTTCCCGAACTGCTCGATGATCGGGTAGTCGAAGTCGGCCCCCGCGACCATGGCCGCGCGCCCGTGCTGGAACACGTCGACCAGCGCGCCGTCGAACTGGGTGAGCAGGGCGCGCCGCGGTCCGCCGGAGAAGACGCCGGGTATGGCCCAGATCTCACCGAGCCGTCGCAGCGCCTCACGCACATGTTCGTGGGTCCACAACTCGGCGCCCGCGGCGAGTTCGCGGTAGATGGCGGGGTCGATGCTGAGCAGAGTGTTCTCGAACCAGTCGGTGAGCACCCAGCCGTCGGCCGCGCCGATCGCCAGCGGCGGCCGCCCGCGGGCCGCCATCGTGCGGCAGGTGTCCACCCAGTCGTTCCAGTGCTGCGGGGGATCACCCATGAGGCGATCCCGCCGATACCAGACGAGCGATTTGTGCGCGGCCTTGAACCAGGTGCCGTAGCTCTGGCCGTCGCGGATCAGCAGGTCCGCCCAGCCCGCCGGGATGCCCGGCACCCGATCGAGCGGAACGAGGCGGCTCCGGTCGGCGTCGACCATCTGCGGCTGCTCGATCAGCGCGACGTCCGGTGCCGCGGTCCGGGCGACCCTGTTGCCGACCAGCGCGGCGAGGTCGTTGCCACCGGACTGCACGCTGACGCGCGTGCCCTCCTTCACCAAAGGAGCCAGGACGCGGCGGAACTGGGTCAGCTCCCAGCCGCTCCACACCACCACGACCCGCACGCTGCTCGACGGCCCGCCGCACGCGGCCGTCAACGTCAGCAGCGCCAGCCCCTTCATCGCGTCCCTACGTCGCATCATCCAGCTCCTCCGGCCGCACGACGTCGCCGAGCAGGACACCGCGCTCCAGATCGGTGATCACCAGGACAGTGGCGCCGTACGCCCGTGCCGTGTCCACCGCCGCGTGGAACGGGGCCTGTCCGAAACGGTCCTCGAACACGATCGCCACCGACTCCCGCGCGTGGCACAGGGCCCGCGCCACCGCGACCTGCAGTCGCTGCGCGGGGGACAGCTCGTGCGGATGCTGCTTCTGGATACCGCCCAGCTGCAGGTCACGGACCCGGTCCTCGGCGTGCGCGGGGTCTCCGCCGTAAGCGATGTTGCGTTCGACGTTCACGTGCGGCAGCAGCCCGCCGCCGACAGGCACCAGCGCGATACCGCGCGTCCCCGCGGCCAGGCCCGTGACGTCACGCCCGTCCAGGCGTACGGCCCCGCCGAGCGGCGGTGTCAGCCCGAGCAGCACGTCGGCCAGCGCCGTGCCGGCCTTCGGATCGGCCGCGACGACGGCCGTCTCGTCGGACGGGACCGTGAGTTCCAGCCGGAGCCGTGAGTCATCCGCCTGCCAGACGAGAGCATGCAGGCGCAGGCTCGGCACTTTTCTCCCTTGGCGCGGGGGCCGCTCTGGGGAACGTTCGGTCCGTGATGACGCGGGCACGATAACTCGCTTGCCTTTGCAAAGTAACCCTTGGCGCCCGGCCGTTACCATTCCGATTTCTGCCTCTCGGCACCTGGTTTGCCCTCGCATACGGC
This sequence comes from Actinoallomurus sp., assembly GCA_025964625.1. Taxonomy (GTDB): domain Bacteria; phylum Actinomycetota; class Actinomycetes; order Streptosporangiales; family Streptosporangiaceae; genus Actinoallomurus. Next base: position 25,762 of record JAOPYL010000037.1, on the reverse strand, counting down.
GGTTGACCTGTGCGAATACTCGCACACGAACAAATGGTTCAGCCCGAAAACCGGATAGCGGACAAAAGGCGACTGTTGACGCGGGATGTCCGGGTCCGGTCTGCCGGACCGGACCCGCTTGCGCCGCAAATACCCAACTGCCAGCATGCTCTCCTACCACCCCCCGCTCAGCAGGAGTTGCCATGCGTCTCAGTGCCCGCCTGACCGCCGCCGCCGCCGCGGGCGGCCTGCTCGGTGCGGTTCCACTGACCGCGGCGAACGCCACGGCGCCTGCTCGGGAAGGCGCCGTCTACGCCCAGTCGGGGCCGTCCGGGATCACGGCGAAGGGCGCGTACCTCTACGACGCGACCAAGGGGAAGAAGCTCTGGGGCCGGGCCACGACGACGAAGCGGCCGATCGGCAGCATCACGAAGGTGATGACCGCGGTCGTCGTGCTTCGCGCGGGGAACCTCGACCGGAAGGTCACGATCAAGAAGTCCTACGTCGACCACGTCAAGCACAATGACGCGAGCAGCGCCGGCCTCAAGACCGGGGACAAGCTCACCGTCCGGCAGCTGCTGAACGGCATGATGCTCCCGTCCGGCTGCGACGCGGCGTACGCCCTCGCCGACGTGTACGGTCCCGGCCAGACGAAGTTCATCGCCAAGATGAACAAGACCGCCGCCTCGCTCGGCCTGAAGGACACGCACCTCCTCGACGCCGACGGGCTGCCCACGTCCTCCCACAAGGAGGGCTACTCCACCCCAGACGACCTGATCACGCTGGCCCGGTACGCGATGAAGAGCACGAACTTCCGCGCGGTCGTGGCGCGCAAGACGTACAAGCTGGCCACGGGCGGTGGCCACCACGCGTACACCTGGACCAACACGAACCTGCTGCTCGGCTCCTACAGCGGGACCATCGGCGTCAAGACGGGCCACACCGACGGCGCCGGGTACTGCCTGCTGTTCGCGGCCGAGCGCGGCGGCCGTACCCTCATCGGGCTGCTGCTGAACAGCACGACCACGGACCCGAACCGCCGGTTCAAGAACGCCGCCACGATGCTCGACTGGGGCTTCGGCGCCAAGAGTGCCGAGCTTCGGCTGCGGTCACTGCCCGCGGGCGCTCCCACGGACTGAGAGACTTGAACCATGGTCGATGAGGAACGCTGGAAGGCCCGCTTCCGTGCGGCCCGGGTGAGTCTGCCCGGGTGGGCCCATGACGCGCCGAACCGCAGTGTCTACCGCTCCAACGTCACCGGGACCTGGGAGATATACGCCTGGGACCGCGCCACCGGCGACCGCCGGCAGGTCACCGACCGGGCCAACGGCACCTGGATCGGCGGCATCGACCCGACCGGTGAGTCCATCTGGTGGTTCGCCGACACCGACGGCGACGAGTTCGGGGTGTGGAAGCGGCAGTCGTTCGGCGGCGGCGAGGACGAGCCGGCCGCGCCACCGCTGAAGCCGTCCTACCCGGCGGGGCTGGCGGTCGGGTCGAGCGGCCTCTCGGTGATCGGCCGGTCCACCGAGGGCGGCACGACCGTCCACCTGTGCCCGCCGGGGTCCGCGCCGTTCACGATCTACGCGCACTCCGAGGACGCCCACGTCGTCGACCTGTCCAAGGACGAGTCACTCGTCGCGCTGGGCCACAGCGAGCACGGTGACAGCCGGCACATGGCACTGCGCGTCATGCGCCCGGACGGCGATACCGTCGCCGACCTGTGGGATGGTCCCGGCAAGGGCCTGGGCGGGATCGCGTTCTCACCGGTCTCCGGCGACCAGCGGCTGCTCGTCGAGCACGAACGCCGCGGCAAGCCGGAGCCGCTCATCTGGGATCCGATCAGCGGCGAGATCCGCGAGATCGTGCTGGACCTGCCCGGCGAGGTGGGCGCCGACTGGTACCCGGACGCCTCCGCGCTGCTCATCTCCCACTCCCACCACGCCCGGGACGAGCTGTACCGCTACGACCTCGCCCGCGGTGAACTGGAGCGCATCCACACGCCCCGCGGCGCGATCGGCTCGGCCACCGCGCGTCCGGACGGCACCGTGGAGTTCTCCTGGTCCTCCGCCGCCTCACCGCCTGTGATCCGGTCGACCTCGGGCGCGATCGTGCTGACCCCACCGGGGCCGCCCGCGCCGGAGTCGGTGCCGGTCGAGGACGCCTGGGTGGCCGGGCCCGGCGGCGAGATCCACGCCCTCGTCTCCAAGCCGGCCGGCACTGGACCGTTCCCGACGGTCTTCGACGTGCACGGCGGCCCGACGGCGTACGACAACGACTCCTTCGCGCCGGACGCCGCCGCCTGGGTCGACCACGGCTTCGCCGTCGTGCGCGTCAACTACCGGGGCTCGACGGGCTACGGCACCGAATGGCGGGACGCCATCGAGGGCCGTCCCGGGCTGACCGAGCTCGAGGACATCAAGGCGGTCCGCGACTGGGCGATCTCCTCGGGGCTCGCCGACCCGTCCCGGCTGGTGCTCACCGGCGGGTCATGGGGCGGCTTCATCACCCTGCTCGGCATCGGCACCCAGCCGCGTGACTGGTCCGTCGCGATCGGCGTCGTGCCGGTGGCCGACTACGTCGCCGCGTACGACGACGAGATGGAGGGGCTGCAGGCGTTCGACCGTTCGCTGTTCGGCGGATCGCCGGCGGAGGTCCCGGAGCGCTACCAGGCGTCGTCGCCGATCACCTACGTCGACGAGGTCACCGCGCCGCTCCTGGTCATGGCCGGCGAGAACGACCCGCGCTGCCCGATCCGGCAGATCGACAACTACCTGGCCCGCCTCCGCGACCTGGGCAAGGAGCATGAGGTCTACCGGTACGACGCCGGGCACGGCTCGCTCGTCGTCGAGGAGCGGATCCGGCAGATGGCGGCGACCATCGACTTCGCCCGCAAGCACCTCGCGATGCTCTGAGTCCGTCAGGACCGCTCCGACCCGGCCGGAGCATGGCCAGGGGTGCCCTACTTGCGCAGATCGCGGTAGGTGGAGAGGGCTTCGCGCACGATGCCCCGCATCCCTGGCACCCGCGCCAGCCCCACGAGGCGGTCGATCAGCGGGACCGTGCGCTCGACGAGCCGGTACGTCTTGGAGGCCCCCGGCGAGCTGTCGTACACCCAGTAGAGGATGACCCCCATGGAGTACAGCCAGAGCAGCTCCGGCAGGTCCGCGCGGATCTCGGCGTCGGTCTTCAGGGTCGAGCCCTCCACCACCTCGCGGTAGACGGCGATCGCCGCGTCACGCACCGGCGCGGACTCCGGGCTGAACGGGCTCAGCGGGCTCGTCGGCTCCGCGGCGTACTTGAAGAACTTGCCGGCGAACTCCTTGTACGGCTGAAGCGTGTCGATGCGGGCGCGGACCACGCCGTGGAGCCGGGCACGGAACTCCCGCTCCCGTGCGAGGACCTCCGCGCACTGCTCGGTGTGGTCCTCCTGGGAGTGCTCGTAGTAGAGCTGGATCAGCTCTTCCTTGGAGGAGAAGTAGTAGTACGCGTTGCCCACCGACACGCCGGCCTCGGTCGCGATCGCCCGCATGGTCGTGGCCTCGTAACCGCGCTCGCGGAACAGCCTCAGCGCGGTCTTGGCGATCAGGTCTCTGGTCTGCTCGGACTTGGTCGGTACGGCCACAGCCGACACTGTACGACCCCTGTCCCCCGGACCGCCGCAGGCCAGCGGAGGGTAAGAGTACGGATCTGTTTTGGTAAGGCGGCGCGCCTCTTGCCGGAGTGTCGCGCCGTAGGTGATCGATGCTGCGGCTTGGCGCATGCGACACATACGGGGAGGTTGGATGTCCACACGACTCACCATCATCGCCGGCTGCGCCATGATGTTCTGCACCTTAACGACTGGTGTGGCCCAGGCGCGCACCCATGATCGAAAGACACCGTCGGCCGTGCTGCATCAACAGGAGGCGGGAGCGCTGCTCCACGAGGAGGGTCTCAGGTGGATCTCCTCCGGGCACTGCACCCGCCGCGCGAATCGGCACTGCACCTCGTTCGACGGGATCCGGCCGGCGACCCTCTATGGGATGCTCCAGCTCAAGGATGCCAGCCGCTGCGGGCTCGTGATCTCGGGCGGCACCGAGGCCGGGCACGCGCTGGGGCGTTTCAGCCACGGTGGTGGCTACAAGCTCGACGTCCTGCCCAACCGGTGCATCAACCACTTCATCAGAGGCCACTACAAGCGTGTCCCGACGCGCGGTGACGGCGCCGCGCAATATCGGACGGCGCATCGGACGGCCGACCGGATCATGTTCGCCCGCGAGCCCTCGCACTGGGACATCACGTTCGGCTGATCATTGTTTCACGCGAAACCGGGGAGGCCCGGCGTCACCGGGCCTCCCCGTCCTTCATCAGGCCGTGAACTCGGCGGCCACCAGCTCGGCGATCTCGGCGGCGTTCAGCGCCGCGCCCTTGCGCAGATTGTCGCCGCAGACGAACAGGTCGAGCGCGTTGGGGAAGTCGATCGCCTGGCGGATCCGGCCGACGTAGGTCGGGTCCGTGCCGACGACATCGGCGGGGGTGGGGAAGACGCCGTTCTCCGGGTCGTCCATCACGACCACGGTCGGGGCGGCGTCCAGGATCGACCGGACGCCGTCGACCGTGACCGGCTGCTCGAAGGTCGCGTGGACGGCGAGCGAATGCGTCGTCACCACGGGGACGCGTACGCAGGTGGCCGACACCTTCAGGTCGGAGATGCCGAGGATCTTGCGGGACTCGTTGCGGAGCTTGAGCTCCTCCGACGCCCAGCCGCCCTCCTTGAGGGAGCCGGCCCACGGCACGACGTTGAGTGCCAGCGGCGCGGGGAACGGCGACTCGCTGTCGCCGAGGCGGTTATGGACCGCCTTGCGCACGTCGCCCGCCGACTGGCCGAGCGTACGGTCGCCGGCGACCGCCTCGATCTCCGCGTACAGCCGCTCCGTCCCGGCCACGCCGGCGCCCGAAACCGCCTGGTAGGAGGCGACCACGAGCTCGCGCAGGGTGTACTCGGCGTGCAGCGCGCCCATAGCGGCCATCATCGACAGCGTGGTGCAGTTCGGCGTGGAGATGATGCCCCGCGGCCGGTCGCGCACGGCCTCCGGGTTGACCTCCGGCACCACGAGCGGCACGTCGGGATCCATCCGGAACGCGCCGGACTTGTCCACCACGACCGCGCCGTGCTCGGCGGCGATCGGCACCCAGACCTTGGACACCTCGTCCGGCACGTCGAACATGGCGATGTCCACGCCGTCGAAGACCTCCGGGGTCAGCTCCTGGACGACGAGCTCCTCCCCGCGCACCGACAGCCGCTTGCCCGCCGAGCGGGCGGACGCGACAAGCCGGATCTCCCCGTAGACGTCCTCACGGGAGGAGACGATCTCGCGCATCACGGTGCCGACGGCGCCGGTGGCGCCGACGAGGGCGAGCGTGGGCTTGCGCGCGCTCATCGGCCGCTTCCTCCGTAGATGACGGCCTCGACCTGCTCGGCGTCGAGGTCGAACGCCCGGTGGGCCGCGGTGACGGCGGCGTCGACGTCGTCCTGGTCGACCACCACCGAGATGCGGATCTCGGAGGTGGAGATCATCTCGATGTTGACGCCCGCATCGGCGATGGACCCGAAGAACTTGGCGGTCACGCCCGGGTGGGAGCGCATGCCCGCACCGATCAGTGACACCTTGCCGATCTGGTCGTCATAGCGCAGCGAGTCGAACCCGATGCGCTCCTTGATCTTGTTGAGGGAACTCATCGCGGCCTGCCCGTCCGTACGCGGCAGCGTGAACGAGATGTCCGTACGGCTGGTCGCGGCGGCCGAGACGTTCTGCACGATCATGTCGATGTTGATCTCGGCTTCGGCCAGCGTAGAGAAGATCGTCGCCGCCTCGCCGACCTTGTCGGGTACCCCGACGACGGTGATCTTCGCCTCGCTTCGGTCGTGTGCGACGCCGGAAATGATCGCTTGTTCCATCTGGCTTCCCTCGATGCTTTGCTTGACCCACGTGCCGGTCTTGTTGCTGAACGACGACCGCACGTGGATAGGCATGCCGTAGCGCCGGGCGTACTCCACGCAGCGCAGGTGCAGGATCTTGGCGCCGCACGCGGCCATCTCCATCATCTCCTCGTAGGAGATGTCGGGGATGCGCCGCGCGGCCGGGACGATCCGCGGGTCGGCGGTGAAGACACCGTCGACGTCGGTGTAGATCTCGCAGACGTCGGCGCCGAGCGCCGCGGCCAGCGCGACCGCCGTTGTGTCCGAACCGCCGCGGCCGAGTGTGGTGATGTCCTTGGAGTCCTGGGAGACACCCTGGAAGCCCGCCACGATGGCGATCAGGCCCTCGTCGAGGGCGCCGCGGATACGGCCCGGCGTGACATCGATGATGCGTGCCCTGCCATGGCTTCCGTCGGTGATGACACCGGCCTGCGAACCAGTGAACGACCGTGCCTCGTGGCCCAGGTTGGCGATGGCCATGGCCAGCAGCGCCATCGAGATGCGCTCGCCGGACGTGAGCAGCATGTCCAGCTCACGAGCCGTTGGGAGGGGGCTGACCTTGTTGGCCAGATCGATCAGCTCATCCGTCGTGTCACCCATGGCGGACACCACGACGGTGACGTCATGTCCGTCACGCTTCGTGGAGACGATGCGCTGGGCGACGCGCTTGATGCTTTCTGCGTCTGCGACGGAGGAGCCGCCGTACTTCTGCACGACAAGAGCCACGCGTGTGCACTCCTCGAATCGGGATCAGGCGTTCGAGGCCTGAGTCTACCGAGGTCAGCGCGTTACCCAGCGAGGCGTTAGCTCGTTATGCGAGATTTACGGAAATCCACGCAATACTCCGGAAACCTTGCGGTCAACCGGCCACCGGCTCTTCTATCACGTCGAGACGCGCGCTCGCGGACACGGCGTACAGGGCCCGCAGTGCCGCGCCCGCGTGGTTCCCCCAATGGTTGAAGTAGCTGTACTGCCACCACCAGAGCGCCTCCACCTTACGGTTGGCCTCATAGTGACGCCGCCCGTGGACCAGGTCGCTGGCCACGTCGACGAGGTCGTCCGACAACCGGTACGCCGTCGTCTCGTGGTCCTTGTACGGCTCGAACACCTCGGTGTAGTCGTCGACATCGGTCAGGCGTTCGGCGAGCCCCTGGCGTACGGTGTCCAGATCGGGGTCCTCGCCGACGTCCGGCTCCCAGTTGTCCGGCAGGATAACGTCGGTGCTCGCGCCGAGCTGCGCCCCGGCCAGCGCTATCTGCGAGACCTCGAGCAGCAGCAGCGGCACCGTGTGCTGGCCGGCGTCGCCCCGGGCGACGGCCTCGAGTCCGGCCAGATAGTTCTCAACGTGCTTCGCCACTCGATCGGCGAGCGTGGTCCAGCTGTTCTCAGACATCGAGCAGCCTCCGTCCTTCGAACGCACGACCGAGTGTCACCTCGTCGGCGTATTCCAGGTCGCCTCCCACCGGCAGGCCGCTGGCCAGCCGGGTGACGGTGAGGCCCATCGGTTTCACAAGCCGGGCAAGGTAGGTGGCGGTCGCCTCGCCTTCCAGGTTCGGGTCGGTCGCCAGGATGAGCTCGGTGACCCCGCCGTCGGCGAGCCGCTGCATGAGCTCCCTGATACGCAGGTCCTCGGGGCCGACGCCCTCGATCGGGCTGATCGCGCCCCCCAGCACGTGGTAGCGGCCGCGGAACTCGCGCGTCTTCTCGATCGCGACGACGTCCTTCGGCTCCTCCACCACGCAGATCACGTGCAGGTCGCGTCGAGCGTCGCGGCAGATGCGGCACTCTTCGGCCTCGGCCACATTTCCGCAGACCTTGCAGAACCGGACCTTGTCCTTTACCTCCCGCAGCGCCTCCGCCAGCCGTGTGACGTCGGCGGGGTCCGCGGCGAGCAGATGGAAGGCGATCCGCTGCGCGCTCTTGGGCCCGACACCGGGCAGCCTGCCGAGCTCGTCGATGAGGTTCTGAACAACCCCTTCGTACACGACCCCTCCCTTCTCCTCGTCGGTGTGTGCGCAGGTGTCAGAGACCCGGAAGACCGAGCCCGCCGGGCAGGCCGCCGCCCAGACCACCCAGTCCCTCGGTCAGCGGCCCCATCTTCGTCTCCTGGAGCTTCTGGGCCTCTTCACCGGCGTTGTGGATCGCCGCGACCACCAGATCGGCGATCGTCTCGGCGGTGTCCTGCGGGTCGTCGACATCGATCGCCGCCGGGTCGATCACGAGCTTGACCAGCTCGGACTGCCCGTTGACCGTCGCGGTGACCAGGCCGCCTCCGGCGGTCCCCTCGATCTCGGCCTCGGCGAGTTCGCGCTGCAGCGTCAGGAACTGCTCCTGCATACGCTGGGCCTGCTGCAGCATCTGCTGGATATTCGGCTGGTCACCGGGTTCCACGGTGCTCTCCTCGTTAGGTCGTCCGTTGGCACGAGACTACGGGGTCCGCTCGCGATGCGGTACGCGCGCACCCGTGATCGCGCTACCGGCATCTCGTCGCGCCGGACCGTACGGCCGTGCCGGGACTGAATTCTTCGGAGAGGGCCTGCGGTCCGGGGCCGCCTCACCCGGCCGAGGTCGACCTGCGGCCCTGCCTCCGAGGCCGTTCGCACAGGTCAAGCGTTGTTGATCTCTTGGATGACTTTGCCGCCGAGCACCTGCTGGATCAGGGCCATGCCGCTGAGCGCGGCCTCGTTGCCGGCGTCGGCATCGCCTTCGGGATCGACCTCGTCGGCCTCGTCCACGGGTTCCGGCGGCAGCGGGACCCGGCCCGGCGGCGGTCCGCCCGCGGGTGCCTGCGGCGGAGCCGCACGAGTGTCGCGAGTCGCGGGCGAGGCGGGCACACCCCATCCGCCGGGCTCGGGCGGGGGAGGACTCGGCCGGGAGCCCTGTCCGGAGCCGTTGTCGAGGATGGCGTCGATGCGCCAGTCGACGCCGAGGATCTCCCTCAGCGCCTCACGGAGCACGACCTCCTTGCCGCCCGTGGTGAAGCCCCGCCGCTTGCCCTCGTTGGCGAAGGCGAGTGTCAGAACGTCAGCTTGCAGCGAGGCGACCTCGACGCCCTCCATCAGGACGATCCAGGCGACCTTGCTCCGCTGCTTCACCGCCGCCAGGATGTCCACCCACATCCGGCGGATGGCCGCGACGTCGACCGTCCCCGGCTGCGCCGGGCCGTCCGCGGGCGGACTGGAGGGCTGACTGACGGGCTGGGGCGCGGCGGAGGACCCGGACGACCCCGAGGAGTGGGACGAAGCGGGCGGCTGGGCCGGCGCCGGCCAGTCGACGCTGCTCGCACCCCGGTCGGGCGCGGCCGCCGTCGCGGCGTTATCCACAGAACCCCGCTCCACTTCCACCCGCCCCGAGCCACGCTGGACAATGGAAGTGGGGTCGCCCCCCTGGGCGGGCGGGGGTTGCTGTCCTCCCGGACCGGTGGCCTGGCGCCCCTCAGCAGCCGTCTGCCGGGCTTCGGACGACGGCCGCACGTCGTGCCGTGGTGCGGGCTTTCGAGTCGGGGCCGCCTCCGCCGAGGCCGCGCCCCCGGATGCGGGCCGCTGATCCGGGGTGGCCGGCGGGCGTGCGCGCCGCACCGGGGGGATCTCCTCGGCCGGCGCTCCCTCGCCGATGGCGAGACGGCGTTCGAGCCGGTCGAGACGGGTGAGCAGCGACGCCTCGTCGCCATACGCCCCGGGCAGCAGGATCCGGGCACAGATGAGTTCGAGCAGCAGCCGCGGAGCGGTCGCGCCGCGCATCTCGGTGAGCCCGGTGTGCAGCAGGTCCGCGGCCCGCGTCAGCTCGGCGAGGCCCAGCCGCGACACCTGGGCCTGCATGCGCTCCAGCTCGTCCGCCGGCACGTCGAGCAGCCCGGTCGTTCCAGAGTCGGGAACGTTGGAGAGGATCACGAGGTCGCGGAAGCGCTCCAGCAGGTCGGCGGCGAACCGCCGGGGATCCTGGCCGCCCTCCATCACCCGGTCGATCGCGGCGAACACCGCCCCGCCGTCCCGGGCCGCGACGGCGTCCACCACCTCGTCGAGCAGGGTCGCGTCGGTATAGCCGAGCAGGGAGACCGCCCGGGCGTACGTGATGCCCTCCTCGCCGGAACCGGCGAGGAGCTGGTCGAGGATCGACTCGGAGTCGCGGGCCGACCCCGCACCGGCGCGCACCACCAACGGGATCGCGGCCGGCTCGTACGGGACGTTCTCCTTCTGGAGAATGTCCTCCAGCAGCTCGCGCAGCGTGCCCGGCGGGATGAGCCGGAACGGATAGTGGTGCGTGCGGGACCGGATCGTCCCGATGACCTTCTCGGGCTCGGTCGTCGCGAAGATGAACTTCAGGTGGGCCGGCGGCTCCTCGACGAGCTTCAGCAGCGCGTTGAAACCCTCGCGGGTGACCATGTGCGCCTCGTCGATGATGTAGATCTTGTAGCGCGCGGCCACCGGGGAGAAGAAGGCGCGTTCGCGAAGATCGCGGGCGTCGTCCACACCACCGTGCGACGCCGCGTCGATCTCGATGACGTCGATGTGGCCCACGCCGGTGGGCCCCAGGGCGACACAGGACTCACACTGCCCGCACGGCTCCGGAGTAGGACCCTGCTCACAGTTGAGCGAGCGGGCAAGGATCCGCGCGCTGGACGTCTTACCGCATCCCCGCGGCCCGCTGAAGAGGTACGCGTGGTGGATGCGCCCGTTGCGCAACGCCTGCTGGAGCGGCTCGGCGACGTGTTCTTGCCCCTTGAGCTCGGCGAACGTCGCTGGCCGGTACTTGCGGTACAGAGCCAGACTCATCGGGGGTCCGTCCTTCAGAAGCAGAGGACCCCCCGCACACCCGTCAGAGCCTGCTTATCCTTGCTGCCTTCCGGCCCTGGGGAGGTTCACAGGATGACGCCGTGCGAGGGGTCTGCGTCGAGTCTATGGCATCTGGCGCACGGCTTCGGCCCGTACGCTCACCTCCGTGTCAGCGATCTCTGGAGGCGCGCCCATGACCATCTTTCACATCGCCGAACGCCCGGATTGGGACGCCGCGCGTGAGGCGGGCGGCCCGTACGAGATGTCGACCCGCGGCCGCACCCTGGCCGAGGAGGGCTTCATCCACGCCTCCCGCGACGAGGAGCAGGTCCGTACGGTCCAGGGCGCGTTCTACGCCGACCTCGACGACCTCGTACTGCTCACCATCGACACCGACGGCCTCGACGTACGGCACGAGCCCGTCGGCGACGACGTGTTCCCGCACATCTACGGCCCCGTCCCGCTCGGCGCGGTCGTTGAGGTACGGTCACTGCCGCGAACCCGGTAGGATCTCTCGCGGAGGATTCGCCTAGTGGCCTATGGCGCACGCTTGGAAAGCGTGTTGGGGGCAACCCCTCGCGAGTTCGAATCTCGCATCCTCCGCCACCTTAATACGTCGCACGCCCGGCCCTCATGGCCGGCGCCTGAGCGCCACCTGAAGCGGGGCCACCTCCAGTCGCCACCGGCAATGTCCGCCAATATCACCAGGTGACGTCGACCCCATCCGGCAGGACTGTGCCCTGTCCGTTATTCGGCGGGTGTTTGGTCGCGGTCGTCACGGAGATCCTTGGTGCATCTCGGGGGAGACGGATCAACCTCTGGAGGTAAACGATGCTCGCGATCGTCGCCGCTCTCTGCTTTGCTCTCGCCCTGCTCGTCGACTGGCTCGGTGCCGGTTCGGACTTCTTCAACTACCCGACGCTCGACACGCTCGGTCTGCTGTTCATCGCGCTGCATCTCGCCGGGGTCGGTACCGGGTACGACTGGCGCGGTCGCGGCCGTAACCTGCGTACCAGGTCCAGGCGCCGCTGAGACCGGCGGCGAGGGCCCGCGGCGCGGTGGCCCGCGGGCTCAGGCGTCCGGGCCGAGCATGACGCGGAGGGCGCCGGAGAGTGCGGACAACTGAGCTGGAGAGGTCACCTGTCCGGTCCGGCCCAGGAGCCGGTGGCGGCTCATGGAGTGCAGGCGGTCGACGAGTGCGGTCCCGTGCTCACCCAGCGGAACGGCGAGCACGGACGTCGACCGCACCTTTGTCTCGACGTCGGCCGTGATCACGGTGTCGGGCGACACGGTATGGAAGAATCCGCTGCTGACGATGATGCGGCGCAGTGTCCGGTCGGCGACCTTGACCTCATAGAGATCACCGAACCTGGGTTCGGTCATGCGGCTCCTCGGGTGCCCCTGTGGTCCAGGTCGGCGTAGAACTCGGCTTCCTCGGCCTCTTCACCGGCGACCCGCTCGGCTCGCTGGGCCTCCGAGAGGGGGACCCGGTCGGCCGACTCGAACCGGGCGATATGCCACTTGAGGGCCTCGCTGGTGAACTCCCCGAGTGACTTGCCCTGCTCCTTGGCCATGCGTTTGGCATGACCGAGTATCCATGAGTCCAAGGACAGGTTCGCGCGCGTCGTGTCCATGACACAACCATACGACGTCCCTCTGCGTGGTGTCCCGAGCCGTCGGCGGACCGACGTGGATCGGAGCGCCGACGAGCCTGCGGGATGGGTTCGTACCAGCAGCCTATTTAGCGGTTCTAGCCCTTTATGGGCGGAATCTGACGCAGATCAACGGCGCAACATCTGGCGTGATCACGGGTAACGCCACCTAAACTGCATGGCGTGATCTTCAAGGCGGTTGGCGAGGGACGCCCTTACCCGGAGCACAGCCTCAGCTCCCGGGACTGGGCCAAGGTGCCGCCCCGCCAGGTGCGTCTCGATCAGTTGATCACCACGAAGGCCGGGCTCGATCTGAACTCGCTACTCGCCGAGGACTCCACATTCTACGGCGACCTGTTCCCCCACGTCGTGCAGTGGCGCGGCCAGCTCTACCTCGAGGACGGCCTCCACCGTGCACTGCGCGCGGCCCTCCACCAGCGGATCGTGCTGCACGCGCGCGTACTCGACCTCGACCTCGTCGTGCCGTAGCAGCGGCCGGTACCGCTACACCCGTGAGGTGGCCCACTCGAACATCCTCGGGAACGCCTCACGCCAGGCGACGTAGTTGTGCTGGCCGCCCTTGACGACCATGAACGGCACTCCGGGATCGTAGCGCTTGATGAGGTCCACGAAGGCCTGCGCCTGCACCATGTCGGTCTGGACGCCGTTGCCGGACATCACCCAGAAATGGGGGAGCCGGTCGTGCGACAGCGGCCTGGCCATCACCTTCAGCGGTGAGTTGGCGGCGCGCAGCGCCTTGTTGCCGGCGAAGGGGTCGACGGGCTGCGGCATCCGGTTGGTGCGCAGCGGCTCGAAGTAACCGCTGAGCGACGCGGCGACGCCGTACCGGTCGGGGTGCCGCAACGCGAGGTTGGCCGCACAGTAGCCGCCTTCGGAGAAGCCCGCGATGCCCCAGGCGGTCCCCGGCGGCTCCACCCGCAACCGGTCGGAGACGTCCTCTGGCACGTCGAGCGCCAGGTAGGTCTCGTCCTGCTCACCGCGAACCGTGTTCAGGCATTGCGTCGAGCGATCCAGGCCGCCGTTGGCATCGGGGATGACCAGGACGACCGGTTTGGCCTTGTGGGCGGCGATCAGCTTGCGCAGCATGCCGGAGATCTTCAGCCGGCCCTCGTAGTCGCTCGGAGTTCCCGGTGCGCCGTGGATCAGCTCGATGACGGGAAAGCGCCGATTGGCGTACTGCTTCTGGAAGTACTGCGGCGGCAGGTAGATCACGCCTTGGCGGCTGATCCGGCTCTGCGGGCCGGACAGCGTGGTCTCCATGGCGAAGCCGTTCTTGCGCGCCTGCCGTTTCTTCACCGCTTCGCTCAGCACCTGGTCAAGACGGTTGCCCAGGTCGGGCACGGGGGCGACGCTCGCAGGAGCCTGGTTGGTGAGGTCGCGCCAGGCGTCGTCCCAGCTCTGGTAGTAGCCGTAGAAGCTGTTCACCAGCACGACACCGAACATCATCGCCGGCGGGAACGCCATCACCCCGGCGACGACCTTCAGCGCCACCTGCCTGGCCTTGACGAGCCAGATCAACGCACCCGCGAAGAACAGCACGAGCAAGGCGAAGATGAAGAAGCCCTGCGGACCGAACACGATCCTCCCCTGCCCGATGGCCACTTCACCCGGCCTGACGACCCGATCAGTAAGCATGACGTCCGCAACGGCGCGTTAGATCCCGATCGAAGCCATCTCTATGGTCAAGTTCCCTTTACCTACGGTGGTCATACTGACGCCTAAGAGTAATGCCGCGGACCGGATCGCTTGAACCGCCCTCCGGCCGGCCGCGGCTGCGCCCCGCACGCAAAAGGGCCGCTGACCCCTGAGATCGGGTCAACGGCCCTGCCTGGCGGTGGAGGTGGGATTTGAACCCACGGATAGGTTGCCCCATCACACGCTTTCGAGGCGTGCGCCCTCGGCCACTAGGCGACTCCACCAAGACGGGAGCCTACCGGAAGACGTCGACCGGTTTAATCCCGGCGGCGGGTGAAGAAGTCGGTGAGCAGCGCCCCGCACTCCTCCGCGAGGACACCCGCGACGACCTCGGGACGATGGTTGAGCCTGCGGTCCCGCACGACATCCCACAGCGATCCGGCGGCGCCCGCCTTGGGGTCGAACGCCCCGTACACGATCCGCTCCAGCCGGGCCAGGACCGCGGCCCCCGCGCACATCGTGCAGGGCTCCAGGGTCACGACCAGGGTGCACCCGGTGAGGCGCCATTCCCCGAGGCGCGCGGCGGCCTGCCGGATCGCCACCATCTCCGCGTGCGCGGTCGGATCGCCCGTACGCTCCCGCTCGTTGCGGCCCGCGCCGACGACCTGCCCCGGCGGATCGAGGACCACCGCGCCGACGGGCACGTCTCGGCCCGCCCGCCGCGCCTCCTGGAGCGCGAGTCTCATCGCGTCTTCCATCGCCGGCTCTCTCATACGCGTACGCCTTCGGCTACCGGAGCCGTTCGTACTCCTCGGCGAATCCGGCCTGTTCCGCGACGACCGACAGCGCGTCGCCGGGCAGCCTGCGCTCACCGAGCCGGGTCAGTTGTGCCGGGTCCGTGCCGAGATCGGCGAGGAGAGCGGTGTCACCGGCGGGCTCGTCGGAAACCGCGTCTTTGGGGACGCCGATCTGCTCGTAGAGCATGCGCGCCAGCTCATTGGTCAGCGTCGCCCTCGGGTCGGAGAGGAAGACGCGAGGGTCCTCGCCATCGTCCAGGCGGACGACGGCGAACCATTCGTCCTCCTCCTCGACGAGGAGTACGACCGTGTCACCCGCCGTCTCGACGGCGGTCTCCCGCATGATGTCGGTGATGTCATCGACACCGGCGACCTCACTGAGGTCGACCTCGGTCCCGATCCATCCGGCGTCGGTGCGCGCGAAGACCGCGGAGAAGTATGGCACGGTTCCATTCTTCCCTGAAGAAGCCGATCATTCGATCGCGCGCTCGAAGGCGGCGCCGAATCCGAGGCGGGAGGCGATGCTCGCCAGCATCTCGTCGGGGTAGAGGTCGAGGTCGCCGGAGAGGGCGCCGAGCTCCATCTCGTCGAGGCCGAGGTCCGCGAAGATCGACATATCCCCCGCGGGCAGCACCTGGTCGAGATCCTCATCATCGGGGATGTCCAGCTCGAGAAATTCGACGACCTGCCCGGCCAAGGGCCAGTCGAGCGACGCCGTGACGTCCGAAAGGAAGATCATCACGTCGTCCGCGAGCACGCGTAGTGCCACGAAGAAGTCGTCTCCGACCGATGCCAGCCCGATCGTGCCCGCCATGCTGGGCTGTTGCCGCAAGGCATGTATCAACGCCGCGAGGTCCTGTGTCAATGCGATGGGAAGCTGCTCGACTTCCCAGGCATCGTCCTCGCGGGAGACCACGACAGCGAAGTCCGCCGTGTCCAGTTCCGTCATCTTCACCCCACCGGCGCGCGTCCTGCTCGGGCATCCTGACAGATGTGGGGCCGGAACACTCACGGCATGGGGAAACCGAGAGCCTTAATTCGCCCGGAACGTACGCATGCGTACCGTGGCGCGGACGCGTTCCCGGCGTGATCGCCGGGGGGTGACGCGCTTGCGGAGCTCGCGTGCCTCGGCCAGTTCCCGTAGAAAGGCCGCACGGCGGCGGAGCCGATCACGGACCTGCTCGGGGCTCATCCCATCCTCCATCCCCGGTACGTTCCCCATGCTCAGAGATCCATTCGGCTACCGTGACCCGATATGAGAACGCTTGTCGTCGATCACCCCCTCGTCGCCCACAAGCTCACCACGCTCCGCGACGAGACCACAGACTCCCCCACATTTCGCCGTCTGGCCGATGAGCTCGTCACGCTCCTGGCGTACGAGGCGACCCGCGATGTCCGGGTCGCGGCTGTGACAGTCGCCACACCGGTCGGACCCGCCGACGGCGTACGGCTGACGCGGCCGCAGCCGCTGGTGGTGCCGATCCTTCGCGCCGGGCTGGGCATGCTCGACGGCATGACCCGGCTGCTTCCCACCGCCGAGGTCGGGTTCCTGGGCATGGTTCGCGACGAGGGAACCCTCACCGCGACGACCTACGCCACGCGGCTGCCCGACGACCTGTCGGGGCGCCAGTGCTACGTCCTCGACCCGATGCTCGCCACCGGCGGCACCCTCGCCGCGGCGATCCAGCTGCTGATGGGCCGGGGCGCCGACGACGTCACGGCGATCTGCCTCCTCGCCGCTCCGGAGGGCATCGCCCACATGCAGGAAAAGCTGGCGGACTGCCCGGTCCCGGTCCGGGTCGTGGCCGCGGCGATCGACTCGCACCTGGACGAGAACGGCTTCATCGTGCCCGGCCTCGGCGACGCCGGAGACCGGTTGTACGGGGTCGTGTAGCCCCCCGCGGACCGCCGCCGCCCCCAGCGTTCAAGATTCAGATACGCAGGGTAATAGCCTGCTACGGATTGCGAACAGGCGGTCCGGTCGCGCTCGCGCCGCGAGCAAGGGGGACACGGGGAGCGGTTATGGCGTGGACATATGAGGCGGTTGCCGAAAGCCTCGCGAGGGATTTCGACGAGGTCCATCCCGCCGAGATGGTCATACGGTGCGTCGAAGCGGCGCGGCACAGCGCCGAAGAGGTGATCGGCGAGGCCTCACCCGACCTCGTCGAACGCATCGCCCGCAAGCATCTGGAGGTGCTGGCGCTGGCCGCCGCCGAGGGACGCGGCGGCGGCTGACCCCGCCCCGCGGCGACCCGCCGACTCAGGTACGATCGCACGCCTCTTTGCAGGCAGATCGACATTTGGTGTACTACTTGAGTTGGGTCGGTGGGTCAGCCCTCGGGAGGCGTGGTTTCCTTGAAGAAGTACCTCACTTGGGCGATAGCGGCCTTCGTGGCCTTCTACTTGCTCAAGTCCCCCGGAGGCGCGGCCCGCGCCGTCCACAACGCGGCCACCGGGCTGGCGTCGGCGGGCGATTCACTGTCTCAATTCGTGAACGCGCTGACATGAGACTCGTGACACCCGGCGATTCGGCGCCGGCCTCCATCCACCGCTACCTGCTGCCGCATGAGCAGCAGGTGATCACCGTGCGGCGGCATCCGGCCGTGCTGATGACCCCGATAGCCTTCGTCCTCGGCGGACTCGTGATCGCGGGCGTGCTGAGCAACGTCATCGCCAACCACGGCGGTGCGATCGTCAGCTGGATCTGGTGGGCGTGGCTCCTGCTGCTCGCCTGGTTCGTCTGGAAGGTCGCGACGTGGTCGGTCGACTACTTCGTCATCACAAACCAGCGCATGCTCCTGACCACCGGCCTGCTCACTCGTAAGGTCGCAATGATGCCACTGGCCAAAGTCACGGACATGAGCTTCCAGCGGTCAATCAGCGGCCGGATGCTCGGCTATGGCGAGTTCGTGCTCGAGTCGGCCGGTCAAGATCAGGCCTTCCGCGTTGTCGACTACCTCCCCTACCCTGAGCAGTTGTACCTCGAGGTCTGCAGCATGATCTTTCCTAACCGCAACGAAGCGGACGACTGATCTCGCGCGTTACTTGACCAAATCCCCTACACCTTGTCCAGCTTGTTTGGGTTACCCTCCATCTGTGAGGTAGTGCACCCCACAATGAAGTCGTAACCCAATCCGCGTGCAGCCCTTCGGTAAGTGAGTCGAGATGCCGAGTCAAGGAAGCGTCGGTGAGCGAGTCCGTAACCTGCGCCTGAGTAAGCACCTCTCTCAGGCACAGCTTGCCGGGACCGAGCTGTCCGACAGTTACATCTCATTGATCGAGTCGGGCAAGCGAACCCCGACTCCCGCGGTCGTACGGCTGCTGGCGAGTCGGCTCGGCTGCCTGCCGGAGTACCTCTCCGAGGGCATCGAGCCGGAGGAGCGCCTGCACCTCCAGGTGCGCGCACGCCATGCGGAGCTCGCCCTCCTCAGCGGAGACTCCCGCCAGGCGCTCGAATGGTTCACCGAGATCATCGACGCCGTGGACAACGATCCCGACCTGGTCAAGCGAGCCCGCTGGGGCCGCGCGCAGGCGCTCGAGTCACTGGGCCGCGGAGAGGAAGCGATCAAGGCTCTGGAAGAGCTGCGCGAGGAGGCCGGGCGTGACCGCGGCCGCGCCGGCTGGCTGCCCGTGATCGTCGTCCTCGCCCGCTGCTACCGTGCCGCCGGCGACCTCGGCCGCACCACCGCCCTGGGCGAGTCCGCGCTGAACCGCCTGGCAGATCTCGGCCTCCTCGGCGGCGAGGACGCCGCCGAGGTCGGGCGTACTCTCATCGCCACCTACCTCGATCGCGGCGACCCCGCGCAGGCACGCGATCTCGCCGAGCGGCTCCTGGCCGCGGCCGAAACCGACCCGGCGGCCATGATCTCGGCCTATATGGACGCCAGCCGGCGGGCGCTCGACGAGGGTGAAGGCGGCGAGTCGCTCTACCTGGCCGAGCAGGCGCTCGCGCTCCACGCCGGCGGCGACCTGGCCAAGGCGCAGGCACGGCTGCGGGTGATGTCCGCGCGCACCCTGCTGCCCGCCAACGCGTCCCCGGTCGCGGCCGGAAAGGCACTCGATCTCCTGCACGCGGCCGAGCCGGCGCTCAGCGGTACGGACGCGGCGGAATGCCTGATCGAGATGGCCCGGTCCAAGGTGCTGCTCGGCGAGCCGAAGTCCGCGGTGACCACCGCCCAGCGTGTGCTGACGGACCTGGCCGCGAAGGCGGAGATCTCCGTCACGGGCATCCGGGCCCGGCTGATGCTGGCGCAGGCGCTGGTGGCGACCGGCGAACGCACGGAGGCGCTCGACGCGTTGCGTACCACCCGCGACGAGCTGGCCGGACTCCCCACCTCCCGCGCGACCGCCCGGGTCTGGCGCGAGCTCGGCGACCTGTTCGGCACGGCCGAGGACACGGGCGCGATGATGGACGCCTACCGGAAGGCGCTTGAGTCCGCCGGCCTGCGCTCGAGCCCGCAGCACTCCGACATCGTCGTCGACCTCGGCCGCCGCTGACCTCGGTCACACGCGGCCTGCCGGTGCGTCAGCCGGTGGTGACGAGGCCGACACCGGCCACCGCGATGGCCAGGCCGACACGCTGGATCGGCCGCAACCGCTCGCCGTGGACGAGCCTGGCGAGGAGCACGGTGCCGGCCGGGTAGAGCGAGCTGAGCACCCCGGCCACGCTGAGCATCCCGGCCCGCGCCGCGAGGACGTACAGGCCGTTGCCGAGCACGTCGAGGACACCGGCCGACAGCGCGATCGCGACCGTGGCGCGGTCCTTCAGCAACTGCGCAGGCCCACGGCGGGCCGCCGTCGCGACGCCGGCCACCACCAGCAGGCCCGCGGCCTTCGACACCGCCAGCGGCCACAGCGTGCCGTCGTCGCCCAGCCGGATCAGGACGAAGAACACTCCGAAGCTCGTCCCGGCGAGCAGCGCCAGTATGGGCCCGCTCGTCGGGCGGACCGGCCCCGCGCTCCTCTCCATGCTGACCAGGCAGATGGCGACCAGGCACAGCAGGATGCCGACGAGCGCCGGGACGGTGAGCCGATCACCACGCGCGACCCCGGTGACGGCGGGCACCAGGGCGGCCATCAGCCCGGACACCGGGGCGACCACACTCATCGGCCCCTTGGCCAGCGCCCGGTAGAAGACCAGCAGGCCGACGCCGCCCGCCAGGCCGGAGGCGGTGCCCCAGCCGAGCGCGCCCGCGTGCCATGGACCACCCGACATGGCCGCCACGACGAGGAGCAGGCCCAGCCCGGCGGGCAGGCTGAGCAGCAGGACGCCCATGGAGCCGCCGCGCCGTGACGCGGTACCGCCGCAGAAGTCGCCGGCGCCGAACACCACCGCGGAGCCGAGCGCAAGCGCAATGATCATGGCTCGATCAGGCGGGTGCGGATCACGACGTCCGGCGAGATCACGCGCAACATCGTCGTCAACTCCGCGCCGGCGGACACCAGCCGGTCGATGGGATACGGCTCCAGCCGCTCCAGGATGAACAGGGCGTTCTTGGTCTGCTCGGTGATCCGGGTGCGGGTGCACTGACGCCAGTTCCAGCGGCGGCAGGTGACGCCGGCGCCGTCCCGCCACACCACCTCACCGGGTTCGGGATGCTCGATGACCGGCTCACCGTTCTTGACCGTCCCGAAGGACTCGCCGCCGGAGGCCCGGACCAGGCGGGCGGGTCCCTCGTAGGCGTCGAGATCCTCACCGCCGATGGGCAGTTCGTACCCGACGCTGACCGCGTTGTAGGCGTCCACGACGCGGTTGATCTCCGGTAGTTCGCCGCGGCGCAGCAGGGCGTCCACCGACGGCCGCGCCCGTTTGGGGTTGACCCCGAACCCGCGGTAGGCCTCGCGCCACGCCTCCACATGGGGAGTGGGACCGGCGCCGCCGATCTCACCGGCCGTCTCCGCCCGACCGGCGAAGCCGCCGTCCGAGGGCCCGTTGACCAGGCCTTCCACGGTCATCAGCAGGATCGCGAGGTCGGGACGCAGCGCGTACACCGCGTCGTCGACGACGATCTCCTCGAGCATCGGGCCTCCCGGCGACGTTTCTGGATCGGTCGGAATATCGTACCGCGCGGTGCAATGCAATGACCATCTAGGGTGTGGTCCGTGACGGACAAGGTCGGCGACGCGGTGGCCCGCACTGTACGCTCCCTGCGCGCCGCGCACGGCTGGAGCCTCGACCAGCTCGCCGCGCGGGCCGGAGTCAGCAAGGGCGTGCTCGTCGCGCTGGAGCAGGTGCGCGGCAACCCCAACCTCGGCACGCTCATCCGCGTCTCCGAGGCCCTGGGCGTGCCGCTCACCCGGCTCGTGCAGGTGGAGGAGGAGCCGCCGATCCAGCTCTTCCCGGCCGGTCGCCACGTCGTGCTCTGGCGGGGCCCGGCCGGCGGCACCGGGACGCTGCTGGCCGGCAGCGACCCTCGGCCGTCGATCGAGCTGTGGCGCTGGGAGCTGCGCCCGGGCGAGTGCCGCGACAGCGAGCCGCACACGCCCGGCACACGGGAGATCGTCACCGTGGAGTCGGGACGACTCAGCCTCACCGTCGACGGCAGCCGTACGGAGGTGTCCAGCGGCGACGCGGCCGTTTTCCACGGTGACCGGCCGCACTCGTACGCGAACGACGGCCAGGACGACGTGTGCTTCATCCTCACCGTGATGGATCTGTGAGGACGCCGGATCACCGTCTGCCTGAAGGTGCGCCGCCCGCCGGACGATCTCAGTACCGCGTGCCGACCGCCGCGGGCACCGCGTCGAGCTCGGCCAGGTCCTCCGGGGTGAGATCGACTCCGGCGGCCACGGTGTTCTCGTGGAGGTAGTCGCGCTTCTTGGTGCCGGGGATGGGGATGACGTGCTCGCCCTGGGCGAGGGTCCACGCGATGGCGACCTGGGCGGCGGTCGCACCGTGCCGCCCGGCGACCTGGCGCACGACGTCCACGATGCGCATGTTCTTCGCGAGCGCCTCATCCTGGAAGCGCGGCAGCCGGCCGCGGAAGTCGTTGTCCTCGAAGCTCGCCGCGGTGACGGTGCCGGTGAGGAAGCCCCGGCCGAGCGGTGAGAACGGGACGAACGCCGCCCCGTTCACCGCGCACCAGCCCACGACGTCGCCGGGTCCCTCGCCGTCGGCCGCGCCGAGCGGGTCCCGCGTCCACAGCGACAACTCGGACTGGACCGCCGCGACCGGATGGACGCGATGCGCCTCCTCCGCCTGCGCGACGCTCACCTCGGACAGGCCGAGGTGACGGACCTTGCCCTCCGCGACCAGGTCGGCCATGGCACCCCACGTCTCGGCCAGCGGCACCTCCGGGTCGATCCGATGCAGGTAGTACAGGTCGATGACCTCGGTGTCCAGCCTGAGGAGGCTCCCCTCCACCGCCTCGCGGACATGCCCGGGCGACCCGTCACGGCCCATCTTCCCCGTCGCCGGGTCCACGACCAGTCCGACCTTGCTGCCCAGCACCACCCGGTCCCGGATGCCGTGCAGCGCGCGGCCGAGGAGGTTCTCGTTGTGCCCGGCGCCGTACACGTCGCTGGTGTCCAGGAACGTGACACCCAGGTCGACGGCCTCCCGGACCAACGCCACCGACTCACGGTCGTCACGCTCGGACTCGGCGTACGCCCAGCTCATCCCCATACAGCCAAGCCCGACCGCACCTACGTGACGGTCCGCGAATTTCCTCATTCCGGTAAGTCCTTTCTGGGATGGCGCCGCCTCACAGCTCCCTGAGGACTGCGCGGATGAGCCCGGTCTCGTACGCCAGGATTACAGGCCGCACGCGATCACGCAGGTCGAGTTCGGCGAAGATCAGGTTATGTCGGCCTTCATGGTGCTCTCGGCACGTCCAACGACAAGGTCCCGCCCGTGGGGAATCGTCCGCGGCAGGCGTGTCCGGAGCGGGATCCCGCTCCGGACACGTCGGTGAGATGGCATTGCCGCTGGGCCAAAGCATCTAGTCTTGCCCGACATGCGGATACTCGTGACCGGCGGTGCCGGATTCATCGGCTCTCACCTCACCGACACCTTCCTCGCCAACGGCGACGAGGTCACCGTGCTCGACGACCTCTCCCGCGGCCGGCCGGGGCGGCTGGACCCGTCCATCGCCCTGCACAAGGTCAGCATCACCGAGGTGGACGCGCTGAGATCGGTCGTCGAGCAGGTACGCCCGGAGCTCATCTGCCACCTCGCCGCCCAGATCGACGTCCGTGTCTCCGTCGATTCTCCGGCCGACGACGCGGCGATCAACGTGGTCGGCACGGTCAACGTGCTGGAGGCCGCCCGCGCGGCAGGGGCGCGGGTGCTGTTCGCCAGCACCGGCGGCGCGATCTACGGCGTGGACGTCCCCGTCCCCTCCTCCGAGGACGACCGGCCCGGCCCGGAGGCGCCGTACGGCACCGCGAAGTACTGCGCCGAGCAGTACCTCGGCCTCTACAACCGCCTGCACGGCACAACTCATGCCGCTCTGCGGCTCGCGAACGTCTACGGTCCGCGCCAGGACCCCACCGGGGAGGCCGGCGTGGTCGGCATCTTCTGTGGCCGGGCGCTGCACGGCGATCGGCCGACCGTCTTCGGCGACGGCGGCCAGACCCGCGACTACGTGTACGTCGGCGACGTGGCGGCGGCCTTCCTCGCCGCGGCGAGGACCGGCCGGCCCGGAGTGTGGAACATCGGCACCAGCCGTGAGACCAGCGTCCTCGAGCTGATCGACCTGGTCGGCAAGGCCGCCGGCCGGGACGTGAGCCCCGAGTTCGCGCCGGCCCGCCCTGGCGAGGTGCAGCGCAGCGCTCTCGCCGTGGAGCGGGCCCGGAACGACCTCGGCTGGACCGCGCGTACGGGCCTCGCCGACGGTGTCGGCGAGGTCTACCGCTGGATCGAGTCGGGCTCCCCGGACCGCGCGGGGCGCTGAGCCCTCAGGGGGCCACCCGATAGTGGTACTCGTGCGACCAGGTGAAGCCCGCTCGGGCGTACAGCGCGCGGGCCTGGTGGTTGTCCGTCTCGACCTGGAGGTAGAGCCGGTGCGCCCCGTTGCGGGCCGCCCACCGGGCCCCGGTGCCGAGGACGGCGGTGGCGATGCCCTGGCCGCGCCGGTCCGGCCGAGTCGCCATCGAGAACACTCCGGCCCACCCCGAGTCCGCTGCGAACAGCCCCATCCCGGCGGCCCCGCCGTCGCGGGTCACGCTCACGAACGCCGCGGGCGCGGCGATGCGGGAGATCACCTTCTCGCCGACCATCGCGCTGTCGGCGTGCTCGTCCAGTTCGGCGAAGGTCTTCACCCAGGCATCCGGACTCTCCGCCAGGTCGGCCGGCGACGGCTCGGTCGCGGCGACGACATCCGCGGTCAAGGCCGTCATGACGGCTGTGGGAGCCTCCCGCCGGTATCCCCGCCCGGCGAGCAGCGTGTCCAGGTCCCGGTGGTTCTCGTCCGGGCCGACCTGGATCAGCACGGGCCGGCCGCGTCGCCGGTAGAAAGCCTCGATGTCCTCGATCGCCGCTTCGGATCCCCGGCGGGGCGGTGGCACGGCGGAGTTGGAGCGACGCCGCCACACCGCCGGTGTGTGCCGCAGCAGCCAGCCCGCGTTCTCCTGGACCACCTCAGCGGGCCAGGCCACGATCGCCCGCCGCTCGACCTGCCGGACGACCGAGGTCACGTCGCACTCCTGGGATCGGTCCGGCCGCTTCAGTGGGCCATGTCGACGAAGCGGCTGTAGTGGCCCTGGAAGGCGACGGTGACGGTCGCAGTTGGGCCGTTCCGGTGTTTCGCCACGATCAGGTCGGCCTCGCCCGCTCGCGGGGACTCCTTTTCGTAGGCGTCCTCACGGTGCAGAAGAATGACAACGTCCGCATCTTGCTCAATAGACCCAGACTCGCGCAAATCAGACACCATCGGCTTCTTGTCCGTACGCTGCTCCGGACCTCGGTTGAGCTGGGAGAGCGCGATCACGGGCACCTCCAGCTCCTTGGCCAGGAGCTTCAGCGACCGGGAGAACTCCGAGACCTCGACCTGGCGGCTCTCGACCCGCTTGCCGGACTGCATGAGCTGCAGGTAGTCGATGATGACCATGCGGAGGTCGTGCTGCTGCTTGAGCCGCCGGCACTTGGCCCGGATCTCCATCATCGACATGTTCGGTGAGTCGTCGATGAACAGCGGCGCCTCGGCGACCTCGCTCATCCGCCGGGCCAGGCGGGTCCAGTCCTCGTCGTTCATGGAGCCCGATCGCATGGCGTGCAGCGCGACCCGCGCCTCGGCCGAGAGCAGGCGCATGGTGATCTCGTTGCGCCCCATCTCCAGGCTGAAGACGACGGTGGCCAGCCGATGCTTGATCGCCGCCGCCCGGGCCAGGTCGAGTGCCAGGGTCGACTTCCCGATTGCCGGTCTTGCGGCAATGATGACCATTTGTCCGGGATGAAGGCCGTTGGTGAGTGCGTCGAGGTCGGTGAAGCCGGTGGGGACGCCGACCATCTGGCCGCCGCGGCTGCCGATGGCCTCGATCTCGTCCAAGTCGTTGGGCATGATCTCGCTGAGCGGGACGTAGTCCTCACCTGTGCGCTTGTCCGCGATCGCATAGACCTCGGCCTGTGCGCGGTCCAGCAGCTCGTCGGCGTCGACGCCGTCGGTGGCGTAGCCGAGCTGGGCGATCCGGGTGCCGACCTCGACCAGGCGGCGCAGGATCGAGCGCTCCCGCACGATCTTGGCGTAGTAGTTGGCGTTGGCCGCCGTCGGCACCGCGGAGATCAGGGTGTGCAGATAGGGCGCGCCACCGACCCTGGTGATCTCACCGCGCTTGGTGAGCTCGGCGGCGATGGTGACGGCATCGGCCGGCTCGCCCCGTCCGTAGAGGTCGAGGATGGCGTCGTAGAGGATCTGGTGCGCGGGCCGGTAGAAGTCCTGAGTGGTCACCGTCTCGACGACGTCGGCGATCGCGTCCTGAGACAACAGCATTCCGCCGAGCACGCAC
>JAOPYL010000032.1 GCA_025964625.1 Actinoallomurus sp. | reverse complement strand
ACGACGCCATCCGCCGCAGCGCACTGCTGGACAGCTACTGCGCCGAGATCGGTCGCGACCCCGCGTCGGTCACCCGCTCGATCGTCCTGCCAATCTCCTACGACCAGCCCAGCATCACCCAGGACGCGATCGGCAAAGCGATCGACGCCAGCTTCCAGCACATCGTCCTCGGACTGCCAGCGCCCTACCCCGCCAACGTCGCACAGTGGGTCACCGACGAGCTCATCACCACGTCGGCCTAGTACTCCAGCCGTAGAGGGAATCTCCGCATCGCGTTTCCGCGGCCGTTCCAGGGCGACGGAGAGTTCGAGAGATCGACACACGCTCATCGGCATGACCGCGCGACTCGCGGCAGATGAGTGCGTTTCGGCAGCGCTCTGTCAGGGAGCCGCCTGGCGAGGCCGCGGCCCCTGGTTCAGAGTTGTGTGCGGTCGTGGGATCGGGGTCGTGGACGAGGGTGCCGCTGTGGAGTACGCCGGCGATGGCGCGTCCGCGCCAGGCGGCGGTCGAGTCATAAAGCGGGGCGGTACTCGCGGTGCTCGGCTGATGTGCTGGCGGGCAGCACCCCGATGTTGCTGGTCCGCTCCGCCACGCCTCCGTCCGCTCCCTGGAATGGGACGCCAGCTCCGGCGTCGACGCGGTCGCCGGGCACGTCGCCGCCTGGGATCCAGCCGCACGCCGCCGCGGCTGACACACCTTCAGCAGCGGCAAGCTGCTGCCATGTCCGTTCCGATCCTTTCAAGGGGCGGGCAGCCTGGCGCCCGGCCCGCTGGCGGTTGGACTCCCTGTACATGGTTGCCGGCTCGGGGTGGTGGGTTGCAGGATCTTGGCCGCGCTGCCTGCGATTGCGCAGAAGGCCATGGGCAGGAGGAGCGTGAGGTTGAGCGGGAGGACGTGGGTCAGGGGTCCGATGACGGCGGGACCCGCGAGCATGCCGAGGTAGCCGAGGCCGGCCACGCGGGAGACGTTGGCTCCGGCGGCGTCAGGATCGGCATGGCCCGCAGCGCTGAAGAGCTGGGGGATGCAGCCGGAAAGTCCGAGGCCGAAGACGGTCCAGCCGACCAGCGCCAGAGGGATCCAAGGGGAGAGGACGACGGCCGCCAGGCCGAGCGCGGCCAGCCAGGTGCCGCAGCGGACGATGGTTACCGGGCCGAGGCGCGCGACCAACCGGTCGGTGAGCAGTCGTCCGATGGTCATGGCGGTGGAGTAGGCGCCGTAGGCGAGGGCGGCGACGGCGGCGGGTGCGTCGAGGACGTCCCGCAGGTCGAGCGCACTCCAGTCGTTGGCCACTCCTTCGCAGAGCATGAGCATCAGGGCGAGTGCGGCCAGCGCCCAGATGCGCGGTGCCGTCCTGCGTGGAGTCCTGGTCCGGGCTGCGGGAGTGTCCGGGTTGATGGTGGGCTCGGGCCGCAGCAGTGCGGGGGCGGCCAGCGCGGTGACAGCCAGACCGAACAGGGCCACCCCGGCCAGGGTCGCCGGCGCGTTCCAGCCCCAGCTCAGAGTCCAGACCCCCACCAGCGAGGCGAGCACACCGCCGATCGAGAACACGGCGTGGAAGGCGGACATGACGGGCCGTCGGTAGCTGCGCTCGACCTGGACGGCGTGGGCGTTCATGCTGATGTCCAGGCAGCCGTTGCCAAAGCCGAGCACCAGCAGGGCCGTGCCCAGGGCCCAGCCGTCGGCCGCCAGTCCCGGCAGGATCAGGGCCGTGCTGCACAGCACCGCGCTCACCGGAACGGTCTTGCGCGCACCGAAGCGGTCGGTGAGCGGCCCGGCCACCTGCATACCGGCGAAGGCACCGCCCCCGAGCAGCAGCAGAAGCCCGCCGAGCATGGCATGGCTGATCCTGGCGCGGTGCTCGGCGGTGGGGATGTGGACGATCCACATCCCCATGACGAAGCCGTTGAGGGCGAAGAACGCGAAGGTTGCCAACCGAGCGACCCGCAGTGATCTCTCCATGCCAGCGAACATAACAAACAAACTTTGTGTTCATAAGATGGCAAATCGCACGTAGTTAGTGTTCAATTGGAAGTATGGCGAGCACAGACCGACTGAGGCAGATCACCGATGCCGTCCGCGAGACGGGGCGGTCGAGCGTGACGGAACTGGCCGAGATCACCGGCGCCTCGGAGATGACCATCCGCCGCGATCTGGAGGTCCTGGTCGACCAGGGCGTCCTGGAGCGCTATCGGGGCGGCGCCAGAAGCCTGCTGCTGCGAGGGGAGGAACCCCCGTTCGCCCTGCGGGCGCAGGAAGGACTGGAGGCCAAGCAGCGCATCGCCGCCGAGGTCGCCGGGCTGATCGCCGATGGCGAGTCGGTCGTCGTCGACAGCGGTACCACCTGCCTGGAGGTGGCCCGCACTCTGGCGCACCGCCGCCTGACCGTCATGCCACTGTCCCTGCACGCCGCCAACGCACTGGTCGGTGCGTCCGAGGTGAGACTGTTGCTACCCGGCGGCGAGCCGCGCCCGGGTGAGCTGGCGCTGACCGGGCTCCTGGCCGAGGCGTCGCTGGCCGCGCTGCGCTTCGACACCGCCGTCATCGGCTGCTGCGGCCTGAACGCCGCGTATGGCCTGACCGCCCACGACCTGGCCGACGCCGCGATCAAACGTGCCGCGATCGCCTCGGCCCGCCGTGTCATCGCCGTGGCGGAGGCGGTCAAGCTCTCCCGCACTGCTCTGGCCCATGTCGCCCCGGCCTCCGCGCTGGACGCCGTCGTGACTGAGGAGGCCGCCCCGGACGAGGAGACCCAAGCCCTGGCCGCGGCGGGCGTGACCGTGCGAAAGGTGTGAGCCCGTGCCCGACACCGTACTGTTCGACCTGTTCGGCGTCATCGCACGCCACCAATCCCCGCAGGGAAAGGACCGACTGGCCGGAACCGCGGGCGTGCCCGCTCCGGCCTTCTGGGATGCCTACTGGGCGCTGCGCCCGCCATACGACCGTGGCGAGGTGACCGGCCCCGGCTACTGGCGCGCGGTGGCAGATGCCCTCGGCGTCGCTTTCGCCGACCACCAGATCACGGCACTCATCCAGGCCGACATCGCCAGTTGTAACGCTGTCGACGATGAGATGGTGACCCTGGTCGATGAACTGGCGGCGTGCGGGCGGCGTATCGCGCTGCTGTCCAACATCCCGGAGGAGCTCGCCGCCCACTACGAGGAACACCATCGCTGGTTGCGGCACTTCCAGGTGACCGCCTTCTCCTGCCGCATCGGCCACGCCAAACCGCAGCCAGACGCCTACCGGTGGTGCCACCAGGCCCTGGGCTTGGAAGCCGGCCGCATCATCTTCGTCGACGACCGAAAGGACAACATTCGCGCCGCCGAGGCGATCGGCATGCGCGGCCACCTCTTCACCACCCCGGCCCGGTTGAGAAGGACCCTCGCCGAAATGAGCGTCATCCCGTCGCGACCGTAGCGGCAAGCCACGTCATCGAGGCACAGCCAAAAGCCCAGGCTCACGGATCATGAACGCCGCGTGGATCCGCTGGCGGGGACGGGTTCCCCACATGCACCGCGGCCAGGCCACCGCCACGGCCGTCGAACCACCGCCCACCGCACCATCCCGAAGATCACCAACGTGCCGACCGTTCGCACGGTAGCGATCAATGCCTCAACTACGTGAGACAAACGAGCAGATACCTCAGATTCGATGAGACTGCCTCAGGCTCAACGAGACGGGACAGCCAACTCCGGCCCGGGACCGTGTCAGCGACTGCAGTTGCGCACCGACCCCTCAGCGGCATGAGCATACGTCGCTGGTGCCGGATCCGGTTCGCTCGACGGTGGCACTGCGGTCTCAAGCTCATGGTCCGTCATCGAGGCAGCCGTGATGGCCCTGGCGGTTGGCGCGGTCACGGCGGTGCTGCAGGTACTGGCGTTCGGCGGTGTCGTGGGTCAGGGCGATCGCGCTTTCATAGGCCGCCACGGCTTCCTCGCTACGTC
>JAOPYL010000294.1 GCA_025964625.1 Actinoallomurus sp. | reverse complement strand
CCCGGATGACGTCGAAGCGGCGGGCCAGATCGGTGGAGGTCTTCTCCACCCAGTCCTTACGCCGATCCCCCTCACGCGCTTTCAACCGGGCGATCGCGGTCTTGACCCGCCGCCGCCGATTCGACCCCCGCTTGGCGCGTGCCAGCCTCCGCTGCAGGCGCAGCAGACGCTTGGCCTCGCTGTCCCGCAGGCCGGGAACACGCAGCAGTTCACCGGTGGACAGGGCAGCCGACACAGCCACCCCCCGGTCCCGGGCGCCCGGCAGGCCGTACGCCGGCTGCGCGCGTGACGCTCTGCGGGGCCGGTCCGGGAAATCCGGCAGGCCGGGCGTCCCGGGTCGCGTGCTGCTGTATGTTCTCCCGGGCCGGAGGTGATCATGACGGGAACGATGCGAGCACTCGGAGTGGCCGGGGCGATGGCCGCTCTGCTGCTGAGCGCCGCCTGTGGGGGCGGCGGCAAGCCCAAGCCCGAGGCCACTACGGGCAAGCTGGTGACGACGGGGGTGATGCTGCTGAAGAAGTACGACGCGGGCTCGGCTTCCCTGCGGTATCAGGGGACCAAGAAGGTACGGGAGCCGGACGAGGCGATCCTGCCGGCCGGACCGCTCCAGAACGCCACGGTGGCCAAGGACGCGCAGGTTCTCAGCGCCGTCGACATCTGCTCCGGTGACGACGCGACCGTGGACCAGAAGACCGGCATCGGCACCAAGTCCTGCACGCTGGAGCAGCTCGACGCGGCGCTCAGGGACGGCGCGCAGATCGACGCCTACCTGACCATGCGCGGCGGCAACGTCATCAAGATCGCTGAGGTCTACCACCCCTGAGCGACAAATGCGAGTGTGATCCGCCCTTCCTCAGATGGTCACGCGGTGAAGCGTGAGCCCCAGCGAGGCGAACTGTTCGGCCGGCCGGTGGTAACCCCGCTCGATGTGGTGCACGCCGCGCAGGGTCGACGGCCCGTCGGCGGCGGCCGCGGCCAGGACCGCGGAGAAACCGGCCCGTACGTCGGGCATCGTGACATCGGCGCCGGTCAGCTTGGACACGCCGCGGACCACGGCCGAGTGCACGGAGTTGCTGTCGTGGAAGCGGCAGGCGGGCCCGCCGAGGCAGGCGTTGAAGACCTCGATCTCGCAGCCCATCTTCTTGAGCGCGGGAACGTACACGAGGCGGTTCTCGAACACCGTCTCATGCAGCACCGACATGCCCTCCGCCTGGGTGAACAGCACCATCAGCGGCTGCTGCCAGTCGGTCATGAACCCCGGGTGGGTGTCGGTGTGCACGGCGGCCGGTCGCAGCCCGTCCGGCGCCGACGCCGTGATCCACTCGTCGGTGATCTCGAAGCGGGCGCCCATCCGGGCGAGCGTGGTGATCGCCGTGACGAGGCGGTCCTGCGCGCAGCCGTGCACGCGCACCTCGCCGCCGGTGATGAGCCCGGCCACCAGGTAGGAGAACGCCTCAAGCCGATCGCCGGCGAGCCGTGTGGACGCGCCCCTCAACCTCGGCACGCCCTCGATGACGATGCGGCGGTCGGGACTCAGCTCGATGTGCGCGCCCATGCGCTGCAGCAACAATGCCAGCTCCACGACCTCGGGCTCCATGGCGGCGCCGCGCAGAACCGTCTTGCCCTCGGCCAGCACCGCCGACATCAGCACGGTCTCGGTCGCGCCGACACTCGGGTACGGCAGGTCGATGCGGGCGCCGTGCAGCCGGGTGGCCCGCGCGGAGATGCCGGTGTCGCCGACCTCGATCTCCGCGCCCATGGCACGCAGCGCCTCCACGTGGAAGTCCACGGGCCGGCGCCCGATCGGGTCGCCTCCCACGAGTGGCACGAACGCCTCGCCGGTAAGGTGCAGCAGCGGCCCGACCATGAGGATCGGGATGCGGTTCAGGCCGGTGAAGGCCTCCGGCACCCGCGGCTCGCTCACCGGCCCCGGTGCGATCGTGATGTTGGTGCCGTCGCGCCTGACGGTGTGCCCGAGAGCCTCCAGCATCGCGCCGGTGATCTCGACATCGCCCACCTCGGGCGCGTTGCGGATCGTGCTCTCGCCGGCGCCGAGCATGGCGGCGACCATGTGCTTCGTCACCGCGTTCTTGGAGCCGCGTACGTGGATGTCTCCACGGAGCGGACCGGACGGTTCTACCTTCCACGCCTCGTCAGCCACGCGGACCACTGTATGCGCGAGACGCGTCTCGCGTGCCTTCGGCCTACCGTGCCTCACCCGGCAAAGCGCCGGGAACCCGGAAGGGGGCGGAAACGTTGATCGTCACATGATTCCGGTCGTCGTATCCGTATGCGGCAGCGCCACTAGGGCAGGGTACATGCGTGAGCATCCGTGAGCGGGTCCGGCGGTTCCTTGGAAGGCCGGGGACGATCGACCTTCGGCCGTACGAGCGGCTGCTGCCGGCGATCAGCGCGCACGAGTCGCGCGTCGGAACGCTCACCGACGAGGAACTGACGGCCGCGGCGCGGGCGGCCCCGGACGACGCGGAGTTCTGTGCCCTGGCCAGAGAGGCGGCGCGCCGCGCGCTCGGCGAACGCCCCTACGACGTGCAACTGCTCGGCACTCTCGTGCTGCTGTCCGGGAACGTCGCGGAGATGGCCACCGGAGAGGGCAAGACCCTCGCCGGTGCGCTCGCCGCGGCCGGGTACGCGCTGCGCGGCCACCGCGTGCACGTGCTCTCGGTCAACGACTACCTGGCCCGCCGGGACGCCGAATGGATGCGCCCGGTGTACGACCTGCTCGGCGTGACGACGGACTGGGTCGGCCAGCACTCGACGGCCGTGGAACGCCGCCGCGCGTACGGCCGGCAGGTCACCTACGCCCCCGTCAGTGAGGTCGGCTTCGACGTGCTGCGCGATCGGCGCGTCACCGACGCGGCCGAGCTCATCGTGCCGGATCCGGACGTGGCGCTGGTCGACGAGGCCGACTCGGTGCTCGTGGACGAGGCGCGCGTCCCGCTGGTGCTCGCCGGGGCGACCGAGGCGGCCGGCGCCGACCGGCGGATGGCCGACGTCGTGCGCACGCTACGGCGCCGCACGCACTACGAGGTCGGCGGCGACGGGCGCAGCGTGCACCTGACCAATGCCGGCGTCGAGGTCGCGGAGCAGACGCTCGGCGGGATCGACCTCTACACCGGTGAGCAGCTGGAGACGCTCACCCGGCTCAACGTCGCGTTGTACGCCCACGCCCTGCTGCACCGGGACGTCGACTACCTGGTCGCCGACGGCCGGGTGCACCTGATCGACGAGGCGCGCGGCCGGGTCGCCCGGCTGCAGCGCTGGCCGGACGGGCTGATGGCCGCGGTGGAGGCGAAGGAAGGGCTCGCCGCCAGTGAGAGCGGCGAGATCCTGGACAGCATCACCGTGCAGGCGCTCCTCCGGCGTTACCCGGTCGTCTGCGGCATGACCGGCACCGCCGTCGCCGTCGGCGAGCAGCTCCAGGAGTTCTACGACCTGGCGATCGCAATGATCCCGCCGAACCGGCCGTGCGTGCGCGACGACGAGCCGGACCGCCTGTTCGACACGGTACGGGAGAAGGAACGCGCGCTCGTCGACCAGATCGTCGCCACGCACCGCACCGGGCGCCCGATCCTGGTCGGCACCCTCGACGTCGCCGAATCCGAACGCCTCGCGCGAAGGCTCGCGCGGACCGAAGTCGACTGCGTCGTCCTCAACGCCAAGAACGACGCGGAAGAGGCCGCCATCGTGGCGAGGGCCGGGGAGCGCGGCGCGGTCACGGTCTCCACCCAGATGGCCGGGCGGGGCACCGACATCCGCCTGGGGGAGGGCGTGGCCGGACTCGGCGGCCTGTACGTCCTGAGCACCGGCCGGCACGAGAGCAGCCGCCTCGACGACCAGCTCCGCGGCAGATCGGGCCGGCAGGGCGACCCAGGCGGCTCGGTGTTCTTCGCGAGCACGCAGGACGAGCTGGTGCAGCGGTACGCGCCCGGCGTCACGGGCGGCGCCGACTGGGTGGTCGGCCACGCCCAGCGCGTCGCCGAGGGCGTCACACTGGACATCCACCGCAACACCTGGCGGTACAACGAGCTCGTCGAGCACCAGCGCGAGCTGGTGCTCGGGCACCGCGACCGAGCGCTGCGAACCGACGCGGCGGCGCGGGCACTCAGCGGATGCCGGCCCGAACTCGACGAACAGACCCTCGCGTCGGCGGCGCGTCTCGTGACGGTCTACCACCTGGACCGCGCGTGGGCGGACCACATGGCGTTCCTGGCCGACCTGCGCGAGGGCATCCATCTGCGCGCCCTCGGCCATGGCCTGAACGCCTTCGACGAGTTCAACCGGGAGGCCGTCCGCGCGTACCGGCGGCTTCTGGACGAGGTCACGGAACGCTCGAGGGAGTCAATGGAGACGGTGAAGATCAGCGAGGACGGTCCCGACCTGGACGCCGCCGGCCTGACGCGGCCCACGGCCACCTGGACCTATCTCGTCCAGGAGAATCCCTTCGGCACTGACTTCGAACGTGCCCTCCAGCGCGTGGGCCGGTTGTTCTCGAGACGCTGACGGGCCGGCTTCTGATTCGATGGGCGCATGGACATCAGCGCCGTCGTCGGAATGTGGCTCGATCGTCCGCCGGAGGAGGCACTGCACACCGCGGTGCTCGCCGACCGGCTGGGCTTCGGTGAGTTGTGGATCGGCGAGATGGGCACCTGGGACGCCTTCTCCCTGGCCACGGCGATCGGCCTGGCCACCGACCAGATCGCGATGACGGTCGGGCCCCTCGCCGTCGCCGTCCGGGACCCGGCCATGATCGCGATGGGGGCGGCCTCGGTGGCGTCGCTCACCCGGCGGCGGATCGGCGTCGCGCTGGGCACCTCGAGCACCGCGGTCGTCGAGGAGTGGCATGGCCGGTCGCGCGCCCGGGCGGCCACCGCCCTGGAGGAGAGCGCCCGGGCGGCCGCCCGGCTGCTGGGAGGCGGCCGTAGCGACGGCGCTGGAGATGTGGTGCGCACCAGCGGTTTCCGGCTGCGGCTCGCCCCGCCAGGCGGGCCGCTCACGGTGGCGGCGCTCGGTGACCGGGCCGTCGCGACGGCGGCCGCACACGCCGACCGGATGGTGATGAACCTGGTCAGTCCGGAGATCGCCGCCGAGCTGCGGGGCAAGCTGGACGCGGCGGCGGCGAAGGCCGGCCGCCGCGCGCCGCGACTCGCGGCCTGGGTGCCGGCGGCCGTCGACCCGGTGCCGGAGTCGTACGCGCAGCTGATCTGGGGCCTGGTGCCCTACCTCGCCGAGCCGGGCTACGCCGAGAACCTTGCCGCGGCGGGGTTCGGCGACGCGGTCGAGCTGGCCCGCAAGGGCACCGCGCCGAGGGAGCTGCTGAGTGCTCTGCCGCTGGAGATGGCCGGCACGGTAGGCCTGGTCGGCGACGCCGCCGCCATGCGCGCACGGCTGGCGGCGTACGCCGACGCGGGCGTGGACGAGGTGGCGGTGGTACCCGTCACCGGCGGCGACCCGGGGGGCGAGCGCACGCTCACCGCGGTCCGGGAAATCGCGGAGGCCGGCTGAGAGCCGGTGGCGGCACGACCCGGTCACTCAACGCGGGAAAACGCGTTGCCCGTCGCCGGGCGGGTGAATCATGCTGTCCTGAATTCGGGCAGAGGTAGGTGAACGCCTTTCGTCACGGTCATCTTTGACCCTGGCGGCACGCCGTCTCCGGAATCCGGAGGCGGCGTTCGTTGTTCTCCGCGGTGAAATGGGGACTCCGGTGAGCGTACTGGTCTTGAACGCCTCGTACGAGCCGCTGCACAGGGTCGACGTGCGGCACGCCGTCCGCATGCTCGTACGCGGCGTCGCCGTGGTCGAGGAGGCGGTGGAGGGCCGGCGGATCGGGCACTTCCCGCTACCACGGGTACTGCGGCTGGTCCGTTACGTCACCATGCGGTGGCGTCACGGACGACGGCCCGCGTGGGGCAAGCACGGGCTCCGGCGTCGCGACCGCGGGCGCTGCGCGTACTGCGGCAGGCAGGCCAACACCGTCGACCATCTCCTGCCGCAGTCGCGCGGCGGCGGCACGACGTGGGAGAACACCGTCCTGGCCTGCGGCTCCTGCAACAGCCGCAAACGGGATCGCACGCCCGCCGAGGCCGGCATGCGGCTGCTCGTCCAGCCGCGTGTGCCTCACTGGAGCGAGCTGATCCCGTGAACGGGCGGCCTCAGGCGCGTTCGAGCACCACGACGGGGATCTCCCGCGAGCTCTTCTCCTGGTACTCGTCGTAGGCAGGCCACGTCTCGGTCATGGTCCGCCACATCGCCGGCTTCTCATCCGGCGAGGCCGTACGGGCGCGCGCGGTGAACCTGTCGCCGAGTAGCTGCACCTCCACGTTGGGGTCGGCCTGCAGGTTGCGATACCACAGCGGCGGTTCCTCCGATCCGCCGTTGGACGCGATGACCGTGTAGGCGTCGCCCTGCTTCCGGTAGATCAGCGGAGTCGTGCGGGGCTGTCCGGACTTGCGCCCGGTCGTGGTGAGGAGCAGCGTCGTGGTGCCCTCCCACTCGTGGCCTTCCCTGCCATCCGTCTCCTGGTAGCGCTTGACGTGTTCGCGGCCGAAGAGCATTTCATCACCTCAATGTCGGGGATCTGGCTAGATCAACCACTCATCGGCGGTGATGCTTCCCAAGTCCGCGTGAGATCGGCCGCGCGGCGGCTCCGCCGCCGGGAACGTCAGTCGAACAGGTCGGGCTGCTCGCGGGTGATCTGGTCGTACAGGGGCTGGTAGTTGATCCAGCCGACGAGGTCGTTGCCGATCTGGCCGTGGGTCAGCTTGGCGTTCTCCTCGGAGATGTGCACTACCCGCCCGGCGGCCTTGGCGAGGAGCTGCACCTGGCAGGAGCGCTCCATCGTGATGAACCACCAGGCGGCGGCATCCACCGAGTCGCCGACCGTCAGCAGGCCGTGGTTGCGCAGGATCACGGCCTTCCCGGAACCCAGCGTGGCGGCGATGCGCTTGCCCTCTTCGAGGTCGGTGACGACGCCGGTGTAGTCGTCGAACAGCGCGTGATCCTCGTAGAAGGCGCAGACGTCCTGCGTGATCGGCTCCAGCAGCTCGCCCAGTGCGGAGATGGCCCGGCCGTGCACCGAGTGGCTGTGCGCGGCGGCCACGACATCGGGCCGCGCCTGGTGGACCTGCGAATGGATGGCGAACGCGGCCTCGTTGACCGGGTAACGGCCGTCGACGACCTTGCCCTGATGGTTGACGAGGATGAGGTCGCTCACGCGGATGTGCTTGAACGACATCCCGAATGGGTTGACCCAGAAATGGTCGGTCAACTCGGGGTCGCGCGCGGTGATGTGCCCGGCCACGCCCTCCTCGAAGCCGAACTTGCCGAACAGGCGCAGGGCGGCCGTCAGCCGCTCCTTGCGGTGCCGCCGCTCGGCCTCCACATTGTCGAACGTGGGGGGCAGCTTGAAGATCAGGTCCTGTGGGGGAAGCTTGAGGAACTCCTCGCCGGCCATGGGATGCCTCCTTCTGTTTCGTCTTCTTCTACCAAACCTGATGCGAAGCCCTTTCGGCTAGCTCCGGCCCGCAGGTCGGCGCCTCCGCGAGCGACATCGAGGCGCTGGAGCGGATCGCCGCCGCACACACCGCGTAGACCCGGAGGCTAGCGGTCGCCGCCGAGGGCGACGCGGGCGCTGATCGCGAGCAGTGCCGACCCGGCGACGGCGTCGAGCAGGCGGCGGGAGCCGCTGCCGCGCAGCACCCGGGAGATCGGGCCGATGGCGAGGGAGAACGTCCGCCACCACAGCACCGCGATACCGAGGAAGACCGCGGCGAGAGTCGCGGTGGTCCGCAGGCGCGGCTCGCCGGCCGCCACGAACTGCGGCAGCAGCGTCAGGAAGAGCAACGCGATCTTGGGGTTGAGGAGATTGGTGACCAGCCCCTGCCGGAATGCGGCCGTCCCGGCCCTCGCCGACGGCTCGGACGGTCCGCCGGCGTCCGCCTCGTCGGACGCGCCGTCCGCGGACATGATGGCCGAGATCAGGAGTCGGACGCCGAGGTAGGCGAGGTAGGTCGCGCCGGCCAGCTTTACGGCGGCGTACGCGGTCACCGAGGCCTTGAGGATCGCGGACAGCCCGACCACCGCGGCCGTGGCGTGCACCGAGATGCCCAGGCAGCAGCCCAGGCCGGTGAGCCACGCGGCGCGACTGCCCGCGCTCAGCCCGTTGCGGACGACGAGCAGCATGTCCGGGCCGGGAGTCACGGTGAGGACCGCGACGACGCCGAGGAACGGCAACAGCAGTTCGGGCACGCGGTCATGTTAGGCCACGAAGCGGGTCAGAAGACGGAGCCGGACAGGCCGAAGTGGGTGGCGTTCGCGCGGGCGACCGCGGCGGCGAACGCGGCGTCGGGCTGCTCGCGCGAGCACTCCGGCGCGGCCGCCCGCGGGCGGCCCGTCGCCGGGTTGATGACACCGGACGCGGCCGCCGTGCCGGCGGCCGCGCCACCGATGGTCATGGTGAAGCCGGACAACGGTTCCTCCCGAGGACGCCAAACCGAACATCGTTCGGTCTCTCCTCGGGCGGCCCCGCCTGGCCAGGGTCTACCTACGCGGCACGACGACCACCTCGAACGAGGTCTCCGGCCCGGGGACGTTCTGCCTCCCGATCGCCCCGCCGGCCCAGGCCCGGAGCTGCACGGCGCCGAACGGCCGGTGGACGACCATCGGGATGTCGACGCTGGCGTGGCGCCCCGGGTCCAGTTGTCCCAGGTCGCAGCGAAGGTACGCGCCGGCGTGGGCGCAGTCGGCCCCTTCCCTGACGGTCCACCCGTTCGGGACCGAGGTGTCGAGCCGCACGTGGTCCAGATGCCGGTCGCCGGTGTTGGTCACCGTCCAGCGGACGACCTCCAGTTCGCCGACGGCGGGCCGCAGGTGACTCGCCTGGCCGGTGACGCCGAGGTTGGCCGCCCGGACCGCCCCGGCGTCCGGCGCCAGGCAGAGCAGCCCGGCGGCGGCGACCATGGTGACAGTGAATGTGCGCATGACGTTCCCCCCAAGAAGAGTGATCGCATCAGACGCTAGCCACCGGGCCGTCCCGCTCGCCGTGACCACGCGGTGGTTCATCGATTCATTGCCTGATCACGGCGGGGGGTTGGGGTTCAGCAGCCGAAGTCGATGGCGTCGAAGGTGACGTAGTGGTCCCCGGTGTAGTAGTCCGTCCCGCTCTGCGCGGTCACGATGCGCCGGGCGCCGCGCGTGGACGACCCCGGCGTCTTGACCGTGTACTCGTGGTAGTAGCCGGACGGCTCGCTCGGCAGGACGCCTTCGCGGTTCTGGAAGACCTGACCGTCCTGCGGATAGGGGAACGGCCCGCCCCGGCCGATGAGGCGGAGGGTGTCGTCCGCCTGGGACGGCAGCGCCGACTTGCAGACGGTTCCGGTGGAGAGGGTCGTGACCGACGAGTGGGCGGCCGGCGCCAGCAGCCCGGCGGTCGCGAGGGCGGGAATGAGGACGAGTGAGCGGAGACCGAGTCTCCGGCGGGGGATGCTCATGGAACGAGAGTCGCAAACTCGGTCAGAACACAGTCAAGACGTGCAAGAGCGTGAATTCCGGCCCGCGGTTCCAGATCCATGACTGCTCACCGTAGACGTCCTGTTCACCGAAGTGGTGGACAGAATGGCCAATATAGGTCAACGAAACGGCCATTAGTGCGCCAGGCGTGTCCATGGGCGTGCTGCTGTGTCCACAATCCCGGCATGCGTTCACGAGTACTCATCGCGGCGGTGGCGGCCGCCCTGCTGGCCGGCCTCGGAGGCCAGGCCGCCGACGGCGCGCCGCGGTCCGCCGCCAGACCGAAGCTGACCAACCCGCACCCGTGCAAGGACCAGCCCGGGTTCACCTGCTCGACCCTGACCGTGCCGCTCGACCACAGCGGCAGGATTCCGGGAACCCTCGACCTGCAGGTCGCCACGGCGGAGAACACCGGCGCGCCCAAGGGCAGCCTGCTGTTCCTCACCGGCGGGCCCGGTCAGCCGGGAGTGTCGGCCATCACCCGCATCGCCACCCAGCGTCTTCCCGAGGTGGCGAAGGACTACCGGTTCGTCATGCTGGACCAGCGCGGCACCGGCGAGTTCGGCGCGATCAACTGCCCGCAGCTGCAGGCCCAGACCGGAAGTTCGGACATCGCCGCACCCACGCCCGCGGCGATCAAGCAGTGCTCCGACATCCTCGGCGACCGGCGGGGGCTCTACGGCACCGAGCAGACCGTTGCCGACTACGAGGCGCTGCGCCAGGCGCTCGGCGTCGACAAGATGGTCGTGGACGGCGTCTCGTACGGGTCGTTCACCGCGGCCCGCTACGCCGTGGCCCATCCGTCGCACGTCCGGAAGGTCGTGCTCGACTCGGTACTGCCTCACGTCGACCCACAGGCCGATGACGGCCTCTACCTCGTCGGCCTGCACGCGGAGGCGCGCGTTCTGCGCGACGCGTGCACGACGGCGCCCGCCTGTGCCTTCGACCCGGCCGGCGACCTCGCCTGGGTGGTACGCCACCGGAGCGACGCGGACGGAGTCAAGATCTTCGATGCGATCGTGTCGTATGAGTTCGCCGACCCGACCTACCGCGACCCGAACCCGCCGGGCCTGCCGGCGGGCCACGGTGACCTCGTCGGCGCGCTGCACGCCGCCCGCCATGGGGACGCTTCGAAGCTGAACACCATCCTCGCCGACTTCGCGCCAGGCGGGGACCCGGTGGCCCTCTACAGCTCCGGCCTGCACATCGACGCGTTCTGTTCCGACAGCGTGTATCCCTGGGGCCGGTCGGACGCGCCTCTGAGCACCCGTCAGGCCAAGCTCGACCGGGCCCTCGAGCGCATCAGGCCGGCTCAGGTCTGGCCGTACACCCGGGCGACCGCGGCCGGCAACGGCTTCACCCAGGAGTGCCTGCGCTGGCAGGCCCGGCCCTCCGCGGAGGCGCCGTCCAGGCTGCCGGACGTCCCGGTGCTGCTGCTCAACGGCGACCACGACCTGTCGACGCCGATGGAGTGGGCGCAGGAGGAGGCGGCACACGCGCCCAAGGGCAAGCTCGTCATCGTCAAGGGTGCCTCGCACTCGATCCAGAACCGTGAGCGCGGCCACGCCGGACGCGACGCCGTGATCGCGTTCCTCAACGGCTGACGGCGCGTCGGCGGATTCAGCGGGACCGGATCACCACGATCCGGTCCCTCTGACATTCTTGCGGGCATCCGCGAGGTCCCCGTGGCCCGGAATAGGGACACGGTTCGCTGCCCGGCCGTCATCGATGCCGGCCGGGCCGCCTCATCGCGCGGACCATGGCAGGGTGGAGACGCCTCTTAGGCCTTCGGAGCGTGATCGTGTGTCCGTGATGGTGTGGATCAATCCCGGCAGCGCCTGGGAGAGTGCGGTGGACGCGGCCGCCCGCCTGACCGATGACGAGGTCATCCTGTTGTTGGTCACCGCGGACGGCGGCGCGCCCGAGCGCGACGCCTTCACCGGCCTGCTCGGGCCGGCCGGGCACGAACCCGGCGAGGCGTTCGCGGGTAGCACGGAGGACCAGGCCGCCGCCCTCTTCGACGAGGCCGAGGCCCGGCTGGGCCGCCCGGT
This sequence comes from Actinoallomurus sp., assembly GCA_025964625.1. Taxonomy (GTDB): domain Bacteria; phylum Actinomycetota; class Actinomycetes; order Streptosporangiales; family Streptosporangiaceae; genus Actinoallomurus. The sequence goes on along the minus strand of JAOPYL010000294.1, from coordinate 6,259 downwards.
ACGACGGCTGTGGGAGCGGGGCGTCGCCGAGCACGAGGTCGTCATGGCCGCCGGCGGCGCCGACCTGCTCGTCTGCGTCCGCGACGGCGTCCCCGGCCTGCCGGGGCCGGACAGCCTCGGGCCGGTGGCGCGCTTCGTCGTCGACCACGCGCCGTGCGGCGTGCTGCTGGTCTGGCCCGGCGAGGAGTCCCCGCGCTGACCCGCGTATGCCCGAGATAACGCGTGAACGTTGCTCGAAATCGGCATGAACCAGGCCGTGGAACGGCGATGCACGCTCTAGCCTCGGGCTCGCTCACGTCGATGTCTTTGGGGGAAGCCGATGGGACTGACAGGCAGGCCGCTTCTGGTGGCGGTCGTCCTTTTCGCCGTCGCCGCTCCGGTGGCCTGCCTGCTCCTGTGGAACCGGGTGAAGGGACGGCTCGGCGTGCCGGTGCGCCTTTTCATGATCGTCATGTGTCAGGCGCTGGCGCTCCTGCTGGGCGGCGTGGGCGTGAACGACTACTACGAGTTCTACGCCTCGTGGAGCGATCTCTTCGGCGGCGGGGGCGGCGGGAACACTCCGATCGAGGCGATCGGCCCGAGCGCGATCGGGGGCGCCGGAGTGCGGTTCCGGCATGACACGAAAGCCGATCCCGACGCCTACACCGCGATGATCACCGGCGAACACTCCCTCATCCGGTCCCGGATCGTGGTCTGGGTGCCGCCCGGGTACAACGCGCCGGAGAACGCCCACCAGATGTATCCCGTCGTCGAGCTGCTCCCGGGCTACCCGGGCAGTCCGTCGACGTGGTTCCACGCGGTGCACGGGGTCGGTGCCCTGAAGGACGACCTGGCGTCGGGCCAGTCGCATCCGTTCATCCTCGTCGCCCCGGTGACGACGGTGGTGCACGGGCGCGACACGGAGTGCGTCGACTTCCCCGGTGGCCCGCGCGTCGAGACCTGGCTCACCGACGATGTGCGCAAGGCGGTGACGGGAGCGTTCCGTGCCCAGCCCGACCGGAACGCCTGGGGGGTCATGGGCTACTCGACCGGTGGCTACTGCGCGGCCAAGATGGCGGTACGCCGGCCGGACCTGTTCAGCGCCGCGGTCTCGATGCAGGGAGACACCGTGCCGCAGACTCCGGAGGTGCGCCGCGACCGCCTCCTGTACGCGGAGAACTCCATTCCCGGCCTCCTGCGGACGCGTCGCCCGCCGATCAGCCTGCTGCTCGCCGGGACGCGGCAGGACAAGAAGTCCGATGCCGAGCTGAACCAGCTCGTGCCGCTCATCAAGCCGCCGACGCGCGCGTACCTCTACGTGCTCGGGACCGGCGGGCACAACGCCGCCGTGTGGAACTCGATGCTCCCGAAGGCGTACGCCTGGCTCAGCGCGCGTCTGTCGGCGCCAGGTCCGTCGTAGCGCCGGCTGGGGCGGGCGCGACATGCGGTGCCCGCCCCGTCCCAAGACGCGTCAGAAGGCGAGGATGTGCTCGAGCAGGACGCCGTAGTCGCGCAACGCGACGCGCAGGCGTTCGGTGTCGGCCGTGTCGTCATCCCGCCAGTTCTCGTCGACGTCCTTCCTGCGCTGCGCCAGGAGCGTGGTCAGCTCCTCCACGACCTCTCCGGCCAGGACGCCGGCCCGCTCCACCGCGGCCGTCGGGTCGTCGACGAAATCGGCTTTGACGTCCCGCCAGTGGTTCTGGAACCGGTCGGCGTCCGCCGGGTCGATCAGGCGTTCGGTGGTCATCACGTCCTGGGCGTACCCCGGTTCCGCCTCGGATACGGCGGCAGGTCCGGTGCCGGGCCGGGGAGACGCCTCCCCGGCCGGCGGCCCGGACAGCGGCTGGGTGATGCGATCACCCGTGGGTTCTTCGGACAGCGGCTGTCCGGCGACGACCTGATCGCCGATCCCGGACGGCGTTGCTTCCACAAGACGGTCATTGTGCTCGGTCATTTGCTATGCCCTTTCATCGCCGGTGTCTCGCCGCGGCCTGGCCGGACTGCCTGCCGGCCTCCCGGCGTCCGGTCCGGCCTGGTCCGCGGGGCGTGTGTCGTCTCCGCCTGAAGCGCCGTCCGTGCCGAGGAGCTCCGTGAACAGGGCGCGGTAGTGCACCATGGCCTGACGCAGGTCCTCGGTCGACGCCTCCTTCGCCTCGGCCCGCGTGCTGATGTCATGCGCTGCCCGGTACCGGTCGAGCGTGGAGGCGTGTTCCACGGACAGATCCGCGACCTGCTGCTCGTAGTCCTCGGTCGGGTAACCGCGTTCGCCCATGACGAGAATGACCAGGTGATCCGCATCGCCGACGGCGGCCTCCGGCGCATCCACGAAGTTCTCCTGCACCTGCTGCCACGCACTGCGGTGGCGCTCACGGGACTCCGGGTCCAGGGGGCGGATCGGCAGGTCGTCATGGCGCTTCTCGCGGGCGCGCAGTTCCTGCTCGGCCTCACGTGTGCTCTCGTGACTGTCCACGGCGCGCTCGTACTCGGGGCCGAACCTCTCCCGCAGGCGGCGTCGCCGGGCCTGCGCGGAGGAGACGAGCACGGCGGTGCCGATGACCAGCACCGCGATTATGACGATGACGACCACTGTGACGGTCGACATGGTGTGCCTCCGGTCGGTTGATTGGTTGCGGGCCTCCTGCCCGCCCAGATCGGGTCAAAACAACCAGTCGGCACGGTTTCGGACGGCAGACGCTTGTCAGGGCCGACTCGTTGCCATCCGATATCAAACTGTGACATCCGGTGTTGTTCGCCTTGCCTGGCATGCACGGAGCGCGACGTCCCAAGCTTCGCGGGCCGGCCGGTCCCTACGTCCATATCCGCAGGTCATCAGCGCTTTGCGGAAGGAACTTCCGCTGGGTTCGGTAGCGGTGTCCGGCGCCGGAGGCGATGGTCCGTCGCAGAGCGTTGGGGGCCGCTGACACCCCCGCCACGGACGGTGTGGACAGGAGTCCGGAGCGTACGGTGCCGTAAGCTGCCACCCCTTACGTCGCAGAACAGGGCAATTAGCCATATATGGCGTGGACCGGAAAGGCGCGATGACCTTCACCGAGTACGTGCAGTCGCGGTCGGACGAGCTGACGCAGGCGTTCGGGCAGCACGCGCTCGTCGTGGCTGCGTCGATGGCCATCGCCACCGTCCTGGGCGTGGGCATCGGGTTGATCACCTGGCGGCGCCCACGCCTGAGCGGTCTGGCCATCGGAATGTCCAGCGGATTCCTCACCATCCCGTCCTTCGCCCTGCTCGGCCTGCTCATTCCCGTCCTGGGGCTCGGCTGGACCCCGACGGTGTTCGCGCTCACGCTCTACTCGCTGCTGCCCATCATCCGGAACACGGTCGTCGGCCTGCGGGGCGTGGACGCGGCGATCGTCGAGGCTGGGCGCGGCATGGGGATGAGCTCCTTCCGCGTGCTGTGGCGGGTCCAGCTGCCGCTCGCCTGGCCACTGATCCTTACCGGGATCCGGGTCTCCACGCAGATGATCATCGGTATCGCCGCGATCGCCTCGTACGTCGCCGGTCCAGGGCTGGGCAACCAGATCCTGGACGGGCTGTCCCGGCTCGGCTCGGCGAACTCGCTGAACGAGGCCCTCGCCGGGACGCTCGGCGTGGTGATCCTCGCCCTGCTGTGCGACCTGTTCTTCCTGATCGTCCGCCGTCTCACCAGTTCGAGGGGTCTTCGTGTTCGATAACAGCGACGGAGGCGTGGGCATAGAGCTGAGGGAGCTCACCAAGCGCTATCCCGGGCAGAGCGCGCCCGCCGTGGACAACATCTCCCTCGACGTGCCGGCGGGTGAGCTGGTCGTCTTCGTCGGACCCTCCGGGTGCGGGAAGACGACCACGATGAAGATGATCAACCGGCTGATCGAGCCCACGTCGGGCAGCATCCACATCGGCGGCGAGGACGTCCTGAAGATGCGCCCCGATGAACTGCGGCGGCACGTCGGCTACGTCATCCAGCAGATCGGCCTGTTCCCGCACCTGACCATCGCCCAGAACATCGGTGTGGTGCCGAAGCTGCTGGGTTGGTCCAAGACCAAGATCACTGATCGGGTCGACGAACTGCTCGGCCTGGTCGGGCTGGACGCGGCACAGTTCCGTTCGCGGTATCCGCGCCAGCTCTCCGGAGGCCAGCAGCAGCGGGTCGGCGTCGCCCGCGCACTGGCCGCGGACCCGCCGGTGATGCTCATGGACGAGCCGTTCGGCGCCACCGACCCGATCACACGCGAGCACCTGCAGAACGAGTTCCTGCGGCTGCAGCGCGAGCTCCGGAAGACGATCATCTTCGTCACGCACGACTTCGAGGAGGCCATCAAGCTCGGCGACTGGATCGCCGTGCTGCGGGACGGGTCGCACATCGCGCAGTACGATCGGCCGGCGCGGATTCTCGGCGCTCCCGCCGACGACTACGTGGCCGGATTCATCGGCGCCGCGGCCACCTTGAAGCGGCTGGCCCTGATCGCCGTGGACGACGCGCGCTTCGCCGGCGACGCCCCGGTGCCGGCGAACGGGCTACCGGAGATCGACGGGGCGGCGACGCTGCGTGAGGCGCTGGACGCCATGGTCGCCGGGGGAACGGAGGAGGTCGTCGCCGTGTCGGGAGACATGCGCCGTCTCCTGACTTATCACGACGTGTGCCGGACGGTCCAAAGCGAGGGCCAAGAGGTGGAGCACAGTGTCCGCTGACGTACTCACCGGCACCGCCGCGATCGGCGGCGAGGTCTACGGTGGCCCGTCACTGCGCGGCCGGACACGGGCCTTGCTCCGGCACCTCGGCACGCCGGTCGCGATCGCCGTCGTCCTCGGCGCGCTGTACCTGTGGGTGCACGGCCTGAAGCTGGACTCGATCGAGCAGCGCACCCTGAACTACACCTACATACACGACCGAGTGATCGAGCACGTCAAGCTCACCGTGGTCGCGACCCTGCTCGTCATCGTGATCGCCATTCCGCTCGGCGTCCTCGTCTCGCGCCCCAAGGCCAGGTGGGTGAGCCCGATCGTGCTCGGCCTGTCCAATCTGGGGCAGGCGATCCCGTCCATCGGCCTGCTGGTGCTGCTCACCATCAAGTTCGGCGTCGGGTTCAAGATCGCCATGTTCGGCCTGGTCGCCTACGCGGTGCTGCCCGTGCTCCGCAACACGATGGTCGGCATCCAGCAGGTCGACCCGTTCCTGGTCGAGGCGGCCAGGGGCATGGGCATGACGCGGCGGCAGGTGCTGGTCTCGGTCGAGTTGAGGCTGGCCGTGCCGGTGATCCTCGCCGGACTGCGGACGGCGCTCGTGCTCACCGTCGGCGTGGCCACCCTCGCCGCGTTCGTCAACGCGGGCGGGCTCGGCGAGATGATCGTCAATGGCATCAAGCTGTCGCGTCACCCGGTTCTGATCACCGGCAGCGTTCTCACCTGCTGCATCGCCTTCCTGGTCGACTGGCTCGGCAACCTGGTCGAGGACCTCCTGCGTCCCCGCGGCCTCTCGTGACGGACACCGTTCACTGACGCACACCGTTCACTGACGCACACCGGTCGTCACGACCGTCGAAGAGAAAAGGATGACGATGCGTTTTCGCGCCATTGGAACGATCTTCGGAGCCGCCGCGCTCGCGGCGTCGCTCGCCGCGTGCGGAGCGGCGAAGTCCGACGTCGCGCAGGGAAGCGCCGGTCAGGAGCTCAAGGGCGTGTCCCTGCGCGTGGGCTCCAAGGATTTCACCGAGCAACTGGTACTCGGCCAGCTGACCCTCGAATTGCTCAGGGCGCACGGCGCCAACGTCACGGACAAGACGAACATCAAGGGCTCGACCAACACCCGTGACGCCCTGACCGCCGGCCAGATCGACCTCTACTGGGACTACACCGGGACCGGCTGGGTCACCTACCTCAAGCACGTGAAGCCGATCCCGGACGCGGCCAAGCAGTACGAGGCGGTGGCCAAGGAGGACCTCGCCAAGAACAAGATCATCTGGGAGCCGCCCGCACCGCTGGACAACACGTACGCCCTCGCGATCCGGCAGGCCAAGGGTCAGGAGCTGGGCGTGAAGACGATGTCGGACGTGGCCAACCTGCTCAAGACCAAGCCGGCCGAGGCGACGTTCTGCATCGAGAGCGAGTTCTCCACCCGTGACGACGGCTGGCCGGGCCTGAAGAAGACCTACGGGATGAACGTCCCGTCGGGCAACGTGAAGCAACTCGACACCGGCGTGATCTACAGCGAGACCGCGAAGGGCAAGACCTGCAACTTCGGAGAGGTCTTCACCACGGACGGCCGTATCCAGGCCAAGAACCTCCAGGT
>JAOPYL010000290.1 GCA_025964625.1 Actinoallomurus sp. | reverse complement strand
GGCCCCGCCCGTTTGGACCGGGGGGGGCCACGACGGCCGACTAGCGCGCCAGGGGCGGAATACGCCCTGGCTTCGGCGGACTAGCGGTGCCAGGGGCGCGGGTAACCGCCCCACCCGCCGTGGTGCCACCGGTTCCAGCCGTAGTTGTAGCCGGGGTAGTACGTCACCGGCGGGTAGTACGTGGTCGGCGGGTAGTAGGTGGTCGGCGGGTAGTACTGGTTCGGCGGATAGTTGGAGCACCAGGCCGGCGGGACGTAGCCGGGCGTGGTGTAGTAGCAAGCGGCCGGATACGTGTCCGAGACGGCTGACGGGCTGGCAGCAAGACGGTCCGCGTGAGCGGGACCGCCGAGCAGGACGACGCACGTGGCCGCCCCTGCCAGGATCCCTGTTGCGGTGAGCTTCTTGAGCACTGATTCCCCCCTAAATCGTGACTCTTCGTGGCCCCAATCACAGGGCCACCACGCAAGAGGTATCCACATATCGATCAGTGACACCAGTCGGCCTCAAGGCGTGATCAATTCGTAACGCTAAGTAACTGGAACGTGCGCATATGCGCTGGTATCTCCGCCCCACGAGCCGCTGCCTGGTGACGCCCTGCCACCGCCACAAAAGATCATTTCGTAGGAGTTCTTAGTCAACAGCAGGGCATCAATGGCGCCGCGCCCGAGGTCGTCTTGATCCGGGAACGGGTAGCCGTAGGTGCCCATCGTCTCCGCGATCGTGGCGTGTCCGAGCGGGGCTTGGATCACCTTGGGGTTGAGGTTCGCCTTGATCAGACCCGGGGCGGGAATCTGCTCGACTGCCCGTGGACGGGGCGGCTACCGCGAAGGTGGATCACTGTCCGGTCCCTGCCGGCTCGTCGACGAGCCGCAGCGCCTGGGCGACCTTGCCGGCCGCCGTGTCGGCGTCACCGGCCGGGCACATGTACTCGTACTCGGGAGGCGCGCCCCGGTCCGCTCCCGACCATCGCCAGTACCAGTGCAGCGAATCGTCGTCGTGCACGGACAGGGCGACAGTTTGGGACAGGCCCGGGTTCATGTGGCGCCCGCGGGGGTCGCCTGTCCTTTTCGGCGACCGGGTTGTTGGCGACGAGCAGGCCCTGTCGGTCGTCGATGCGGACGTTCATGTCGCGGGCCATTAACGCCGCTGCGACCTCCTGCAGTCGCGTCCTGACCGTCTGCGCTGCGGCGGGGTCGGCTTCTTGTGCGTGTACCTGACGCTCCCGGTCGTCCGTCGCGATTCGGCTACCGTCAGTGAAGATGCTGCGGTTCCGCGACGTCACGGTGATACTGGAGGACACACACGGATACGCCCCCTCGTATCCGCCACACTCTCGGCCGAGGTGCACGCGACATGTCAGCCGACATCAACCACATCGGCGCACGCCTGTACGAATCAGCCTTCCGCGGGTGACCCCTGACGCGTTGCGGCGGCCGGGGCCTCCGGCAGGATGAGGGGCGTGACAGACACCGATGCCGCCACGGTGACCACGCCGGATGCTGCGGCCCTGCACCAGATCGTCGATGGCGTGTTCGCCTGGGTGCAGCCTGACGGCACCTGGTGGATCAACAACGCGGGCGCGGTGACCGGGGCCGAAGGCACCATCGTCATCGACACCTGCGCCACCGAGCAGCGGACCCGCCGGTTCCTGGCCGCCGTGCGTGCTGTCACCGGTGACGCGCCGCTGACCATGGCGGTCAACACCCATCAGCACGGCGACCACACGTACGGCAACAGCCTGCTTCCCGCTTCCACCGTTCTCATCGGGCATGAGGCGATGCGCGAGGGGCTGCTCGCCGACCCCATCATCGACGGCTGCCCTCCGGTATGGCAGCCGGTGCCGGACTGGGGGCGGGTCACCCGGCGGGTGCCCTCGGTCGTCATGCGCTCAGAGCTCACGCTCTTCACCGGTTCCAGGCGCGTCGAGCTGCGTCACCCCGGCCGTCCCGCGCACACCACCGGCGATGTCGTGGCATGGCTTCCGGAGGAAAGGGTGCTGTTCAGCGGGGATCTGATCTTCCACGGTGTCACCCCGCTGATGTTCATGGGGTCGGTCGACGGCGCCCTCGCGTCGCTGGGCCGGCTCGCCGACCTCGACCCCGAGCACGTCGTCCCGGGCCATGGTCCGGTCATCACCCAGGCCGGACTGCCCGACGCACTGGCCGGCATCGAGCGGTACTACCGGCTGGTCCAGCAGACGGCCCAGGCCGGGCGCCGCGAGGGCATGACGCCGCTGCAGGCGGCGCGGCACTGCGACCTCGGGGAGTTCGCGACCTGGCCGGACGCCGAACGGCTTGTGCTCAATCTGCACCGCGCCTACGCCGACGCCACAGGCGCCGAGCTGGACCTGGTACAGGCCGCTCGCGGACGCGGTGGAGTACAACGGCGGCCCGATGGCCAGCGCGGTCTGAGGACTGTTCCTGACGTTGCGTCGGGAACACGCTCGACCTTGTCGCAGCCTCGACTCCCACCTTCGTCAGCGCGGCCGGTCGGCGCCGGGCCGCGTACGATCGCCTCGTATGGCTACGGAGGTACGGATGAGCCTTGACAGGCGCGGGGATGCCACGGACAACCTGGATCTGCCGTCGGTCCCGCGTCGGCAGAACCTGCGCGAGCAGGTGGCGCACGCGCTACGGGCGGCCCTGGTCGCGGGGGAGATGCGGCCCGGGGTGATCTACTCGGCGCCCATGCTGGCCGCCCAGTTCGGGGTGTCGCCGACGCCGGTGCGCGAGGCAATGCTCGACCTGGCCAAAGAGGGCCTGGTGGAGGCGGTGCGGAACAAGGGCTTCCGGGTCGTGGCGCTCTCCGAGCGGGATCTCGACGAGATCGACCAGATCCGGGAGCTCATCGAGGTGCCCACGATCGCCGGGCTGGCCGGAAAGGTGTCCGCCGAGGCCGTCGAGTGGCTGCGGGGCATCGCGGAGGAGATCGTGGACGCCGCGGAGCGCGGCGAGACCCTCGCCTACATCGACGCGGACCGGCGCTTCCATCTGGAGCTGCTGGGGCTGGCCGGCAACGCCCACCTGGTCGAGGTGGTACGCGAGCTGCGCGACCGGGCCCGTCACTACGGCGTTTCCGAGCTGGCGGGGAGGGGCCGGCTGGGCCCCTCCGCCCACGAGCACGTCGAACTTCTTGATCTCATCGTGTCGGGTCGCGCGTCCGACGCCGAAGACCTCATGCGCCGTCACCTGGGCCACGTGCGCGCCGACTGGGCGCTGTAGCACGCGGCCCAGCCAAGGCCGGCACGCTGGTCCGGGCCGAGAATGCGCCGGTGGGCCGGCAGCCGTCAGTGGCGGTAGTCGCCGTAGGAGTTCCAGTCCTCCGGGCGCTTGTCGCGCTTGTCCTTCTCGTCGTCACGGTTGTCGCTGCCGTAGGTGTTGCCGTACGGCCTGGTCGGGTAGGCCTGGGTGGTGTTCTCGTCGGGCCTCTGCCCTGAACCCGGCGAGGACGAGCCGGAGTCGTACCCCTGCCCCTGCCCCTGCGACGAGCCGTAGTAGCCGGACTCGCCGTATGACGGCCCGGAGCCACCGTAGGTGTTCCCGGTGAAGTCGGAGTAACCGCCGGACGGGGTGTCGTTGTTGCCGCCGTAGGAGCCGTACGACTCCGACGACGAACCGGTGTATCCGGTGCCGAGCGGGTCTTCCTTCTGGGAGGAGGACGAGCCGTACGACGACGAGTCGCCGCCGGAGTAGCCCGAGCCCGAGGAGCCGTACCCGCTGTCATACGACGGGGAGCCGTAGCCGCCGCCGGAGGAGTAGCCACTGCCCAGCGGGTCGGAGCCGTAGGACTCCGACGACCAGCCACTGCCGGAGGACGGGGAGCCCGAGGACGGCGAGCCGGAGGAAGAGCCGGAGGGAGATGAGCCGTAGGGCGACGACGAGTCGTACAACGGCCGCTCGGTGTCGAGCGGGTCGTTCAGCGGGTCGAAGCTCGGCTGCGCGGGCTCGCTCCCGGTGCCGCGTTTGCGATCCGACTGGATCTTGGCGAGCAGCTCGTCGACGCTCGGCAGCCGCTGCTGGTCGTCGTCCGGCCCCGCGGTGGGGGCGCCCGGGCCCGGTGGGGCGGACGCGGCCGGTGCCGCCGCCGGGGGCGGCGGGGACACGGGCGGGGTGACCGGGGGAAGAGACCCGTAGGGCGCCCGCTCGCTGGTGTTCAGCGGGTCGTCACCGAAGCCGCTCGCCGGCTCGGAGCCGTACGTGGAGTAACCGCCGCTGTGCTCCGGGGAGCCGTAGGCCGGGATGGAGCCCTGGTCGGGCTGGCCCGCGCGGGTGATCGGAGCGTCCGGCGGATTGGACGGGACCCGCGAGAAGCCGCCGCTGTGCTCCGGGGAGCCGTAGGCCGGGATGGAGCCCGGGTCGGTCTGGCCCGCGCGGGTGACCGGAGCATCGAGCGGGTTCGCCGGGACCGCGGGCTGCGGGGCCGTCGGCGGAGCGGGCGTGTTGAGGGGGCCGACCGGGGGCGGCTCGGCCGCCGCCGGCGCATGCGGCGCCTGGCCCGGGCCGGAGGGCGCGAGCGGATCATGCCCGCGTTGCTCGGCCGGCTGCTCGGCGTTCTGCCGCCCCGGGAACTTGGGCTTGTCGAACGTGATGGTCGACCAGTACTCGTCGTCGTCCATCTCGTCGCTGGAGTGCCCGGACGGTGCCGGAGCCGGAACGGGGGCCAGAGCGGGAAGCGGCGCCTGCGGACCGGCGAGGGGGGCGGCGGGCAGTTGCTGGTGCTGATGCTGACCCAGCGGCGCCCCGGCGACACGCATGTCGCCGTAGGGCTCCTCCTCCGGCTCCTCGGCTTGACCCCGCCGACCACGAGACCTGCCGCCACGACGGCCACGCGGCTGCTCGTCGTCGGCCATCCACTCGTCATCGTCTCCGGCGCGACTCGCCTTCATCCCCAGGGCGACGAGCACCCCGACGAGAATGACGACCGCGACCAGCCCGAGGACTACGATCAGACCCCACATAGCACCACCCAACCCCATGGTCTAGCGGTCGACGTCACCGCGGACACCGTTTCTGTGATCACCGGCATCCGGGTCCCCAGGGACCTAGACCGATTGTTGCCGACCGCTATGACCCCTGTCACACGGTTCGCGGACATCTACCTTCACACTACTTGCCACAAACGGCCACTCTGGCCGTTGGTCGGCAGGCAGCCCTTGTCTCTCATGGTCACCACTCGCCCCCTGCGTGAACACCAAGCTCATCACTTTCCGAACTGCACTGTCATGCGGCCGCGGGCGATCGTGCGTTGAGCGATCGCGGACAGCACCTCGTTCAGTCTCGCACCGTTGTCCAGCTGCACCTTGTCCCGGAGGGCGTACATCGTGAACCGGTAGCGGTGCTGCTCGCCCTTTGGGGGGCACGGCGGGGAGTAGCCGGTGGTCCCCGCGGTGTTCATCGCCTGCTGGGCCCGCTGCGGGACGACGCCTTCGAGTAGTTCGTTCGCTGTCGGGTCGATGTTGAACAGGACCCAGTGCACGTACGCGCCGCCGGGCGCGTCCGGATCGTCGACGACCAGCGCCTGGGCCCCCACCCCGTTCGAGGCCACCGACCAGCGCAGCGGGGGAGTCTTGCCCTGCCCGCCGTCCTCCTTGCAGGCGAACCGGAGGGGGATCGGCGCGCCTTCACGGAACGCCGGGCTGGTTACGGTGATCGAATCCGGCACGCTGCCGCGCACGATCTTGGTCTGTCCGACCAGGCCGCACCCGCTCAGCGACAGCACTCCGACGGCGGCCAGACATGCCGGCCGCCACAACGTGGTCATCATCGATCCATAGCTCCCGGGGGACGATCGTACGCCGCGCCCGGCCGGTGGCCGCCCATTCCGCGTTTCTCGCGGCCGCGCGGGCGTGAAATGCGATTTTCATCACCACGAGTCGACGACGGGCGTGCGGCTCACCTTAGAGGCGGCGCGGCCGAGGAGCCGCGCCCAGGTGGGCCCGAGGTCGTTGACGGCGGTTCGGAACCCTGCCCACGGTATGCCCTGAGGAGATGAATGGCGTAGCTCACCGGCGAACAGGGCACCTCGTCGTCGCGCCGCGTCATTTTTACGAAGTTTTATCGATGGCCGGAACACCCGGCGCCTCCGGCCGCGGACAGACCACCGGCGCGGATCAGGCCAGGAGGGTGTCCACGGCCTCGCGCACCTGGCTGCGCTCCTCGTCGCTCAGGCCGCTCCAGAAGGCCCGCTCGGCGCCGTACCAGATCGCGGTCACCGGCTCCCGCAGGGCGCGGCCGGCGTCCGTGAGCCAGACGCGCACGAGCCGCGCGTCGGCCGGGTCGCGTTCGCGCCTTACGAGGCCGGAGCGCTCGAGGCCGCCCACCACCTTGGTGACGGCGGGCGCCGAGACACCGGTCCGCGCCGCCAGGTCGGCGGAGGTGATGCCGTCCTCACGCCAGAGCTGGGCCAGGTAGAACTCCTGCCCGAGGTGCAGGCCGTGCCGTTCCAGTTCGCCGCCGACGAGCGCTTTGTACCGCCCGAACGCGCGGATCAGGCGGTACGACGGACTGTCGAGCAGGGATCGTCCCACCTGATCAGCGTAGCCATCGGCGCGCTCGGTCCCCGCCGCGCGCCCTGCCTGGTGTTGAGTACGCCCGCGGTGGACGTCGCGGACCTCCGCCGGGATATCCACGTGACGGTCGGTCGTGACCTCCTGCAGGATGAGGTCGGCGATCGCGTTGTACCACTGATGCGAGACACGTGACTCATCGAGATATATCGTGGTTCTGTCGTCAGGCGGGCAACCCTCCTGAAGAAGACGCACCTCTGTCGCGTAATACGTCGGGAAGGCACAAGCAAGGGAGAATGGGCCGGTGCGGATCGGGCTGCTGGGTCCCCTCGAGGTGACCGACACCTCCGGCCGGCCGGTGGAGGTCGGCGGTGCTCGCCTGCGCACACTGCTCATCCTGCTCACTCTCGACGCCGGCCGCGTGGTCACCGGCGAGCGGCTGGTCGACGGGGTGTGGGGCGAGGATCGGCCCTCCGGCGCTCCGAACGCACTGCAGTCGCTGATCTCCCGGCTGCGCCGGACACTGCCGGACCTCGCGATCGAGTCGCACCCCTCCGGCTACCGGCTGGCTCTTGACGGTGACGCGGCCGGCACCATCGACATCCTCAGGTTCGAGCGCCTCGTCACACGGGGGCGGGCATTGCTGGGCGAGGATCCGGCCGGGGCCGCGGACGCGCTCGCCGAGGCCCTGAGCCTCTGGCGCGGGCCGGCGCTCGCCGACGTCGCCGAGGCCGGCTTCGCCCGCGGGCACGTCTCGCGTCTCACCGAACGGCGTCTCGGCGTCGTCGAGGACCACATCGAGGCCAGGCTGCTGCTCGGCCGCGCGGACGTCGCCGAGCTGGAGTCGCTCGTCGCCGCGTACCCGCTGCGCGAACGCCTGCGCGCGCACTACATGCGAGCCCTGTGCGCCGCCGGACGGCAGGCCGAGGCGCTGTCGACATTCGAGGACGCCCGCCGCACACTCGCCGAGGACCTGGGCGTCGACCCGTCGGCGGAGCTGCGGGCCGCGCACCTCGCCGTACTGCGCGGAGAGCCGGGCAGGGACGAACGCCCGTCCGCGCGCACCAACCTGCGCGCCCGGCTCACCAGCTTCATCGGCCGCGAAGAAGAGATCGCCCGGGTCGGCAAGCTGCTGGAGCAGAACCGCCTCGTCACCCTCACCGGGCCGGGTGGGGCGGGCAAGACGCGGCTCGCCGTCGAGTCGGCCGAGCACATCATCGAGCGAATGCCCGGCGGCGTCTGGCTGACCGAGCTCGCGCCGGTCGGGGAACCGGACGAGGTCCCGCAGGCTCTCCTGAGCGCGCTCGGCCTGCGTGAAAGGGCACTGGTGTCCAGCGTGCGCGGCACCGTGCCTCCCAGCGCGGAGCCGATCGAGCGGCTCGTCGCGGCCTTGTCCGGCGAGCGGCTGCTGATCGTGCTCGACAACTGTGAGCACCTCATCGACGCGTGCGCCCGGCTCGCCGACCGGGTGCTCGCCGACTGCCCGGGAGTACGCATCCTCGCCACCAGCAGGGAGGCGCTCGGAATCACCGGTGAGAACCTGTGCCCGGTGCCGCCACTGGCCTTCCCCGGCGACGGCACCTCACTCGAGGAGGTGTCCGGGTACCCCGCCGTCCGGCTCCTGGCCGAACGCGGGCGCGCCGTTCGCCCCGGCTTCACCGTGGACGCGGATCTCGACGCCGTGCTGGCCATCTGTCGCCGGCTCGACGGCATGCCCCTGGCCATCGAGCTCGCCGCGGCCCGTCTGCGCACGATGACCGCGGCCCAGATCGCCGGGCGCCTCGACGACCGGTTCCGGCTGCTCACCGGCGGCAGCCGCACGGCACTGCCGCGCCACCAGACCCTCCGTGCGGTCGTCGACTGGAGCTGGGACCTGCTCGACGAGGACGAACACGTCCTGCTGCGGCGGCTGTCGGTCTTCTCCGGCGGGGCGACGCTCGACGGCATCGAGGAGATCTGCGGCGGAGACGGCCTCGACGCCCTCATCGGCCTGGTGGAGAAGTCACTTGTCAGCACCGACGGTTCCGGGCGGTACCACGTGCTGGAGACCATCCGGGCGTACGGCGCCGAGCGGCTCTCACAGGCGGGCGAGTCGGAGCGGATCCGGCGTGCGCACGCGCTCTACTTCCTTGAGCTCGCCGAGGCCGCGGAGCCGCTGCTGCGAACCCGCGAGCAGATGCGGTGGCTGAGGCGGCTCACCGCGGAGTACGACAACCTGCACTCCGCGCTGCGCTGGGCGATCGACGTGGGCGACGCCGCCCTGGCCGTCCGCTACGTCGCCGCGCTGGGCTGGTACTGGTTCCTGCGCGGTCAGCGGCGCGAAGGGGAGCAGCTCGCCAGGGAGGCGGTCGCCGTGCCCGGTGAGGGGCCGGCCCACGCGCGGGCGCTGGCAAATCTCTACTGGCTGCTCGGCAGTGTCGGCAACGGCGAAGGACCGCCGGACAAGCCGGGGCTGCGGCAGCGGCTCACGATGGCCCTGGACGCCTGCGCGGGCCTGGACCCGGCGGAGCTGCACCCGATGCTCTGCCTCGCACCGCTGGGCCTCCGCATCTTCGATGGGAACATCGACGGTGCCCTGGCCGAACTCGACGGCCTCCGCTCCGCACGCGACCCGTGGCTGCGGGCGGCCGCCCGCATGGTGTACGGGCATGCGCTGATCAACCTCGGCCGTGTCGATGCCGTCGATGAGACCTTCGGCAGCGCGCTGGCCGCCTTCCGCGCTCTCGGTGAGCGCTGGGGGCTGTCACTGACACTGACCGGGCTCGCCGAGGTCGCCCTCTGGAAGGGCGAACCCCTCCGCGCCCAGCAATACCTCCAGGAGGCCCTCGACTACTCGACGGACTTCGGAAGTCACGACGACTCGAGCCACCTGCGGGTGCGCCTCGCCCATACCTACACCGCGCTCGGCGACGAGACGCGGGCGCGCGCCGCGCTGGACGCGGCCCTGCGCGGGGCCGAGCGCAGGGGTGTCCCCGGGGATCTCGCCATGGTGCACTTCACACTCGGTGACATCGCCCGGCGCAACGGCGACCTGGCCGTGGCGCGGTCACGCCTCGAGTCGGCCGCCCGGCACGGAGCGGCAGCCGGGCCGCCCCAGTTCCCCGCGATGGTCAACTCGCAGCTGGGGTTGATCCACGGGGTGGAGGGCGACGCGGACGCCGCGCTCGCCCGGCACACCGAGGCGTTCCGGCTCGCGTCGATCGCGCACGACGCTCCGGTCATCGGACTCGTCCTCGTCGGCTTCGCCGATCTCGCTCTGCGCACCGGCGACCCGGAGCGGGCGGCGACGCTGCTCGGCGCCGCCGTCGGCGTCCGGGGCATCGACGACCGGTCCCTGCCCGACCCGCCGCGTATCGAGAAGGCCGCGCGCGAGGCGATCGGCGACGAGCGGTTCGCCGGCGCCTTCGCGCGCGGCCGCGCCATGCGGACCGCCGAGGCAGGGGACTACCTGGGGATCGACCTCACCGTGGGCTGAACCGGCGACGCCGGCCACGCGTCGCCGCGTGGCCGGCACGTCACCGCGGGCGGGAGCATGTCCGCCGTCCGTGCGCTCAGACGCGGCGGCGCAGGGCGCGGACGGCGAGCGGGGCGAAGATCACCGCGAACACCACCGCCCAGAGGATGGCCTTGGTCGCCGGAGCCGCGACCGCGGTTCCGTTGAGCAGCCCGCGGGCCGCGTCGGCGAGATCGGTCACCGGGTTGACCTTGGCCCAGGCCTGCATCCAGCCCGGCATGGTGTCGACCCTCACGAAGGCGCTGCTGGAGAAGCTGAGCGGGAAGATCGTCGTGAACCCGAAGATCTGCACCTTGTCGGGTGCGCTGACCAGCACGCCGATGAGAACCGATACCCATGAGACACCGAAGGCCACGATGACCAGGATCAGCAGCGCGCCGAGCACTCCGGCGACATCGGTCTTGACCCGGAAGCCGATGAGCATGCCGACGGCGAGCAGGATCATCATCGACCACGCCTGCTTGACCGTGTCGGCGAGGATCCGCCCGGCCAAGGGGGACATGCGAGCGATGGGCAGCGCGCGGAGCCGGTCGAAAACGCCCTTGGTGATGTCGGTGTTCAGCCCCACCCCCGTGTTCAGCGTGGCGAACAGGGCGTTCTGCGCGATGATGCCGGGCAGCGCGTACTGGAGGTACACCTTCGGGTCACCGCCCGCCATCTGGCCGCCGAAGACGTACGTGAACAGCAGCACGAACATGATCGGCTGGACGCTGAGGTCGAGCAGTTCCATCGGGTTGTGCTTGATCTGCACGAGCGTGCGCCAGGCGAGCGTCATCGTGTGCCGCACGGTGGCGGCCGGGCCGACGCGCCGCGACAGCGCGCGCGGCGCGGCGAGGGTGGAGGCGGTCATGCCGGGCTCCCTTCCGCGACGAGCTCGGGGGCGTGGGAGTCTTCGGCGCGATGCCCGGTGAGGGAGAGGAACACCTCGTCAAGGCTGGACCTGCGCAGCGACAGCTCGGCCACGAGCACGCCCGCGTCGTCGAGGTGGCGGACGATGGTCGGCAGCACTGCCGGATCGGAGACCGGCGCGGTGACCAGGTCGCCCTCGATCTGCATGCCGTTGCCGGCGACCATGCTGACCAGCCCGGCGACCGTCTCACGGTCCCGTGCGTCGACCGGGCGCACCTGCAGGACCTGCCCGCCGACCTGCGTCTTGAGCTCGTCGGGTGTGCCGTCCGCGATGACCTTGCCGCGGTCGATGACCACGAGGTCGTCGGCGAGCTGGTCGGCCTCCTCCAGGTACTGCGTGGTGAGGAGTACGGTCACGCCCTCGCTCACCAGATCGCGGACGGTCTCCCACAGCCCGCCGCGCGCGTGCGGGTCCAGACCGGTGGTGGGCTCGTCCAGGAACAGGACCGACGGGCGTCCGACGAGGCTGGCCGCGAGGTCGAGGCGCCGGCGCATACCACCGGAGTACGTCTTCGTCGCCCGGTCCCGGGCGTCCCAGAGCTCGAAGCGCTCGAGGAGCTCCGCGGCGCGCGCCTTGGCCTCACGGCGCGGCAGGTCCAGCAGCCGGCCGATCATCACGAGGTTCTCGGTGCCGGTGAGCATCTCGTCGACGGAGGCGTACTGGCCGGTCAGCCCGATGAGCTGGCGGACCTGGTGCGCCTCGCGCACGACGTCGTGGCCGCAGACAGTGGCCCGGCCGCCGTCCGGCCGGAGCAGCGTGGCAAGGATGCGCACGGCGGTGGTCTTGCCCGCCCCGTTGGGACCCAGCACGCCGAGGACCGTGCCGGCGCGGGCCGCGAGGTCCACACCGTCCAGGGCGACCGTTTCGCCGAAGCGCTTCTCCAGGCCCTCGGCCTGGATCGCGTAAGTCATTGGTTTCTCCCCGTGAAATGTCGTGCGTTGTCGAGCTTTACTGTGATGGACGCCGCTGACATTCCACGCACATTCCCCTGACAGCCGCTGACACCGCGCTGAGACGGCCCTGACCAGCGTCTCCTCGCCCGCTCCGCTCCGTGCGACGCGGCCCCGACGAGGTCGTGAACGACCGTGGCCCCCGGCGACAAGTCGCCGGGGGCCACGGTCGTGCTCGCGTCATTCGGGTCGGCGCGCGCCGAACATGATCTCGTCCCAGGACGGCACCGACGCGCGCGTGCCGCGCGCCTTCTTGCGGGCCGGCGGCGGCTTGTCCTGCGCGGCG